>JAIYDB010000055.1 GCA_027487695.1 Cytophagaceae bacterium | reverse complement strand
TCTGCCTGGTAAGCCAGTTCCAGTTGCTTGCGCTGCTGAACCATTGTAAACATAGTTTGCATCGGTACTGAAGTTACGAACTGCAAACTGAATGTTACCAGTTGCTGAAGTACCAGAAGCGATACCAGCAGGTGAAGCAATTTGTAGGGTTGCACCAGCAGCTAAGGTAAATACGTTACCAGAAACCACATTGCTACCTTGTACAATTAAAGTACCACCGCTTTCAATAGTTAAGTTACCTACAGTTGTAGTACCGTTAATAGTTAAAGTGTTGCCACTTGAAACAGTTATTGAACCATAATTGCCGCTAATGGTATTGTTACCAGTTAAGGTAGCAGCACCAATTACACAGATATTAAATGTACCAGCATTAGCTACGCTTGTTGAACGTGAATAAACACGAACTAAGTAATTTCTACCATCAACAAATGGAACGTTGGCTGAGCCAATTTCAGTAGCACCAGTATTACCATCAAATGTTGCAAATGTAACACCATTAGATAATGCTAATTCAATAACCGGATTCTGTAAAGTACCAGCAGTTGTACCACCAGTTACAGAAATAGTTACGTTCTGAGTAGTTGGTACAAATGAGAACCAAACATCATCGTCGTTAGCACCAGTTACACCAACACCATTAGTTGCACTTGATGCAGATGCGCCAGTTGAAGTTGCGCTTGTTGGAGTGCATGAAGAAGCAAAGGTTAATGCAATAGCCCCAGAAGCGTTGTTATTGGCAACTTCAGTTCTAAAGCTTACAGCATTACAAGTAACAGATGGGGTAACTCCTATAGAGTTTCTTGGCGTTACACGTACAAAATAAGTGGTATTACCAATAAGGTTTCCGGCTGGAATTGTAAATGATGTAGCAGAAGCCGATACGTTCGTATTGCTGTAAACTACATTACTAAAACCAGCATCAGTGGCAACTTGTACTGTATAGCGGAATGTATTAGTTACACTAGCCCAAGTAATAATTGGTGACGATGTAGTAACTGCATTTGCAATAGGAGAAGAAACAACCGCACATACAGGAACACCTGGACGTACTGCAGTTGAGAAACTTCTATTCACACAACCTTGGCTTTCACCATTAGTTGAACTTACCGTACGAACTTGGAAATAATAAGTAGCACCATCAGCTAAGTTAGGAGTTACAAAGCTTGTTAGGTTGGTAGAAACAAACTCATTATCGGCTGGTGTAGCATTGGTTCCAAAGTAATAACGATAGCTAATTGTACCATCAAACGTTACAGCGTTCCACTCAAAGGCAGTAGGAACATCGAAAGAAACACCAGTTGCACCATTAGAAGGAGTAGCAATACCACCTGAAGGAGCTGTAGCTGTAATTAAAGTAGGACAACTAGGACGCGGTAAACTTACTTGTAAGAAGAACTGACGAGAACCAGATGCAGGAGCACCTGTAGCTCTGTGGTAAACTCTAATATAGTAAGTTGTACCAATGGTTAAACCAGTTAGCAAGTTAGACTGCTGAGTTGCATTACCTGGATTTGATTGTAATAAGCGTTCAGAAATTGCTGTTGTATTATCTGGACATGCAGCTCTCCATACTTCTACAACTGGAATAAATGGCGATACACCTCTTGATAAAATAGTTGCAGAAGTTGCTGTAGCAGTAAAGCTATACCAAACATCGTCATCGTCAGGATCAGCACCTGAACCAGTGCCTGCTGGAGAGTTAGCTTGGCTACTTGCATTGAGTGTACTTCCTAGCGTTTCAGAAGCATTAGGAGTTAATACAATGGCCCCACTACATACATCGTTTACAGGAGCTGAAGCAGTAGTATATACGCTCATAGTAAACATACCTGAACCTGTACCTCCACTAACCGGTGAACCTGTAATACCTACACCGTTGTGGTGAACGCGTACATAGAATGTACCTATACCAAGTCCTGTGTAGTTCAACTGCATAATACCACCTTGAGTGGTAGTAGTAGTACAAGCAAGAGCAGTAGAACAGTTGCTTGCTAATTGAATTGCTGGTGCATAGCCACCTGATGCATTTACTAAAACTACTATATCTCTTGGGCTATCGTTATAGAAGCTAAACCAAGCGGCATCATCAGCACCATTAGCTACGCCTGTGGTACAAACTACAGGTGTTGAATTTGAACCTGAATATAACGCAGATCTATATACATTACAGTTATTGATAGAAGAACCAAAGGTTAAACTAATTGGCGTTGCGGCACCGCAGAAATTATTAGACACAACAGGTTCTGTGGCAGTACCATTCGTAAACGAACCTGATGGAGTAAATGTAATTCGGCTATTACAAGCAGGTAATACCGTAAGGTTAGACGTATAGGTACCGTTCTGGAAATTTGAAGTATTTTGAATACGCTGAGACAAATACTGACCAGTTAAAGGTGTAGTGGTTGTTTGTCCTGTACCAGTTACACCTCCAAAAATACCTAAGGTATAATCATAAGCCTTATCAAATGAGCCATTGAAACCTACCATGGTACCGTAAATAAATTCGATACGATCATCTGCTTCATATAACTTCACTTGGAAGTTAAGATCTGGACCAGCGTGTTGGAACTGTTCCATTCCTGCCCATTCAACTGTAAGGATTCTTGATCCAAGCAAGCCATCAATTCTGTAGAACATATGGTTATTTGGCGCAGAAGGTGCTAACAAGTCGTCATAGAAAGGAGCAAATGAGTTTCTGATAGCGTTAGTATTTACCCATTCGTTAACTGTACTAAAGTCAGGATTAAATTGTAAATGACCGTTGGTAGAAACAGCAAACCTTGTTAATGCAACACCTTGGAAGTTAAAACCAGTAAATGTGCTACCCAAATCAATAGTTGGAGAAACTCCATCATCTAACGAAGAAGTTTGAGTAAAACCAAAATTATTGGTTCCTTCCAAACCAATAATTGAGCTATACTCAATATTAGTTGTTCTTGCAACAGTATAAGCTAGGTTAGGCAATACTGGTAAAACAACACTTACTGTTCCTGTAGGTGTGATACCAGTTGCAGGAGATGTTGAACTTGTAGTTCCATCTGTAATTGTAATACTATTTACTGCTAGCCTTAAAGCTAGGGTTGTATTAATGGTTGCACCAGCAGGAATATCTGATGTAATCCAAATATAATTTGAACCTCCAGATAATGTTCTGTTTAAACCAGTAAAGTTAACTGTGGCAGTTGTTCCAGTACCAGTTATAGCAACTGCAGAACCTAACTGAGTGGTTGCAGCAAAAGTTGTACCTGTGGTATAGAACAACTTAAAGTTACCAACATTGGTAGTTGTAATATTTGTACTATTACTGTTTACTGTTATTGAAGTTAAATTTAATGAACCTGTAGAACCTCCAATTTGTAATTCAACTCTGCCAATAACTTGGTTAGTAGAACCTCTGGTTACAGAAGCATTTGGATGAACCATAGCTACTGCATCAAGTGTTAATGGACCAGGAATAATTGTGTACGATGGAATTGTACCACTAACATTACTAAGGTTTGTACTAGAAAGATTAACAGAAGTTCTTGTTCCTGCTAAAGTAACACCTGTGTTTACCCCAATATTTGGAGTTGTTGCATTATCTTGGGCAACTACAAAATACTGAATAACGTCGTTTGTAGTTACTCCAGTACCTCCGTTTAGCAGGCTATAATCAACTACAAAAGAGAAAGGTGAAGTAGTGTTTGTTGCCGCTACTGACTTCCAACCTGTTGAGTTGTTTGCATCGGTTGAGCGCTTGAAATACAAACGCGGACGAAGAGTAGTTGATGTATTAACACCAAACCCAGGATTAGGATCGGTAATTGTAGCTAAACCTGTTAAAGTGTAATTAACTCTTGAAGGCGTATTGGCTACAGAACCAAGACTTACTGTTGGAGCTGTTACATCAGTTAATAGCGGTGCATCGCTTAGGAAATCGTCAAAGAAATAACCAGCGAAAATTGTACCATCTCCTTCATAACGGAAACGTAATTGAACGGTTTGTCCAGCTGTTGTTGGAACCGAAATTGTTCTTTGTTTCCAACCTGCTACAGGAGTATTTCTGTTTGGACCATTTGCATTTGTGCTTGCAGATGTCCAAGCGCCACCATTTACGCTATATTCAAAAATCACCTCATCATAAGCAGTAGTGGCATTCTCTAAAGACCACCAGTTCCATAAACTAAAGTTTGTAGAAGTACCCTGAGCTACAAAAATTGGTGAAGTTAAATCCTGATTACCTATGGTAACTGATGAACTCGCTGGTGTATTAAATGCGTTTGTACCCCAAACTTGAGTGCCCGTGTTTCCAGCTCTATATCCTGGATAAACGTCTGACGATGTACTAAAACCGGCATTTAAACTATTTGGTGTAGTACCAGATGCAGGTATTGTAGTACGTGTCCAGAAACTTGTATTTGAACTTGCGTTAGCAAAACCTTGATCGCCACTTTCAAAATCGAAAGAGTTACCAATAGTGTAACTTCCTGTAGGGTTTGGAGTGGTAGGCGTTATAGCATTTCCTGTTGTTGAACCATAAGTAAACAAGATATTACCTGTTACTTGTACATCGGCAGTAGCAAGAATTGTAGCGCCACTAGCAATATTTCCAGTAATCCAGAAATAATTTGTTCCTGGAGAATATGTAGTTGCAAAACCAGCACCAGCATTAGTAGAAGTAATAGTTAAGCTAGTTCCACTGAAGCTAATTGTACCAGTACCCACTTGATTTGCAGTACTAAATACTGGAGTTGTAGTTCTGAAAATACGAACGCCTGTAATAGTTCCAGCAGTAACTCCTGAACCTAAACCAAGCGTAATTGATTGTAAGTTGTATGTATTAGAGTTACCCGTGGTTGATACTGTTAATTGAAGTAATGGTACATTAGTAGCACCTCTAGTTAATAAACCAGTACCAGCCTGACTTACAGCTACTCCAGATACAGCAACTGCCTGAGCAATTACACTTTGGGTTAAAGTAGCAAAACCAGAAGTGTTACCTTTAACTGCGGCAAGTTTGAAATAATATGGTGTATTTGATGTTAAGCCAGTTAAATCAAACGTAGTTGTGTTTGCCGCTAAGAATAACTTTCCTTCTAAACCAGTATTCGCAGTAATTGCATTTTCATTAAAGCTTGCCGATGAGTTTGAATACCATAAAATGTATCCGTGTTCATCACTAACATCTGACCAAGATAATTCAATTGAATTGGTAGTTTGCCCTGTTGACGTAAATCCTGTTGGTGTTGAAACCGCAGGCAAAGCATTTGGAGTAAATGTATAAACAACTCTTGAACCATCGGTTCCGCCACTAATTGATGGGAACGCAGTACCAGCAGTTCCAGTACCCTCAGAAATACCTGGAGCAGTACCTGTAGCTACAGGTAAACCAGTAGTTCCATTGATGTAGATTGAGTTGTTTGCACTTGCAGCACCATTTGAAATAAATGCATTAATTGTTCGTGCAGTAGGGCTAGTAGAAACACCGTTAATAACTGGCCCATAAACAAATCTCACAGCATTAGTGGTTTCTTCTAACCAAACTTGGAAACTTGATTGGAATGCCGCATTAGAAACATCATAAGGAATTTTATAACCATTGAAGTCAATTACAAATATGCGGTTAGGTGATGTTCCAGAAACGTAACTTCTAATTGAAGAAGGCGAAAAACCTACTTCGTTATCACCTGTTACAGGAGCAAGTAAGGCTAATCCAGATCCTGGTGCAGAAATACTATTTGAACCAGGAACGGTGTTACCTAATACAATTTGACCATTAGAAGTAACTACGAGATTAGTGAAGTTATTTCCCGCATAAGTAAAAGTAAACGGAATGGTTTGAACAGTTGAGTTTGCATCATCTACTTCAGCAGCGTGAATTACTACTGGCGTTGTTGTTTGAGGAGCAAATGCGCTGTTTAAACCTCGGGTACCAGTGTAATCTGAAATTTGAGGGATTACAGTATGAGCTCCAGCTGGGTTTGGCGTAGTTGGAGTAAGTTCAATACTACCTGCAGTAGTAGTGAATTGAATATTGCCACTAATTGCAAAATCAATTGAACCTCCAAAAGATGCAGAGCTTGAAATATCAGCCGTAATCCATAAATAGGTAGTACCACCGCCAATACCTGTGGTAAAGCCTGCACCAGCATTAGAAGCATCTATTGTTAGCGTGCTTCCAGAAACACTAATTGCCCCAGTTCCTAATTGAGCTGTTGCACTAAAGGTTGGCGTACTAGTTCTGAAAACTTTGATACCAGAAATTCCTGAAGAAATGTTACTCAAATTAATATTATCTATTGAGTAAGTATTTGCATTACCTGTTGTTGAAAGGGTAAGCTGTAAAACAGGAATATTGGTTTGATTTCTAAATACATTAACTGGAGTTACCTGACTTACTGCAACACTAGCAACAGAAACATCTTCTGGAAGCAAACTTGCACTAGTAGAAACAACCGCAGAAGCATTACCTTTTAAAGCCACAAGCTTAAAGAAGTAAGGCGTAGTACCTGATAAACCCGTTACTGTTTGAGATGTAGTATTCTCTGCTAAAATGAATCTTCCGCCTGCTGCTGTATTAGTAGTAGGGACAGTATTTACATCAAAGTTTGCATTTGTGTTAGAATACCATAAAATGTATTGATTCTCATTTGAAGCATCGGTCCAAGAAAGATCAATTGTAGTTGTAGTTTGTGAAGGCGATGTAAAACTACCAGGAGCAGTTACTGTTGCAGGCGCTCCAACTGGGCTAAATGTGTAAACAACTCTAGCACCATCGGCACCACCACTAATGTGTGGGAATGCAGCACCAGCAGTAGTAGATGTTTCGGTAATTGTTGATGCAGTACCAGTTGCTACAGGCAAACCTGTAGTGCCATCAATATACATTGAATTGGTTGCACTTGCAGTTCCGCTAGAAATAAATGCACTTCTTCCAGTACTGTTTAAAATACTTCTATCTAAAATAGGACCATATACATAGCGAACAATGTTAGTTGTTTCTTCTAATTGTACTTGGAAACTTGATGGGAATGAAGCAATTGAAGCGTAATTATCATACGGTATAGCAAAACCACTATATTCAATTACGAAAATTCTATTCGGAGCTGTCCCGGAAATAAAGGTTCTAGAAGAAGCTGTTGCCAAAATTCCAGTAGAAATGATTGCGTTATCACCTGAAATTGCACTAAGAACTGGCTGGCTAGCCAAAGGAGTACTTTGGTTACCTACAATAACAGGACTACCTAAAACAACCTGACCATTTGAGTTAGCACTAAATTGTGTGTAGGTGGTACCACCCATACTAAAGGTAAATGATGCAGGGAAAGTAGTTAATGCCCCTGCAGCATCATCTAAAGCTATACCCGACTGATAAGTTGCTATGTTTGACGTTGGTTGAGCATAATATCCACCAGTTGTTCTTGAAGTATTATAACTTCCAATTGGAACAAAGATATTATAAGTTCCAGTAGGGTCTGGAGTAGATGGCGTTAAAGAAGTGGACCCACCTCCAGAAAGATTGAAAGTTACATTACCTGTAACAGATAAATCAAGATTAGTTCCTGGGGATGCGTTATTTGTTACGTTGGCAGCTACCCAAATATAGTTAGTACCAGCACCAAAACCGAAATCAAAACCAGTACCAGCATTAGCTAGGTTTATTGTTAGACTTGAACCAGTCCAGTTTATACCTCCAGTACCTAATTGGTTGGTAGTAGAAAAAGTAGTAGTAGTAGTCCTGTATATACGAACATTACCAACTGAACTTGAATTGGTACTTGATGCTAAATTTAATGATAATGAACTTAATGAATAAGTACCCACATTACCAGAAGCTGGAACATCTAATCGCAATAAAGGAACATTGTTAACTCCTTGAGCAATAGGACCAGTACCTCCTTGAACAACAGAAACAGATGAAGGAGAAACAGGCGTATTTACAATTGTAGCACTTCCTGTTACAGCACTTGACAAACCTTCTCTTCTTGAGAATAATTTAACGAAATATGTAGCACCAACTGTTAATCCTGTAATGCTTGTAGAAGTAGCATTCTGAGCAAGGGAAACCCTACCATAAGTAGCATTACTCGTAGCACTAGGGTTAATTGCAAAGTCAGCACCTGAAGTTGAATAATAAACTTCATATCCTAATTCATTACTAGCATCAGTCCAACTTAGATTTAAGGTACCCGCACCTGTAACAGTTAAACCAGTAGGAGCAGATACAGGTGTTGCAGCTGCTGTTGGGTCAAATGTTAAAACAACTCTAGAACCATTTGATGCACCACCATTAATAATTGGCAAAGGTGAATTAGCAGTGCCGGTACTAATTATTCTGGCAGTTGTAAGGGGGGCAGTAGTTGAAGTTACTACAGTAGCTGGCGCAGTTGGAGCTGTTGCGGTAACATAAAGCGGTCTTGAAACTGTACCACTACCGTCACTTATAAATACCTGACTTTCCCTAACTGCTGCAGTTCTATGAACAACAGAACCATATACATAATAAATCTTATTAGTGGTTTCTTCCAACCAGATTTGGTAGTTACTTGTGTTACCTCCTGTAGTTCTATTATCCCAAGGAACAACATGTCCTCTCACCTCAACTACGTAAGTTCTATTAGGAGCAGTTCCAAAAATTTTAGAATAAATACCAGCATCGGCTTGAGCAGTACTTGCCAAAACAGAATTATCACCGTTAATTACTCCAAAAATAGCCCTGTTAGCGGTAATTACTGGTGTAGCAGTACCAATGGTAACTGCTGTACTGCCTAATGCCCACCCCCCATTAACATTGAAAGAAGCTTGAGTATAGCGGACACCCATGAACCAGAAGTCAAATGGCAATGTTTGAACCGAGGTAGCCCCACCATCATATCCTGCCGCTACAGGAGCAAGAATAGTAGTAGTACCTGAACTCATATCTTGAAAACTACCATTAGTAGCCCTAGATACCGCATAGTTGGTAATCGTTTGTGCGTGTAAAGAGGCTACTGAAAACAACATCATCAATACAGCGAACGCAGTTCGTGTAAGATTTTGTTGAAACAGTGAGTAGCCCGATTCAGAAGGAGGAGTACCACCTTTGTATAATGCGTTCATACTAAATGGATAAAATGATTTTGAGTGAAGGAAATTTGTAGTTGATAGTTTATTTTAGGAAAATACCAATCACAAACTTAGTGTTTAATATCTCATTAATCAACTCGTTACTAAATCAGAAGCCCGCAAACACCCCTCGAAAAACAAAAATTCAGAATAAAATTTGGTCATAGTGTTGCAATGCATGTTAAAATCTGAATTTCAAGAGAATATTGCACCCAAATTCTTAAAATGATACAATCAAATCACAAAAAAATACAAGTTTAAAAAATAATCCCCGAATAAAATTTTTTTTAATATGCAACAGGAAATTGTGCCACAATTCTGTCGGTTGTAAGGTTTTTTACGTTTGGATCAGTTTCTTCAGTCACTACAAAGCCATCGGCATTTTGGGCTATCCCTGCCGATACTAGCGTTTGGTCTTTGGTATTACTAGGTAAAAGTGCAAGACTTTTAAACACAGGGATGCCTGTATTTATCCTCTGAATAGCCCAAATCTTATACACATTGTTCTTAGCCGGCGGTTGTAGCTTATTCAAATAGGTAAATACTCTACCGCTTCTCTTACTCCAAAAAACAATAATATCAGACTCTGGGGCGTAACTGGTACTCTTTAAATAAAACACTGTTGCCTTCTCTCGCTGAATAAGGCTCATGGTTTGGTCCGTTTCTTCGTTACGCTTTTGGGTACGCAAGAAATTCTGGTACAGTATCTCCTTTTCTTTTTGTTGTAACAATAACTCTTCCCCTTGTTTTGAAAGACGCAAATAGGTTTGGATAAGTAAGAATCCAAGTATCACTAATCCTATCCCCATAAGTGCCACACCAACCTGATAGCCTATAAGCTTTGTTTTGGTAGTTACTGCCAGAGTAGGATCCAAGGGTTCTACTTTTATGCCGTAGTCGGTATTAGCAGGTAGCTGAACATTCCTAAGTGTTTCTGAAAGTGAAACTTGTAGATTCTCTGGCAAAACGCGAGCGTATTGTACACAAAAGCATTCTAATGCAAGCATAGCTTTAGGAACAAGTTGCTGTATAGCAGCAATATCTACCCACTGTTCTTCAGCAAATTCAATTTGAAGTAACCTGTTGTTTATTGCTTTCAGCGTAAACAGATCTGCTTCACTTAAAATTTCTTCATTGGCAAAACTATAAAGTTCAAGCAATGCAGTGGACAAGCGATCGGCGGCTAAACTTGGTAAAATATTAAGTTGTGCACTTGCTTCTGTAAGGGTTTTGCCTTCAATTAGGAGGTTATATAATATTCTATCGGCAGGTAGCTTCAACGATAACCCGGATGGCTGATAGTCGGTTTCTAGTTGAGCACCTAAAAACTTGCTACGCTCTTGCATTCTGGTAATTACTTGCCACCAAATAGCTCCAAAATCTGGTCTAAAACTATCTGGCTGTTGCCAAATTTGAAGAACACCGTATTGTAATAACCTACTCGCACTTAATTCCGAATTTGTAATACGTAACGCAAGCCCATACCATAACGGTAGCATAGGCTTTACACTATCGAAAAACAAAGATAACTGTCTTGCTTTGGCAAGGTCTAGAATATCTTGATCAGGAACTATTTGCTGGGAGTAATACACGGGTTCAATTAATTTGATCTCCCAATTTTACCAAGAAATTCTTCTTTTTTCCTACGACTCACTTCTAATTCACTTCCATCGGTCATAATTACCTTGCCTCCTTCGCCTTTTACGTACTTAGTTAGGTAGCTCATATTAATGAGGTGGCTCTTATGTATTCTGAAAAAATTATGAGGTGCTAACATTTCTTCATATACCTTTAAACTCTTGCTGCTCAATATCTTCTGTCCGTCCTTTAGGTGAATATGGGTATAATTTGTATCGCCTAAACAGTGGATAATATCAGCTACTGGCACAAACAAAAATCCTTCCAAAGTAGGGATGGTAATTTTTACGGGAGGCTTATCAGTATTTTTTAGCAGACCCATTAATATTTCTAATTGCTGAGGTTCTATGCCGCCTTTCTTGTTTCCTTTTTGGCTCACTCTACTTACCGCAGCCTTAAGTTCTTCGGTATCTATTGGCTTTAGAAGATAATCAATAGCGCTATATCTGATCGCTTTGATAGCATACTCACCATAAGCAGTAGTGAAAATCACATCACAATCTACCTCGCCTAGCTGCTCAAGCAATTGAAAACCAGTGGTACCGGGCATCTCTATATCTAAGAAAACTACGTCGCAGTCGCTGGTTTTCAAGTAGTTTAAGCCTTCAATAGGATTACCTGTTGAGAAAACCACCTTTACTTCTGGTGCATGTTCTTCTAACAAGTGGGCAAGAAGCTGACGGGCGCGTTCTTCATCGTCAATAATAGCGGCACGTAGTTGATTCATAAGTTTATAAGGATTGATGGAAAGCTAAATTGTTGTTATTTCTATTTTTCTGTAAGTAACCAACTTTGTCCTATTAAAAGCAATACTTGGGTACCTCCAGTTACTGAAGGGCTAATATCCATTGTACTAACGGTGCCTTGCTGGGCATCATAGACCGATAATCTTTCTTTAGTAAAGCTAATACCAAGACTTTTTTTCTTGTGTTGTGTAGCAGGTTTAGGCTCATCAGAATTAAACCCTACCCCATTATCAGTAATTCCGATGGAAAGTTGAGTTTGAAGCAATGCAATATCTATGGTAATTACCTTATTACCTGGCTTTTGTCTTAAACCGTGCCATATCGCATTTTCAACAATGGGTTGCAGTAATAATGGTGGAATTAGGAAATCGTCGGTATCTAAATCTTCTTCTAATTGTACTTCCCAATTAAATTCATTACTGAACCGTAGGCTTTCTACTTCCAAATACAATTCAATCGTTTTCAATTCCTCAGTTAAGGAAATGGTATCAATACCGCTGTATTCTAATATTCTTCTAAGTAAGCGGGCAAACTTATTCAGATAAATTCCTGCGCCTTTACTATCGCCACTCAACACAACTTCTTGAATACTATTAAGCGCATTAAAAATAAAATGAGGATTTAATTGACTTTGAAGTGCTTGGTTGCGTAAGCTGGTAAGACGGGTGCTAAACTCTGCAATTTCTTTTTCTTGCTTAATTTTATTAATTACTAAATATAAAATATAACCAACAATACTTAGAACAATTACAGAAACCAATATCCTGAACCACAACGATGCGTATATAGTAGGGTTTATTTTAATTTGTAATGTTTTAATTTCACTAGAAATACCATCGTTATTTAATGCCCTTATTTGAAAAGTATAAGAACCAGGATTTAGGGCATTAAAAGCAACCGTTCTGGAGGTACCTCCTTGCAACCAAGTAGTATCTGAACCTAATAAACGATATTGGAAAGTATTTTCATCGGGTGCACTTAAATTTAAAGAAGTGTACCAGATATTGATATAGTTTTCATCGGCAGCTAGGTTGAGTTGATCAGATAAACTTATAGCCGTTCCATTGATTTGAATAGCGGTGATAATAGGTTTAGGACTTACTTTATTCCTAATTATAGCTGCTGGACTAAAGGCAATTAAACCACCAATACCACCTAAAATAAGCTGTCCGTTAGCTGAATAACTAGCTGCTTTAGTAAACTGCTGCAACTGTATCCCTGCTGATGATGCGTAATGATTCACTACTTTTTCACCTTCTAAAACAAATAATCTATTACCACTGGTTACCCAAAGTTTATTATCTAGAGCCGTCAATGAATGGATGGTAGTTACTGGATTTCCTGCTAAACTGGTATAGGTTTTAAACGATTTATTGCCTTCGGAATACTCGCTCAAGCCACCATCTAAAGTTCCTACCCAAATACTATTCTTATAATTTGCAATAGCTGTAATATGGTCAGATGAAAGTGTTTTACCTTCTTCGCCATAACAATTTAAAACGACAAAATTACTATACTTTCTATTGAACAAATTAAGTCCTGCTCGTGTGCCCACAATTAAATCTGAATTGGGTGTAAGCAACAAACAGTTAACTTGATTATGACTTAATGAAAACTGTAATTCTGGTGCATATTGAAATACTTTCCAAGTATTTGTGGGGATATGTAAATAAAATAAACCGTTACCATAGGTACCTACCCATAAACCTGTATCGGCTTCGGCAACTAGGCTTGTAACATCTAAACGATATTCAATATTGCCAATAACTACTTTACTCCATTGCTTTAGAAATTTACCATTATTAGCAGTAAGCAATGCCAAGCCGTTGGTGCCACCTATCCAAAGGTTGTTTTTCTGTAAAACTAATTCTTGAATACTTCCTTGTAAAAAGGTAGGTGATAACCCTTTTATTGATTGTAAAGCATTACTAAATTGCATTTTTTCAGTATATATATCTATGCCATTGGAAGTACCAACCCATATTTGCTTGCTTGGCAATTGCACTACCGCATTTACCTCATATTGCTCGCCTTCGTAAACTCTGAATAAATTAGTAAAGTATCTGAATTTGATGCGCTCAGGGTCGAAGATAGCCATGCCATTATTGGTTCCAATCCACATAATAGACTGATTATCAATTTCTATTGAAGTAATGGCATTACTTGGCAAACCTTGTACATCGCCTACAGTATGGTAGTACGAGGTTAACACTTTATTGCTTTGATTATCTAAAATAAACAAACCTCTTTCTTGGGTTCCTATCAATAATTTATCTTGATAAGCTCGTATTTCCGATATATGTACTTGTTTATTCCCAACGGTAATATAAGTTTCTTTCTCTCCGTCAACTAATAATAAATTACCAGCACTTAAGCCAAAATACAATTTATTTTGCCACTGAAACATTGTGGTTAGCCCTTTGCCTTCAGCCACTGATTTTACAACATTTCCTTTACCGAAATTAAAAAACAATCCTCCCTGAAATTCTGTCAATGCCCAAAAACCCTGACCTTGTGAACTTGGAAATAATTTATTTACGCCGTTCAATAATCGTTTATCTGAACTAAAAACTGTGGTCTTTTTAGTTGATAAATTAATATGATATAACGCTCTTTTTCCAGCGAGTAAAACTGCATTTTCTTTTGGAATAGGTAGTATATCATTGTATTCATCTAAGGGTAAAGAATTAGCCATACCTGGCGCAATTTTCATTTGAGAAATTACCACACCATTGGTATCAATAACGCTTAACCCTCTACTAGAAAGCACTGCCAATTTATGATTGGGCATTTCTTTAATGGCCACAATTACATTGTTTACTAGCTGCAAACTACTTGGGCTACCAGTGGAATAAATGGTATAGCTAACTCCATCTGACTTGAGCAAGCCATTTCTAGTGCCTATCCAAAGGAAACCATCCGAGGTGCGTAAAACGGTGGTTACATATAAATTACTTAAGCCTTGTTCAGTACCTACCTGCTTAAAGGTCATATTCATAAGGTCAGCAGGTTGGGCAAGTGTAACCCCAAACCAACTCACCAACAATAAAACACAAAGCAGAAGCCTCTTCATAAACCTGAATTTGGTAGTAATATATCAATTGATTGTATTTACTTTGGACAAAAGTTATTAAACGGCACAATGAAATCTATCCGCATAGGTGTAATGGGCGCAGCCAACATAGCCCAAAAATCGGTTATTCCTGCTATTCAAGCTACCCCAGGCTTTGAATTAGTAGCTATTGCAAGTCGTACTTTAGAGAAAGCAATGCCTCTTGCGCAAAGATTTAATTGCGAGGCTATTGAAGGTTATGATACACTTTTGAATCGATCAGATATTGATGCCATTTATATGCCCTTGCCTACGGGTATCCACCTAGAATGGGTATTAAAAACATTGGATGCGGGTAAGCACGTTTTAGTTGAAAAATCATTGGCCATGAACTATGCCGAGGCGCAGCAAATGATTGCCAAAGCAGAGGAAAAACAATTGGTGCTGATGGAAAACTTTATGTTTTGGTTCCATAGCCAACACGGAGTAGTTCAAAACCTAATGGAGCAGGGCGAAATTGGCGAATTACGTCAGTTTAGGGCACAATTTGGTTTCCCTAAATTAGCTGCAACCAACTTCCGTTATGTAAAGGCCGATGGTGGTGGTGCCATTTTAGATACCGCAGCATATACTGTCAAAGGAGCTCAAATGTACTTGGGTTTCGATTTGGAAGTAGCTGGCGCTCAAATTAGTATTGATCCTAAGACGGGAGTTGATTTATTTGGCTGTGCTACTTTGGTAAACAAACAAGGGGTATCCGCGCAACTTTCGTGGGGATTTGATAACTACTACCAAAACAACTACGAAGTTTGGGGTAACAAAGGCAAAATCACAGCGGAAAGAGCCTTTTCGCCTCAGCCTACTTTTACGCCTAAACTAGTTTTAGAACAACAAGATTTCCGTAGAGAATACACTGTTCCTGCCGATAATCACTTTATTAAAATTTTAGGCCAGTTCCATAAAAATATATCTGAAGGAACTTACCAAAGTGCTTTACAAGAAATTGGTAATCAAAGCAAACTTCTAACCCAAATTTGGGACAAAGCGATCATTACTACCCTGGCAAAACCATTGCATGGATAAACAAGCTAGTGCCTATGGTACAATTTTAATACCGTAGGCACTTAACAATCCCGGCAAACCATTTAATGAAAATACCGCCCCTTTTATGGTATTACGTTCTGGCAGAAGGGTATAGCCAAAGGCTTCTGCTAAATTAGCTTTAGTCAAATTTGTGCCGCCAAAAACGGCTCCGTTTAAATCTGACTTGGTAAAATTGGCTTGGGTAAGGTCTGCCCCTGTAAAATCTACTTCTTTTAAGGAACAGCTAATAAAGTCCGTTTCCTTCATTTTTACTTTGAAAAAAGTAGCATTGTTCAATACACAGCTTTCAAAACTAATGGATAGACCTAGCTGATTACATTGTTCAAATTGCAGACCTATCATCTTGCAATTTTTAAAATGAACTGTTCTAAATGCAGTATTCAAAATCTTTACGTTTCCCAAATTGCAATCAATAAACTTACAGTCCACAAACTTAGCATTGGCAAGGTTTATCCCTGTAAAATCTAGGGCTTCAAAAACACAATCTTCATACTCCCCTACTTCAAAGGGATTTTCTTTAAAATTGATTTTTGAATAATGTTCAGAAACAAATAACTCCATTTTCTTAACAATCCTTTTGCGGACAAGGAATTGGCTTACCTGGTCTTATTTTTCCGTTTCGGTGCTTGCCACTTGTAGCGCAACCTGTTACAATTGCTAAGATTACTACCAAAAATAAAATGTTCTTTTTCATAGAATAAATTAACCTACTGGTCTGCCAAGTGCCTTTGCTAACGATAGTTTTGCTTTCAATAATTCTTGGATATTAGAAAGCAAAATATCTAATTCTTCTTCATTAGCCTTGGGTATTTGTAATTTGATTTCGTGAATTACTTTCTCAACTTTCTTGAGTTTAATGCGGAAAATATCTTGGGTTACTGCACCGCGTAAAACATCTTCTTCTTTCACAATGGGTATTTTTTTCAATAGCCATTGTTCGCTTGGTTCGTGAGGAGTAGTAATCAGATTTATGGTTTCTGTACGCACTTCCACATCCGAATGGTCTAGAAAGAACTGGGTATTTGGCGTTCTATCCAGCTGCATTTCAGCCAAAAATATCTGGAACATTTTGGCATAAATGGGCGTAATGAACTCAATATCTTCTAGTTCACCTTTGTAAATATCGGCAACAGTAAGATCTTCCCACATTGATTTTTCACCGTAGGTAATTAGCATGCGCATGGTTTCCCGCTCGCTTACTTCAATTACTCTGGTAATAGGGTCGACAGCAATGCCATATTCTCCAGCTTCTGGCGGTTCCGCCCCCAATTCGCCTAGTGCTTGTTGTTCTAAGGCTCTCGTACGTTCTGCTTGTTCTTGCTGCCTACGAGTAACTTTATTGGCATCTTGCTGACTTTTGATAAGGATTCTATTGCCTTCTTCAATCAGCAATTCCTCACTTATATTCAGCACCTTAGCGCATTGTGTATAGAATACCTGCCTAGCAATAGGATCAGGTATTTTCACAATGCTTTCCACCATTTCGGTGATTACACTAGCACGCTTAAAGGGGTCAGAGGCCGCTTCTTCGGCGTATAAACTAGCTTTAAAACTTATAAAATCTGTCGTATTACCTTTTAAGTATTCTTCAAAGGCATTCTCCCCTACTTTCTTTAGATAACTATCAGGATCGTCGCCATCAGGAAAGGTTAGGGCACGTACATTCATACCTGCCTCTAAGAGTAAATCTATCCCTCTAACTGAGGCTTTCATTCCTGCAGCATCGCCATCGTAAAGTACAGTTACATTTTTGGTGTACCTGCTTATTACCTTAATTTGGTCAGGCGTTAATGAAGTTCCACTACTAGAAACTACATTCTTTACCCCCGCCTGACTCATTGCTATTACATCCGTGTAACCTTCAGTTAAGTAGCAATTATCGGCTTGACGAACAGCTTGCTTGGCCTGAAAAAGTCCGTATAATACCTCGCTCTTATGGTAAACTTGCGTTTCAGGACTATTCAGATACTTGGGTTGGTTCTTATCGTTACCCAACATCCTTGCACCAAAACCAATCACCTTCCCATTCTGATGATAGATTGGGAACATTACCCTATTCCTAAATCTATCAATAGGTTGCTGATTTTCCTTTTGGACAATTAAGCCCGCCTTTTCAAGTAAATCAATACTATGACCTGCTTTCTTCGCTGCCTTAATCATTCCATCCCAACCTTCAGGCGAAAAGCCTAGCTCAAAATCGGTAATGGTTTTATCTTGAAAACCCCTACTTCGGAAATAAGAAAGCCCAAAAGCCTGTCCATCGTCCGTCGTTTTCATTTGCTCCTGAAAGAAATTCTTTGCCCAATTCAGCACAATCAAAATCGATTCTCGCTCATTGTATTCGGCCTGCGCTTCATCGGTTCGCTCTACTTCCTCAGGTACTTCAATGCCATATTTCTTAGCTAAAAAGCGGATTGCCTCACCGTAATTAAGTCCTTCAATATCCTTCACAAACGTAATAGCATCGCCAGCTTTACCACAACCAAAGCACTTATATATTTGCTTTGAGGCACTTACATAAAAACTTGGCGACTTTTCATTATGAAAAGGGCAGCAAGCAATCATATTAGTACCCCTGCGCTTAAGTTGCACATAATCACCCACCACCTCTACTACATCGGCGGTGAGTTTTATCTGGTCTATTATCTGTTGAGGGATCATAAAGTTACTTGCCACAATTTAGCAGGTAAAAAGCAGCCCTGCAAACTCAATCTCAACATTACTTTTTAATGAATTGATAAAGGGTAACCTTAAAGCCCAAACGGAAATTGTATCTTTGTAGCATACACCAACTACCTTATAGAATTATTGCAATGCAAACCATTAAAATTGGTCTTATCCGTGAAGATAAAATCCCGGTAGATCGCAGAGTGGCATTTTTGCCTGAACAACTCAACACCCTGCTTGCAGAATATCCCAAAGCCGAATTTTTTATCCAGAAAAGCCCAGTTAGGGCCGTGCCTGACAATGTATATGAAGACCACGGCTTTCCTGTGGTAGATACAGTTGACCATTGCGATATCCTATTTGGCATTAAAGAAGTGCCGCCCGCTAACTTAATTGAAGGCAAAACGTATTTCTTTTTTAGCCACACTATAAAGCAACAACCTTATAACCAAAAGCTTATAAGAACTGCCTTAGCAAAGAAAATCACTTTAATTGATTATGAATGCTTGGTAGATGAAAAAGGAGCCCGTGTGGTAGCCTTTGGTCAATATGCAGGTTTAGTAGGTGCTTATAATGGCGTTAGAGCTTGGGGAATTAGAAACAAATCGTTTGATTTAAAGCCTGCCTTTGAGTGCGAACACGTAGCTAAACTAAAGAAGGAACTCCCGAAAGTAACTTTCCCTGCCAATACTAAGATATTGATTACAGGCACTGGTAGGGTAGCCAAAGGCGCTAAAGAAATACTAGATTGGTTAGAAATGAGGGAGGTTTCTGCAGAAGCATACCGCACTCAAACTTTTAATACCCCTGTTTTTGCCATGCTTCGTAGTGCCGATTACCATCAGCACAAAGATGGTAACGCTTGGGATAGTAATCACTGGCACCACAATCCTGAAGAATATGTAAGCACTTTTGAACAGTACATTGGCGTAACAGATATGTTGATTGCTTGTGCTTATTGGAATCCTAAAGCTCCTGTGCTTTTCACCAAGGAAAGAATGCAAGCACCTGATTTTAAGATCAGTATCATTGCCGATGTTACTTGCGATATTGATGGTAGCATCCCAAGTACGCTACGCCCAACTACGATTACAGAGCCTTATTATGATTACGATCCTAGGACTCATTCAGAAGTAGAAGCCTTTAGTAACGACAAGCATATCACCATAATGGCAGTTGATAACCTGCCTTGCGAACTACCTACTGATGCCAGCTGCGATTTCGGCGAGCAACTAGAAGCAGCGGTTTTACCTGCCCTTTTAGGCACTGCCGATAAAGCTATTTTAGAACGTGCTACCATCACTAAAAACGGAAAGCTAGGTGCTCATTTCCAATACCTTGCAGAATATGCAGGTGTTACCCCTATAACTGCGGAAGTTGAATAATACCTTGTGGAGTTATTACCTGCTGAATAGCAATATCAGTAGGTAAAACATCTGAAATAGGTTCATCTAATATTGAAAACTGCGAAAGGCCTACTGTAACCACGGTAGGCTTTGCAGTTTCTAAGAATCTATCGTAAAAGCCAGCACCGTAACCTACTCGCTGACCTGTTTTATCTACTGCAAGCAAAGGCACTAAAACTAAATCAATTTCTTGTGGTGGAATTTCTTGATAATGTGGTTGGTCTTTTACTGGTTCAGGAATACCCCATTTGTTAACTGCAATTTCGGTTGTTGGGGTAAGCACAACGCTAGTCATTTCCCTTAATTTGAAATTGGCAACCGGCACTACTACTCTAATTTCAGGATAGTTATTCCAAAAATGCCTAATAATAGGCCAAGTATCAATTTCATTTTTGACCAGAATAGGCAGGAATAAATGAACTACTTTCACCTTTTGCAAAGGCAATTGCTTTACCAAATGCAATAAGGCAGCATCTATTTCAGCCTTTTCTATGGAAGAAAGAGCCGCTCTTTTAGCTAAATATATTGAACGTAAATCTGACTTATTCACTTAAAAACGCATTTATCTATACCAAATATTAAAGCTAAAATCTAAAGGATTTAGGCTGTTTGTAATATCGGCAATTAAGGTTTCATCGGTCATCATGAAGTTCAAGATATTACTATGCCTTTCCTGCAAACCACCTTCTGGAAATAGCTTTTGCTGGACTACCAATGCCTGATTCGCCTTGGTGCCAAACTTGTTTTCCATTGCCTTAACTATACGCTTTTCAAGGTTTTCCGCACCTTTTTGCGCCTTTGCCAATTCTGCCTGAACGGTAGCTACCAAGGTCTTGTCCCATAGTTCTGCCTGCTCTTGTAATAAGGCAAACGATTGAATCAATTGTGCCTGCGCTTCAGAAAAATCAATAGGTTCCATTGCTTCTCTGCTTAAAAGCAATTCCTTCAACTCTGTGGCAGGAAGCATTAATTCCTCCAAAGTAAGTTTCAATTCTTCTATTCGTTGGTGCTGAGGGGCAGGTACTACCATCCCAAAGGCACGTGGCATAATCATTGGAAAAGGTACTTTTGCTTCTGCAAAAACTCCTTTTAATTGAAACCAATACGCTACTTCAGCAGGTCCGCCTAAATAAGCCAGATTAGGCAAAATCGTTTCTTGGTAAACAGGACGTAGCACCACATTAGGCGAAAAACGCTCAGGATGTTTGTCTAACTCTGCCAGTATTTCTTCTTGGGTAAATTGAAGGTCGGTGCGGTTTACTTTATAGATGCCATTCTCAAACTCAATTCGTTCCCTCAAACTATCCTTCAAATAGAATAGGTTAATAGCGCGACCCGTAATCTGACTCCCAAACCCCTTTTCTTCCAACTGTTTGGTAGTTGATTCAAGGGCTGAAAACGCAAATTGCTGGGTAAGTTCTTGTTCTATGATTTGCTTAAATACTTCTTTCAGTATTGCTGAATCAGCATCAATAACTACTAATGGAAAATCGGCAAATAAACCCAAAACTAATTTTTGAATAGCCTTAGCCAAAGTTGGCTCTTGGGCTGCTTCCAAAAACAGCGATGGTACCCCATTTACATTAGCTATTAAATTTGATAAACCTTGGGTATTGAACCTCCCTACTGCACCAGTTTGTTCGGTTGCCCATTCTAGCTTTTTACCGAAGAGGTAAAAGTGATTTATTTCGTCACGGTCATGGTCTTCAGATGCCATCCAATAAACAGGCACAAACTCCTTATCGGGAAACCATTCTTTTAACTGTTTGGCCAAAGCAATGGTGCTTGCAATCTTAAGGATAAAATAGAGTGGACCTGTATGAATCACTATTTGGTGACCTGTAGTTACCGTATAACAGTTTTCCTGTCCCAATAATTCTATTTGCTTTGCTACTGACCTAGGGCAATTGGTACCATATTGCTGCCTTAAACTTTTTTGAAGGGCGGCTCTGTTTTCAGGAGAGAATTGCTTGGCTGCTATAACCTTTTCCCAACCAGCCCTATCGGTAGGGAATGCAGTATAAAATGGCTTTAACCTTTCATCTTGATTCAAATACGCCAACAATGTAGATGGGTACTTACCAATTTGCTCCAAACTTACAGTCTGGTGCTTGGCAGTTAAGGCATTGGTAAGAGTTTCCATTGAGTTGGTGTTTGTTTTGTAAGTGGTAAAGACTGCAATTTATACTTTTCTAAAACCTCCCTTATTAGGGTACCGTGCCAATATTTTCCAGAGGGTATCCGCTACTGCCTTAAAGGCTTCTCTATCGTGTTGGGTGGTAGTGTAAACAATGTGTCCTTTATTAATTACATAAGTTTGAATTTCGGTATTGGGAGTTGCTTCCTTAGCTGTAAGGCAATATTCCACCGCTGGTTGTTGGTTAGGGAAAAACCAATACACAGGCAATACATGGGCCAAATCAGATAGTTCAGAAAACTCCTTATTATCAATATCCGAAAAACCAACAACTGATAATTTATCGTGTTTCCCTACGGAATAAGTAAGGCCATTCAAATATGTAAACGCCGTAACTCCGAAATTTTTACCTCTGCCCGCAACTATAACATAAGCCTGACTATTGTTAAACTGAAACGGCAAAGTATCATGTCCATTTTTCAGGATACAAGCGTTTAAACTATCTAAAAGAAATGGCTTTCGCTCAGAAATTGGAATGCTTGATCTCTGGCAACCAGAAAATGCCACCGCAATAAAACAAAAAGAAAAAAGGAGTAAATGGTTGGTTTTCATAACTTTAAAAACCTAACGTTTTAAGGTTATTATTGAGTGCATTGGTATAATTATCCATGCCCTGATTTATCATTACTAACAAAGGATATAGGTTATACACCTTCAATCGCTTATCGAAATGGGGTTCTAATTTTGGGGCACCATCTACAGCATCGTACACAAAAACGAACTGAGTATCAAACCCTCCCCATAGCAGCATTTGAGCAATCTCCGCTTCTCTTAAACCAAAGTAACAGGCTGGATTTAAGAATATTGAAAGGTTACTATCCTGAACCATCAGATGTTGGGTATTCATATTGCCGTGTAATAATGCGGCTGGTTCATTCGGCAGTAATTCTTCAATTTTTAAACAGCATTGTTCTATCCGCTTAAACGACGCTAAATCTAGCTTTTCTGCCAACATAGCCTCTCCTGCAAGGTTTAACAGCCTTTGTTCTGCAAAAAACAACGGACCGTTATCGTACCAAATATTGCTTTGAGGTATTCCCCATAGGTAGTTATCGGTCCTAAAACCGTGTTGGTGGTGCTTTATACTATGAATAGCCTGCAATTGAACTGCTAATTGTAAATAGGGCACGTTGCCAGTTTGGGCATTTATATAGTTAAGCAGCAAATATTCCTTTTGATCTACTTTGCCATAACCAAGTACTTTAGGAACTAAAACACCCTTGTCTGCCAAGAAAATAAGACTTTCAGCTTCTTTGGCTAATAGGTTTTCTGGACCTGTTTCATGCCATTTCAGAAAGAACCGCTCTGTTTTGGTTTTTACAATGGCGCAGGTGGTAAACATACCTGATGCCAAAAACTGGTACTCAACAACTTCTTGCTCCGTTCCTTGAGTGGAAAAAAGTACTTGTTCAAAAAACAACTCCCACTCCGGAAACTCAAAAACCATTAGCTTGGCTGTAATTATACTAAGTTATGCTGCTGTACTATATGTTCAAACAAGCCAATAGCGCATCTGTTTATGATTTGGTAGGTTTGTTCAAAATCTGAAGCATTACCAAAATAAGGATCGGGCACTTCGCCCATTCCTAATGGGTCATAAGTTCTGAACAATTGTAACTTGGCATAGCCATCAGGACTGTTCCCTATCAAGAGCTTTATGTTTTCTAGGTTGCTTTTATCCATTACCAAAACATAATTGGCAATTTCATAATCAGCAGAAGTAAACTGCTTAGCCTTATGTTCTAATAATATGCCGTGCGATTTTGCATTGGCTAAGGTTCTATGATCTGGATTATTGCCTATTTCCCAAGTGCTTGTTGCGGAACTATCTACAGAAATCACTCCTGAAAGTTTTGCCTTATGCACCAAGTCTTTAAAAACTCCTTCTGCCAAAGGCGACCGGCAAATATTACCCAGACAAACAAATACTACGTGAATCATCACCTAAAATTAAGGCTTAAAATAAATTGGGTATTCTGCCTAATAATAATATTTTTTAAACCCTTTCCATTGTGTACGCCTATAATTGGCCTTAAACATATAGAATGTTTGGGTAAGAAAACAAGAAAGCAAGCCTATGGTGTTCAGAATATGGTTATAAACTTGGTCGCCAAAACGAGCAGAATCTAAGTAGCGTAACTCGTTTATACCAGGTGCAAACCATATAGTTGCGCCGAATGCTGCGAATACACCAAGTATATAGGCAGGCAAAAAATATTTCTTGGTAGCTACTGATAATGAGCATATTGCCGTAAATAAATAGGCAACATAAAACCACCAAGATGCTCCTGCAAAATAGCAGTAAACGGCTAGTATGGTGTAAACGCCAGTAGCGAGGCGAGCAAATAAATTCATTTAATCAGTAGATAGCCTTTGGTGTAAGCCAGTAGCAAGGTAATTAGTCCTATGTTTAATTCCAAAAACCTCCAGAAAGTAACTTTTACTATTTCAAGGTTTTAGTAAGGTAGTCTTCTAATTCGGTATGGCTTAAATCTCTGGCTATAATTTTACCATCAGGTCCTACTAAGAACGACGATGGAATACTTTCAACTTGGTAGGTGCGTGCTGCAGCATTATTCCAATACATCAGATCGCTTACTTGTGGCCATGTGAGCTTATCTGCTTTAATGGCCGCTTTCCATTCAGCTGCGTCCTTATCAAGTGATACACCTAATATTTCAAACTTTTTACCTTTAAACTTGGCATAAGTAGCCACTAAATCAGGATTGGCTCTACGGCAAGGGCCGCACCAGCTTGCCCAAAAATCAATAAGTACATATTTACCTTTTAAGCTAGCCAAAGAAAGTTTCTTGCCATCTGGTGTATTCTGCTCTATGGCAGGAGCCTCTGCACCTGGTCTTAGGCTTCCGAACTTACCTATGTATTCTGCAAAACTTATGATATCATCGTTATCAGGATAGGTTTGCTTTAAATCTCTGATTGCACTATCTAAAAAGTTAAAGTCTTTGTTTACATCTAAAGCTGTAGCAGCGTATAGGGTTACGATAGTAGCAGGCTTTTGTGCCCTTAAAAAGGCTTTTATCTTACTCTGCGTTTCAATGAGGTAATTATTGTTTCTGGTTTCAAGTGCCTTAAGTTCCTCAGGCTGGGCATTGTTCCTTTGCAACGATTCATATTGAACTCTAGTGGTATTTAATACCGCTTCATATTCTTTATTATAAGCTTGTATTTGGTTGTATTGGTCCATTAGTTTACTACCAGTAATACGCAAATCGCCATTTTCAGAGGTATTATCCATATACACCTCCATAGAATCGTTATCTAAAATTATCAAAGCCTCACGTTGACCATATACATTAAGCAAGTAATAACCAGGTGTTTTTAAAGTACCAGTAAAGGTGGCTATGCCATTGCCATCAATTCTAGTGCTATCTAAAACCTGAGGTCTTTGGTCTTTAATTTTGCTTAAATAGATAAATCCATCAGGGTTTGGTGCCTTCACCGATACTTTAATCTGGTATCCCTTTACGTTGTTAGTGGTTTCAACTTTCTTTTCATTAACACTTTTACATTGCATCAATATAAAAGGTAGTACCAGAAGTAAAAGGCTGTATCTCATAACAGTATAAATAGGATTTTTTATTTGCATTGCAAAGGTAGTATTTAACAACGTACAACAATACTACATAGTGTTCATAAAAATAACCGAACTTTGCACCAATTACACTTTTACTATCACATAGTACTTTGAGCAACAAGGCCTATAAAAATTTAGCCAAGGCTGCCGCCACTGGGCTTAAGCAAATATTTGAAGAACATAAATATGCCGACCAAGTAGTAGAAAAACTACTCAGTAGCGATAGCCGCTTTGGCGCACGCGACCGTAGGTTTTTGGCGGAAACACTTTACAATATAGTGCGCTATTGGCGACATATAAGCGTAATTGAACAATTGGCAGGTATGCCAGATAATACCGATTACTACTTAAAGATTTGCCTTTGGCTAATGGTGAACGATTATGACCTAAGCCAATGGGAAGAAGTTGCTCACATAAATGCTGCAGAACTAACTGAAAAATACCAAAAGGCTGAAATGCCACGCGCTATAAAACACGCCATACCAGATTGGTTAGATGCAGTTGGCGAAACTGAACTTGGCGAACGTTGGGAAAAAGAATTAGCCTCGCTCAATACAGAAACGCATACCTATATCAGAGCCAATACCCTTAAAATAGAAGCGCCAGCATTACTAGAGGTACTTAAAACGGAAGGCATTGAATGTACTTTAGTAGAAGGTGTTCCTACTGCTATAAGACTTGAACAACGTACCAATGTAATTAGGCTAGGATCGTTTAGAAAAGGACTTTATGAAGTGCAAGATGCAAGTTCGCAGTTGGTAGCCCCATTTCTTGATGCCCAACCAGGCGAAATGGTAATTGATGCTTGCGCTGGTGCAGGAGGTAAAACCCTTCACTTGGGTGCTATGATGCAAGGCAAAGGCAAAATCATAGGGATGGATGTAGAAGGCTGGAAGCTTGAAGAACTTAAAAAGCGAGCAAGCAGAGCTGGACTTAAAAACGTGGAAACGCAAGTAATTGCCACCCGTAGAAACATAAAACGATTAGAGGAAACCGCAGATAAACTATTACTAGATGTGCCTTGTAGCGGGCTTGGTGTGGTGCGAAGAAATCCAGATACCAAATGGAAGTTAACTCCTGAAAGTTTAGACAACGTAAGGGCTACTCAGTACGAAATACTTGATGTTTACACCAAAATGCTAAAGCCTGGAGGCAAATTAGTTTATGCCACTTGTAGCATTTTGCCTTCTGAAGATGAGGCTCAAGTGCAGCAGTTTTTAGCTGAAAATAGGCACTGGGAATTAATTGAAGAAAAGCGTGCTTGGCCAAGCAATGGTGGCGATGGCTTTTACATGGCTAGCCTACTAAAAAAGAAATAGTGCAATTAATACTTAGATTTATTTACTTTAGTGCATTGGTTGCAAGCATTCTTGCTACTTAATTGCTATTAACCTTAATTAGTTGAAATGAAGCCAGCTGGGGTTCCTGCTAATGAACGCGCTCGATTAGAAAAATTAATAAGTCTAAACATATTAGACACTAGTCCTGACGATGTTTTTGATGAAATAACCCAAATGGTGGCGAAAATATTCAACGTCCCTATTGCCCTTGTTTCACTTATAGACGACCATAGACAGTGGTTTAAAAGTAAACATGGACTGGAAGTTTCAGAAACACCAAAGGCATTAGCTTATTGTGCGCATGCTATTTTGGGGAACGATATTTTTGTTGTGCCTGATTCGCATAAAGACGATAGATTTGTTAATAATCCCTTAACTGAAGGCCAACCATATGTAAGATTTTACGCAGGCGCGCCTTTAACTACCTCCGACGGCTATAACCTAGGAACCTTATGTGTAATTTCAGATGAGCCTAGGGAGTTAAATCCAGATGAAGCTAAAATTTTAAAAATGTTGGCACAATCTGTAATCAAAGAAATTGAGCTAAGGGCTGAAGCAGATAAAAACCAACAATTAATACAGCAACTTCAAAAATACCAAGCTGAAGCTAATAAAGCAGTAGAAAGTAAAAGTGAGTTTTTGAGTGTGATGAGTCATGAACTCAGAACACCGCTTAATGCAATTATTGGCTTAACCAACCTACTTCTGCAAGACGATCCGAAGCAAGACCAACTTGAAAGTTTGTATAGCCTAAAGTTTTCATCAGAGAATTTACTAGGTCTTATTTCAGATATACTTGACTTCAGCAAAATTGAATCAGGCAATCTACAATTAGAAGAGATTGATTTTGAGTTACGTCCGCTAATGGATGGTATAATAAACTCATTACAAATAAAGGCTCTAGAAAAAGGCATCTATCTTAGGTTAAATCTAGAAGATAGAATCCCAGTTTTCTTGATGGGCGATTCTTTACGCTTACTCCAAATTTTAAACAACCTTTTAAGCAACTCGCTCAAATTCACCTTAAAAGGAGGGGTAGATGTATATACTAAAGTATTGGATGAAACCACCGAACATATACAAATAGAGTTTTCCGTTTCAGATACTGGCATAGGCATTGCCCCTGAAAATATAGAGCGCATTTTCGAAAGCTTTACACAAGCAAATCATTCCACAACCCGTCAATTCGGGGGTACTGGTTTAGGACTTAGTATCACCAAAAGATTGGTGGAGATGATGGGAAGTACCCTTAAAGTAACATCGATAGTTGAAAAAGGATCTGTCTTTTATTTTAACCTTTGGTTTAAGAAAAGCCAGCGTACCGATGCCTCTATTGGCACCAATATTAGAAAAACAGTACCTGAAGGCGACTTTAATAAAGCCCGAGTACTATTAGTGGAAGACGATGATATGAATATTATCGTCATCCGCAAATTCCTAAATAAATGGAATGTAGAACCAATTCTTTGCCGCAATGGAAGGCAGGCACTAGACCGTTTGCAAGAAGGAGATTTCGACTTAGTGCTTATGGATTTACAAATGCCAGAAATGGATGGCTACACAGCTACAAAGTTTATTAGGCGCTTAGACGGCACTAAATATAAAGACCTGCCAATTTTGGCACTTACCGCAAGCTCATTAGGCGAAGTAAAGGAACAAATTACAAAGGCCGGCATGAACGATTTTGTAAGTAAGCCCTTCACTCCTACCGATTTGTATAATAAGCTTAGCTATTATTTACCTTCTAGAATAACAGGGTAGGTGACTTATAAAAACATTAAAGCCTCATAATTTCAGAATTATAAGGCTTTTTAATGCCTAAATATTATGCCGCGCATTCATTTAACTGCTACAAAAGGTAGATAGACATTTACTTCACAATTCTGAGCTTCTTAGCCTTACTGTTCCAAACTACAATTTCCTCATAAAGGCTAGTAGTTATTATTTTAGTCCCAGTCCTATTCCAAGAAACACCCCATAAATAGCTTTTTGATTTGCCTTCTGCTATTAAAATACCTTTTGTATCCCATATTCTTAAAGCATCACTTGCAGAAGCAAGTCTGGTACCATCTTTATTCCAAGCCAAGTTTCGGTACTCACCCTTACTTTTATCAATTGAACGAATTAAGTTCCCTTGCTCATCCCAATACTGAAGTAAAGAATGGTTAATACCATCGCCATAATCGCCTGTTACGAAAAACTTGCCTGATTTATGCCAGGCTATTGAAAGTATCAAAACATCTTCTTTTCTATGCTTGATAGATTTTAATAGGTTTCCTTCAATATCAAACATTCTTATTTTATCCGAAACAGTAACTAAAACGTTTTTCTTAGGGTGCCAAGCGACGGCAGTAATACCTTTGGTATTTTCATTCTGAAATTTCCTAATGAGTTTACCTTTTTCATCATAAATCAAAACTTGACCGTCGTTATCACCAACTGCTAAATAATCTCCCTTGAAATTCCAAGCTATTCCTCTTGCACCTTCAGGAGAAATGCCAACCAATGGCATACTGCTATTCTTAAAATTAATAATTCTTGATTTATCATCAGATACCTGAGTTGCAACAGCTATTAAAGCACTATGAGGGTGCCAAACTGCCCGTGTAATTGTCCCTGAGATCAAATACTTTCTATACAGTTTCAAGCTATCAGAATGATAGATTTTTAGCGTATCTAAATTTCCGCCAATAAGTATAAAAGTATTGCTCCAATCAGCTGTCCAAATAATCCTTTTGGGTTGTTGTGTTTGAGCAAATAAGTTGGTTGCAATTAAATGCAAAAAGACAAAACTCAAAACTACAACTCTAACTAATTGCCTCATATTTATCAGTTTAACTACTTATTTAAAAACTTTTATTTCTATTCAAACTGATTATATAATTAAGTACCCCCTACTTCACTTCCTGAAAATACCTGCTCAACTCACGCTTATAAAATGGCGTAAGGTTTGGTGGTAACGATTGCAGCATTTCCACTTGTTGCTCCTTTAGCTTCAAATACTTTTCAATATCTGGAGGGATGCTTTGCACTGGAGGCTTAGCAGTTTTACTTTCTCGCTTTTCGTCTAGCTCACGTTCGCGCATAGCATTTTCAGCTTCTAGCAAACGGGTTACTATTTCTTGCTGACGGTTAATGGTTTGTTGGGTGAGGCGTTTGTTTACCAAGTCTTGCTCGGTTTGTTCCATTGCCTTCATTATTTCTTCGTTGGTAAGTTTTTGGGCACTGCCTTTTGAGCCGCCGTTTTCCTTACCTTCTCCTTCTTTACCCATAGGTTTGCCATCTTTACCTATGCCTGATGGCGAACTTCCGCTACCAGAACTTCCACCTGGTTGGCTACCTTCCATTTTCTGCATAGCCCTACGGATAGCTTCTTGTTGGGCAGCCATTTTAGCTAGTTCTTCACTTAACTGCCTGCCTTGTGCACCGCTCTTCTTCAAACCTTCCATTTGCTTATTGAGCTGCTTTTGCATTTGACTTAGGCTTGGTTTGCCTTCACCTGGCTTGCCTTTACCCTTTGATTTTCCTTTGCCCTTACCCTTGCCTTTCATCTTCATAGACGATTCTGCGGCTTGGTCTTGCATATTCTTTAAGGCATCTGAAAGCATCAATGCTAGGTTATTCATGCTGGTCATGGCCAATTGCTGCTTGGCAGCAAAAAGTGCTTGCCTACGGGCCTTCACCTCGTCAGATGCTTCATTCAGGTAGCCTTTTAACTCCCCAACTTCTTTAGTAATGAAACTGCGAATTTGCATTACTCTTTTAGCCAAGGCTTGCAAACTATCTTCAATAATCTTGGCATCGTCCTTCAATTTCAACTGTTGCTGAGAGAGCGTTAAATACCTAGGATCTAGCTGATTAACAGTCCTAAACTCCTTCATAATTTGCTCTTGGTCAAAACTTAAAGTAAGCAAATTCTCCAGAATCTGACGGAGGGCCTCGGCATCTTCGGCATCTTGTTCAGCATCCATTTCCATCTGGGCAGTTTTCAATTTCTGCGCCATTTGTTTCATTTTCTTGCTGGCCGATTTTTGCTTTTTACTAGCTTTCTCGTTCTCCTTACTTTCCAAACTTTCTTCAGCGTCTTTCTGGTCTTTTTCTACTTCTTCTTCGTCTTTATCATTGTCAGGCATTTCCATTTTATCTTCGCCTAACTCTTTATTATCCTTTTCAAGTTTGTCCAATTCCTCTTTGGCTTGCTTAAATTCTTCTTGCAAATCCTCTTGTTGTTGCTTTAAAGCTTCTTGCTTTTGCTCCTTTTCAGAAAGTGGTTTGCTAGCCTCTGGCTTACCAGCCTTTTTATCTTCTTCCTTCTTCTGTTCAGCTGCTTCCTGCAATTCTTCCTTGGTAAGCTTGTTAGGGTCGGCCGATTTTTCTGCTAACTGCTCCTGCTTTTCAGCCAGCTTTTCAAGTTTATCAATGCTTTTTTCAAGATTCTTTTCAAACTGAAGTTTCTTGAAAAGTTCCATAGTGCGGTCTAGTTCCTTACTTAGGTTCTCATCTTTCTGCTCCATTTTATCAAGAATCTTTTTCAGTTCTTCCTGATTAGGGGCATTCTGCTGTAATAACTTGTTGAGTTCCTGAATAAGCTGCTCCATTTCAGGATCCATCAGCTCCTTCATGAGTTCTTGCAGCTTTTCAACCTTTTCCTTAATCTCTTCGCTTTGCTTGTTAAAGCGTTCTTCTTTTTGGTTTTGCTTTTCAGTATTCTTTTGAAGTGCCTCAATTTCCTTTCTAAGGTCCTCTTTCTTCTTCATGAGCTCTTCCAGCATACGCTTTTCTTGGAAGCCTAACTCACGCTTGGTTTTTAACCTATCCTGAATTTTCTTTTGTTCTTTCAGAATTTGCTCTGCCTTAGTTAAGTTTTTATCCATAGCAGCAGCGTTCTTTTCGGCTTGCTTTTCTAGCTCTTCTTGCATTGCCTTTTCACTTGGCAAGCTAAACTGATATACACCACTTCTCGCTCCTTTAGGACCGTGAACACCATCGTTATCGAATACTTGTACAAAGTATTCAAGCCTATTTCCTGGCTTTGTAAGTAAAGAATCTAAGGTCCAATTATAAGTAAAGCTTTGACTTACTTGTCCCCCAGCAATTTTGATTGGCTTTATTTTCCAAACCCCTTCTTTACCGCCTTCAGAAAGTACCCTATAATGCAGTTGTAACCTCGACAGACCATAATCATCAGCCAAAGTTCCACCCAAACTCAAGAACTGATACATGGCAGTATCCTGATATTGAGATACACTAATACTTGGAAATTGGTCTGGTATTGCTTCTATAGAATAGGCTATTTGCTCTTTATTTGCACCAAAGCCATTCTTCATATCTACTTTGTAGCCAGTGCTTTGCATAATTCGCTTTTGCACCTGAAAAATATCATCGTCTTTAGATGCGGCTAAAAGCTTTTTATCAGCATCGGTAAAAACAAATAAAGAATCGGCATCGCCGGCCCTAAACTTCCAACTTACCGTAGTACCCTCAGGCACAGTGAAAGAACCTGCATTGCTGATGGTTTCCTTTGGCTTATTGAGGTAACTAGGAAAATTAAAACTCACTTCAAAGTTGAGCAAACTAGGTCTGGCAATCAATGACAACTGATAAGTATTACTTGGAAAACCTGCCGCTTCAAAGCTAAAATCTTCAGATTGCTGCACGCTTTTTATTGGAAATTCATAGCCCGCATCGGTCTTGGACATTAACTGCCTTCTGCCGTTGCGCACAATGAAAACTTCCTCTGGAATAGCATCGCCAGTGATAGCTAAGCGAACTAGGTAATCTTCATTCTTGTAAGCCTTTAAGTCTCTATTTAATAACTCAAACTTAAAAGGAGCCTGAGGAACAAATACTTGGTTATAATTTAGTAAACGCTCATTACTTTCTGTAAAAATACGAGGCAAAACAATTCCTAAAATACCGATGATGAGCAAAGGAGGGGCCACCCAACGTAAATACTTGGCATTGGTACTTAAGTCAATCGCATTGGCAAAAGGAATATAAGAAAGCTCGCCTGTTTTTTGGGCAATTGCAGCCGCAATCAAACTATGTTCAGGTGCATTTTGCTTGCCTAACTGCAAGGTATTAAGCAGTTTATCTCTTACTTCAGGGAAGTAGTTACCAATTTGTTGCGCTGCCGTTTCATCGGTAATAGGCTTGGCAATATTGAGTAAGTAAAAAATTGGGATGACAATTCTACTCACCAATAAATAGGTGAGCAAACTCCAAAAGCCATAAAATAATACAGTACGTACGGCAGTGCTAAAGTTGCCATAATATTCTAAAACGCTTACCAATAAATAGGCACTTAACAATAAACCAAGGGCAAACAAGGTACCTCCCAATAGTCTGTTGAGGTAGTATTTACGCTTATATTGCTGAAGCTGCCCTAATAAAGGTTGCAGTGTATTCATTGTGGTTACGCTAAGAGTAGTTGTTTTTAACAGTCTTTAAGGAAAGACCTAATTAACCTGTAATTTAAACATACTATCGGAAATAACGCACCAATTTCCTTGTTAGTATATGAAAAAAAGGCACTTACAGTTTTACCTGCAAGTGCCTTTTAGCATTTATTATTTCAGATTAATGAGCAGCTAAATAAGAAGCTACACCTTCGCGAGTTGCGCTCATTGCATCTTTACCAGCTTCCCAGTTAGCAGGACATACCTCGCCGTGGGTTTCAACATAGATAAGCGCATCAAGGGTACGCAAGGTATCGTCAATATTACGACCTAGTGGGAAATCATTAATTACACAGTGACGTACAATACCTTCTTTATCAATTAGGTAAGTACCACGTAAAGCGATAGGAGCACCTACGAAAGTAAGTTCGCCTTCATCGTTATAAGTATAATCGCCACCTAAAACGCCAAAGTTTGTAGCAATAGTTTTAGCAGTATCTGCCACGCAAGGGAAAGTAACACCTTGGATACCACCCTTATCTTTAGGGATGCTTAACCAAGCTAGGTGACTTTCTTCGGTATCGGTACTGCAACCTACTACTTCGCAACCACGAGCCTTGAATTCAGCTAATTTTTCTTGGAAAGCGTGGATTTCAGTAGGACAAACGAAAGTAAAATCTTTTGGCCAAAAGAAGAACACTACATAGTTCTTGCCTTTGTATTGCTCCAAAGAGAAGTTTTCAACTATTTCATCGCCATTGATTACGGCTGCTGCAGAAAACGATGGAGCGGGTTTTAATACCAGTGACATACGGGTTATTATGTTGTTATTGTGAAGTTATTTCTATTACAAAGATAAGCATTAAAGCCTGCCTTTTGTTTAGGCAGCCCATTTACCCCTATTGATATTTTCGATAATGATATAGATGGAGACTATGAGAGAAGCTGTTTCAAAACTCTCAACAGTGGTGAGAGTTTTAAAAAACATCATACCTCCAAAAAAAATACCCCTACCAAACAGCAAGGGTATTATAATAATTAACTAATGCATACCTACTTAATAGTAGCAGCAAACTTTAAGCCTTCCTTAGCAGCTGCGTTATTAGGGTCAACCTCTAAAGTTTTGTTGAAGAACTCTATTGATTTTGCCTTGTTCTTTTTTACAGTGCTGTAATAAGAACCACAAGCATTGTAAGCACGAACAAAGTAAGGCTTGTACTTCACCTTATCGGTTTCCTTTTCAATGTATTGCTCAAAGAAAGGAACCGCTAAACCTTGGCTACCATCTTTATCTTTTAAATACTGACTTAATGCTTGGTAGTATAAAGCAGTGTAGAAAGTTGGGAACATCTCATAGTTCTTAGCAAACGTAGCGTCTGAATTAACGTAATCGTTAGCATAGTAATAGCTACGTCCAAGATTATAGTAATCTAAGTTATTCAGCTTCTTTAGGTTATCAGTAACTGACTTATAAAGCACTGCAGCAGGAACGTAAGCCTTTGCATCAAACAATTCCTTGGCTATAATCTTAGCTTCATCGGCCTTCGAGGTATCTCTTTTCACCACATCGGCAATCATATTTACTGATGCCAAGGTATCGCCACCAGATTTCAAGCCAATTTTACCTGAGTATAATGAATCGTTAGCAGTGATTTTGCTCTTATCCGTTTGCTTTTCAAAGTAATAAGCAAGGTTTTCTTTAGCTCCTTTAAAGTCGCCAGTTTCATACTGGGTAAAAGCCAAACCTCTGTACAGCAAAGGATTATTAGGGTCTTTCGCTTTAAGGTCGGTAATTACGGCAACTGCTTGCGGATACTTTTTAGAACGAATCAAGAATTCTGCATACAACAACATTGATGTTTGGTTCTTGTCAGAAATATTGATGTATTGCTCATAGTTCTGTAAAGCCTCATCGTAACGCTTAGCTAGGTAAAGCACTTCGCCTAGTTCTTTGTAGGCAATGGCATACTTAGGGTCTTTAGCAATAGACTCTCTGTAAAGCTTTGCTGCTTCGGTGTAGTTCTTAGCACGCTCATAGAACTTACCCTTACGCACCATTACCTTCACATTTTCAGGTTCAATGTTTAGGGCTTGGTTAAAGTTAGCTACCGCTTGCGAGCCATCGTTTTGTTCGCCGAAGGCATCGCCACGAAGTACAAAGTAATCTACACGCTTAGGGTTTTTAAGGATAGCTTGATCTAAAAGCTTTATGGCTTCAACAGGATCTTTGGTGCCTTTAGGTGCACGCAACCAAGCATCTGCAATAAAGTACATAATATCAGGATTTTTACCTTTAGATATGGTAAGTGCCTTTGTAAAATGTTCTTGTGCCGCTGCTCTATTACCGTTTTGCAAATCAGAATTACCTAAACCTAATTCATTAAAGGCAAACTTAGGATCAAGCGCTAAACCTTTGTTGAAAGAGATATTGGCAGAATCGGGCTTGCCAATTCTGTTATAGAAATATCCTAAATAAAAATGAGTTTCTGGCGATGCTTTTGCATTTACCAAACTCTGAAAAATAGTTCGTGCAGAAGAATATTGTTCATTATCTAATGCTCTTAAACCTTCAGCGGTGCTTTGTGCTTGCAAAGGATTATTGGCCACTTGAAAGGCTAATGCTAATCCGGCTACTGCTACACTTAATTTCTTTATCATTGAATTGTACTGTTTTAGTGAATTCCCGCTAGTGTTTCCAATAGCGGGAAATTATTTAGGAGTTATATTTTCCTAGTAACGTCAAAACCTTCCAAATAGTCCGCAACTCGGCGAACAAACATTCCTCCGAGGGCACCATCTACTACACGGTGGTCGTAACTGTGTGAAAGGAACATCATTTGTCTAATTCCAATCATATCGCCTTGCTCGGTTTCAATAACTGCAACTTTTTTCTGTATTGCACCTAAAGCTAAAATACCTACTTGCGGTTGCATGATAATAGGTGTTCCCATTACATTACCGAACGAACCTACATTGCTGATCGTGAAAGTACCATCGCCCAAATCGTCTGGGGTAAGTTTGTTTTCACGAGCACGGCGGGCCAAGTCGTTTACTTTTTTGGTTAAACCTACAATATTATATTGGTCGGCATTTTTAATAACTGGAACAATTAAGTTACCGCTAGGTAAAGCAACCGCCATACCAATGTTAATGTTCTTTTTGATGATGATTTTATCACCATCAACAGAAACATTGATCATTGGGTAATCTTTTATTGCTTTCACCACTGCCTCAATAAAAATTGGGGTAAAGGTGATTGATTCATTTTCTCTGGCTTGGAATTCCTTCTTTACCTTGTTGCGCCAGTTCACGATTTTGGTCATATCGGCCTCAACAAAGCTAGTAACGTGCGGTGCAATACGCTTGCTATCAACCATACGCTGCGCAATCATTTTGCGCATACGGTCCATTTCAATGATTTCATGTGCACCACTAACCGATACAGCAGGCTTAGCAATAGAAGTTTCAGCAGCAGGCTTCACCATTACTTCAGCAGCAGCTGGAGCAGCTACAGGAGCAGGAGCGGCAACTGGAGCAGGAGCTACAGATGCACCGCTAGCCTTATAGGCTACGAAGGCAAGCATATCCTTCTTGGTAACTCTACCTTCAGCACCAGTACCAGGGATAAGCTCTAGTTCGGCCATGCTTACACCCTCTTCCTTGGCCATATTCATTACCAATGGACTGTAGAACCTACCAGGAACAGCTTGTGCCATTAGCGCAAAACCATTGGTATTTGGTTCAGCGGCAACTGCAACTGGAGCCACAACCACAGGAGCTGGAGCGGCAGCAGGAGCTACTACGGCAGGCGCAGCAGAAACAGCAGCATTGGCATCGGTTTCAATAACAGCAATTGGAGCACCCACAGGTACAACATCGCCCTCCTTCACCAAAACCTCTTTTAAAATACCTGCGTGGGTAGCAGGCACTTCAGTATCTACTTTATCGGTTGCTACTTCCAATACGGCTTCATCTTGCTCAATTTTATCGCCTACTTTTTTCAGCCAGTTGAGCACCGTACCTTCCATTATGCTTTCGCCCATTTTGGGCATTACCATTTTAACCTCGGCCATTGTAATAAATTGGGGTGTATTATATTGTGGTAGTGTATTGGGTAGTAATAAAGGGGTAATGTTATTTTACTTCGGCAGGAACCACTTCGCCTTTAATGGCTAGTTCGCTAATGCTCGGGTTGGTATTGGCTGTAACGGTGATTTGCTTTTGCACCACACCTACTCTGCCTTTACTATTAAATTCAACTTTAATTTCGCCAGTATCGCCCGGAGCAATTGGTTCACGAGGCCAATCTGGCACGGTGCAACCACAGCTAGCTTGGGCACCAGATATGATTAGTGGCGCCTTACCAGTGTTTACGAACTTAAAGTTGTGTTTTACTTTTTCACCATCGGTAACCTTGCCAAATTCATAGGCACTACCTAACCATTTTATTTCTGATGGGTTCTGGTTAGCTTCTACTCCAGAGCCTTCGGCAGTTGCGGGATTGGTTACCAAATCGCCTACCTTCATTTCGCTCCCTTTATTACTACAGCCAAAAATAACTGAGGTAAGCACTAAGAGTATTCCTAACTTTTTCACTGAGATAAAATCGAATGATTGATGAATTGAACTATAAGTAAGAAAATGCAAACGCAAATTACTTGCCTTCGTTAATTTGAAGCATAAGCGCATCAATTGCACTTAGCATATCTTCAGCCTGAGAGGTTACATCTGAAATTACTTTTTGGCCTTCTTCTTTAGCAGAGCTGAACAAACTATCCTTCTCGCCATTCTGAAGTTTCTTAAGCATTTCTAGCAAACGCTCTCTGTAACTACTTAGTTTATAGCTAAGTTTGTTACGAGTGCTTTTGCCATCTTCTGGCGCAAAAAGAATGCCTAAGGCGGCACCAGCTGCCAAACCTGCAGCGAAAGCAATTACGGTATTGGAGGTTTTACTCATCTTAATTATCTGTTTGATAGCTGTGAACTGAACTTAGCCCACCTTTGCGGATGTAAAAAAGCAAAAGTGTAGGCAATAAATAAAGCACTACTTTATGTTTCCTTATAATTAGTGCAAAAATAGGTATAGTTTATATATGGTAAGCTTCACTTTCCATTGGCTTTACCGTAACTTGCAAGCCCAATTAAGGTAATTGTATGCAACTAAGCGAGCCCGAATTACGCCGTAGGCAAGAACGTGAAGAACTTCTGCACCTTGGCATTGAACCATACCCAGCTGCACAGTTTACTGTGAATGCCACTGCTGCCGATATTCTTAAAAACTACGAGCGCAGAAAAACCGACTATAAGAACATTTCATTAGCAGGTCGCATCATGAGCCGCCGCATCATGGGAAATGCTTCTTTCATTGAAATTCAAGATGCTACAGGCAGAATACAGGCCTATTTCCGTAGAGATGACCTTTGTCCTGACGATGATAAAACGCTTTACAATACCGTTTTCAAAAAACTACTGGATATTGGCGATATCATAGGCATTCAGGGCTTTGTATTCACCACCCAAACTGGGGAAATATCTATCCACGTACAAAAATTTACTTTGCTCACTAAAAGTTTGAAGCCTCTACCTATTGTAAAGGAGGCTGAAGATGAGCAAGGCAATAAAATTACCTACGATGCCTTTGCAGATAGAGAAGCGCGCTATCGCCAGCGCTATGTAGATTTAATTGTGAACCCTGATGTAAGGGAAACATTTAAAAAGCGTAGCCAACTAGTTCAAGCTATGCGCAACTTTATGCAAGAAAAGGGATACTTAGAAGTGGAAACCCCAATTTTGCAGCCTCTGTATGGCGGTGCTGCCGCACGTCCGTTCAAAACACACCACAATACATTAGATATGACTTTGTATTTGCGTATTGCAAATGAGTTATACCTAAAGCGTTTGATAGTTGGTGGCTTTGAAGGCGTTTATGAGTTTGCGAAAGACTTCCGCAACGAGGGTATGAGCCGCTTCCACAATCCAGAATTTACCCAGATGGAGCTTTATGTAGCTTATAAAGACTATATCTGGATGATGGAATGTGTGGAAGAAATGGTAGAACGTGTGGCTTTAGCCTTACACGGCACTACGGAAGTTCAAGTGGGCGAGCATATTATCAATTTCCAACGTCCTTGGAAAAGATACACTATGTTTGAAGCCATTCAAGAATACACTGGTATCGATATTTCGGCAATGGACGAAGGTGGCTTAAGAGCTGTTTGCGCCCAATTAAATATCGATGTGCCCGATACTTTAGGTAAAGGCAAACTGATAGACGAAATTTTCGGTGAGATGGTAGAAGGCAAATTGATTCAGCCTACCTTCATTACAGATTACCCAGTGGAAATGAGTCCGCTCGCTAAAAAGCATAGAGGTAAAGAAGGTTTAGTAGAACGCTTTGAAGCAATATGTAATGGCAAGGAAATTTGTAATGCTTATAGTGAGTTGAACGACCCTATCGATCAACGTGCTCGTTTTGAAGAACAAATTGACTTAGGCAAGCGTGGCGACCCTGAGGCAATGATGCTAGATGAAGACTTCCTTCGTGCCTTGGAATATGGTATGCCACCAACAGCAGGTTTGGGTATCGGGATTGATAGGTTGAGTATGATTATGACTAACAGCCCATCTATACAAGATGTGTTGTTCTTCCCTCAAATGAAGCCAGAACCAATTGTAGTTGCTCCATCAGATTCAGATTATGAAGCAATGGGCATACCGAAAGCTTGGTGGCCTGTGTTTAATAAGATGAACCATAAATCGGTTGAAGATATTAAGGCGATTGCTGCTAGCAAGCTCTTCAACGATTTAGGAGGCTTACGCAAAAAACTAAAAGTAGACGCCCCAATGCCTACCCTGGATGAGGTAAAAACCTGGTTAGGACAATAAATAGATAATATTATAATACCCAGCCAAGGCTGGGTATTATTTTTAGTATTCACCCCTACAAAAACAATGAGCTACCCCAATCAATTCTGGAACGAAAAATACGCAGAGGAAACCTTTGTATATGGAACTAACCCTAATGTTTGGTTAGAAGAAAATCTACCTACTTTAACCAAAGGCTCCATCCTGTTTCCTGCAGAAGGAGAAGGACGCAATGCAGTTTATGCTGCTAAATCAGGTTGGGAAGTTACCGCATTCGATTTTTCTAAAGAAGGAAAAAAGAAAGCCATGCTACTTGCCCAGCAAAACCAAGTGGATTTGGATTATCATATTGCCTCTGCCGACGAGGTGAATTTTGAAAGGACGTTCAATTCTATTTGCTTTTCATTTAGTCATTTCCCAGCTGCAATTAAAATTGGCGCTTACCAACATTTAGAACAATTTCTAGAAAAAGGCGGCACCGTTATTCTTGAGTTGTTTGCCAAAGAACAAGCTCAATACCAAGAAATTAGTAATAGCGGGGGGCCTCGTGATATGGCTATGCTTTGGAGTAAAGAGGAAGTATTGCAAGCTCTGCCCAATATTGAATGGCAAAGTCTGGAAGTAGTGGTATATCACCTCAATGAAGGACCTGGTCATCAAGGTGAAGGCGCAGTTATCAGAGGCATAGGTGTAAAAAAGTAGGATTATAAAGTCTTCCCAACAGTTCCATCAAGGGGATTGGCATCGTCAATTCCCTTTTTTCTTTGTGCCCTTATCCTTTTTTTATAGCCTGCGTAATGGTCTTTAATATCTTCAGTAACATCTTCCAGTTCCACATCTAAAGCGGCAGTACTAATATAGGTTTCCAAAATACTTAAACCTAATGAAATGAGCATCAATAACATAGCCAAGCCAAAAAGCACCTGAGCAACCTCATTCAAATTATTATAAACAAATGCAATACTTAAAACAGAACTAAAAACCGACGATATGCTCAGGGTTTGCATATCTCTGATAATCTTGATTCTGCGTCGTAAGTTCTTAATCTGCTTCAGGATTTTAGGATTTGGGTTATCCTCATATTCGTGATGTAAATTCCTGATTAACGAGGCTACCGCCAAAAAACGGTTACCATAAGAAAGCATCAATAGCGATAGGGCAGGAAAAAGTACCGCAGGCGTTCCTAGTTCTAATGTCATTGTGAGTTGTTGGTTATAATACCAAAACAAAGGTAATACTTATGCCCCTTTGCCTTTTAAATACCTTTAAAAAAGCCAAGTTTACCGCTGCCTCATTAGCCTTAATGCATTTAAAATAGTCTAAAAAACCTGCGTTAAACAGTTACATTAAACTCGTAAACGTATGTTAAAATACCAAACCCACATATTTGCAATTACTATTGCAGCAATAAGCTTAACTAGTTGTAGCAAAAAAGTATATTTCACGCCAGAAATAAAGGCAAGCCTAGAAGAAAACAATATCCCGCTCACAAGCTTGCAATACTACACTGATACCAAAATGAGCTTGCGGAGGAATATCTCTAACAACTCTGCCAAGGTAACCAAAGGAGAAGCTGTAATAAAACGAGGTACCGATATTAACGTAGTGAAGTTAGGCAAAAGCACTCCCGGTGCTTTATTAGAGGTAAAGCAAAATAGCTTAAAAGTGGCCTTTGAAGAAGGGGAAAATAAAGGACTTACCTTTATTCAATCTGGTTCTGGTGCTTATGTTTTACAGCGCACTCCTGAAAATACAGTAGAGTACGATGGCTATTCACATTCCGTTAATCCTGAAAAACAGGATGTTACACTTCAAATTAAGCGTAAAGTAATTAAGCGCATTAACATTGATAAGCGCAAAATGAAAGGTAAAAAAGTTTAGAGAGATGATTAATTTTATCGTTCTTGATTAACACGATAATACCATTACTTAATAACCAAATGGTTATAATCAGAATTGAATTAATGTTGTGGTGAAGTTAGGGAGGGTAAACAATCGGGCAAAATATGCCTTAAACAGGGTGGTGTGTTTTTATTCACTGCCCAGTTTATTCATCTAAATTAAACTTTTTTATGTAACGCTGCCTTATTTCGTCCAAGAAGGATTCTCTATTTGTTTTAAGTTGAGAGTAATCGCCTTTCACCAAAATAGGATTAAGCTCAGTTAAATTTTCGTCGCTCCAAAGCGTTAGTTCGGCAATTACAGGCAGTAGGTTTAAGCCTCTATTTGTAAGTGTATAAACATACGACTTATCATTTCCTTCCATCTTGCTTTTTGAAAGCACTTTCATTTCCTCTAAAAACTTGAGCCTTGCCGCTAATATATTAGAGGCTATTTTTTCTGTAGAATTAGAGAAATCTGTAAAAGTCTTTTTGTGGGCAAATAGCATATCCCTAATGATAACCAAAGACCATTTATCGCCTACAATATCTAGGGCAGAAGCAATAGGGCACTTACACCTAAAAATTGATTGATCCATTTTAATGAAATTATTTCTTGCATAATGAAAGTAAAAAGCTACTTTTGCTTTCAATACAAAAGTAATCAATCTAACTTTAAAACGACAAGTAATCAAATGAACGATGCCAACCTTGTAGCAAAAACTACTTACGTAACTGTAAACATGAAAGTGAGCAGCCTAGAAGACCTAAACCAACGTTATGCGGCCTTTGTATTTCCTATTCTTCATAAACATGAAGGAGAAATGATAGCTGGCACACCTACTCCTTTAGTTAAAGAAGGGGAATGGGACGGTAATTGGGCGGCAATTCTTCGTTTTCCAAGTATGGAAAAGGCATTGGCTTGGTACAACGACGAAGACTACCAATCTTATAAAAACTTGCGCATCAATGAAATGCAACTTGAAGCAGGCAGGGTAATAATGTTAGAGTCGTTAGTGTAAATATCCAAATGGAAATCATGCTCGGTGGCTATTTATAGCCATTGGGCATTATGTAATTAAAGAACATCTATGCAAAAGGTTTTTGTTACCGGAATTTCTGGATTTGTGGGCTCGCATTGTGCTGCCGAATTACTAAAAAAAGGCTACGCTGTAAAAGGTTCTGTAAGGAACCTCTCTAAAACAAGTGAAGTTGTAAATGGAATTAACAAACAAGTTGATTCAACAGGAAGGCTAGAATTTTGTACGCTAGATCTCACAAAAGATGAAGGCTGGGAAACTGCACTAGCAGGTTGTGATTTCCTGCTACACGTGGCCTCGCCTTTCGTTGTAAAAGAACCAAAAGACGAGAATGAATTAATTAAACCAGCTGTAGATGGCACTTTAAGAGCGTTAAAAGCAGCTAAAGAGGCAGGTCTAAAAAGAGTTGTATTAACATCATCTATCGTTGCAATGCTTGGCGATGCGAATACTTCTATTATGCTTACCACAAATAGCTGGACTAATGTAAACGCTAAAAATGTTACTGCTTACCTCAAAAGCAAGACTTTAGCAGAAAAAAGCGCTTGGGAATTCATTAACACCCAGGAAGGTCCTGATAAGCTAGAATTAGTAGTTATTAATCCTGGACCCATTTACGGACCCACATTAACAGGTAATTTAAATGGGGAAAGTATGGATGCGTTTAAAAAGCTAATAACTGGCAAACTTCCTATGCTTCCAAATGCTATTAGTGTTATGTCAGATGTTCGGGATATTGCAAAAATTCATGTACAAGCATTGGAAAACGACCAAGCAGCAGGCAGGAGATTTATTGTTTCTTCAGAAGAATCGTATAGCTTAAAGCAGCTGGCAACTATCTTAAAATCTAATGGCTACGCTAAAGTAAGCACCACAGTTGCCCCAGATTTTATGTTAAAATTCATGGCTAACTTCTTGGCAGAAGTTAGAGGAGCCTTACCATTTATAGGAATTACCTACGATGCCGATATTAGCGAGACAAAGAAGGTGTTTAATTGGAAACCAATTCCCTTTGAAAAGATGGTTTTAGACACAGCAAAATCTGTAGCACTTGTTCTAAAAAGCAATCAGTAAGTATATATTCTACTAAAAAAGAGGGCTGCTTACTTACAAGACAGCCCATCTTTTATATATATAATGTCTAACTAATCTAAATTAATCAAGCTATCACGCTTGCGCATTTGCCCTGCCGGTATGCCGAACATCATCTTAAATCGGCGACAGAAATAAGCAGTGCCTTTATAGCCTACCATATTGCTAATCTCGGCAATAGATAAGTTTGAAGTACGCAATAAATGAATGGCACCTTCCATACGTTGGTACTCAATATAATCTTGAGGATTTATCCCAGTTAGTACCTTAAAATACTGACCAACATAATCTTCAGAAATTTCAGCCACAGCAGCCAAGGCCTTATTACTTAAATCGCCATCTAAATTAGACTTGATGTAGGAAAACACGTTCACCAATCGAGGGTCTCTAAAATAAGTAGCGTTAGTAGTTAGCTGTTCTATAAATAGCTTTTTATTAATAATGTGTCTTATAATTTCAATCACCATACGTTCAGTATAGTTCTTGAGCATAAGTTCTCTTCCTGCTTCTTTACTTACTTGCTCCTTGAAAATTTCAAGGACCAATTCCTCAATTTTAGGAGCATTCTTTATGATAAATGGAGGTATATCTAGAGAAGAAAAGAAGTTAACGCTATCAAAAATCTTAGCTTCAAAGTTGAATAGGATATAGTTAGAGCGCTCTACTGTTTTAATATCAGGATTTTTATTGAGGTCGAAAAAATTTTCGGCCATTCCAATAAACTTTTGATAAGAAAGTTGTTCAGAACTACCAGTTACATAAGCTAGATTAGCAGTACGTCCGGCTGGGATGAACAAAATAGAACCCTCTTTTGCAATAATGTCATTAAAAACCACATCACCTTTGTTAAGATAGATGATTGTGTTTTCAACATCGAAGTAATTTTCAATTTCTAGTGGTTTCAACAAAACCAAGTTGCGTGCTTTTATGTATCGCACGCTTAACGATTCAATTATCCTGTTGAAGTTTTCCATTTTTTGTGAGTGTTACTGTTTCGGAGAAGGGGGTGAAGGAAGTAGAATATATAAATAGCACATAATCAGTTACAAATAAGCATAAGATTAAACTACACTTTCAGCACATTGCAGAAAGCCGTTTAATCTTATACTTTAAATGAGCGCGTGCTTTAGTACTAACGAAGTAAATCTCTAGAAATTACAACTTTCTGAATTTCGCTAGTACCTTCATAAATCTGGGTAATTTTTGCATCGCGCATTAAACGCTCTACATGGAACTCTTTTACAAAGCCGTAGCCACCATGAACCTGTACTGCTTCTACAGTAGTATCCATAGCTACTTGGCTAGAAAATAGTTTAGCCATAGCACCTGCACGAGCAAAGTCCTGACCAGCATCTTTTAACGATGCGGCACGTAAGCATAACAAACGAGCTGCGTCAATATTAGTAGCCATATCAGCCAACTTAAATGCAATTGCTTGGTGTTGGTGTATAGGTTTGCCAAAAGCTTTACGCTCCTTGCTGTAATTCAAAGCCAATTCATAAGCACCGCTTGCAATGCCCAAGGCTTGCGCAGCAATACCAATTCTGCCACCGTTAAGTACACTCATAGCAAAATTAAAACCGAAACCATCCGGTCCAATTCTATTTTCCTTTGGCACTTTCATATCGGTAAACATAAGGCTGTGGGTATCTGAACCTCTAATACCTAGTTTGTTTTCTTTCAAACCTACGGTAAAGCCTGGGGTATCTCTTTCTACAATAAAGGCATTGATACCTTTATGCTTTAATTCTATATTAGTTTGGGCAATTACCAAGTAAACCGATGCGGTGCTCCCATTAGTAATCCAGTTTTTTGTCCCGTTAATTAAATAATGATCGCCCATATCTACAGCAGTTGTATGCTGAGAAGTAGCATCTGAACCTGCCTCTGGCTCACTTAAACAGAATGCACCAATTATTTCGCCACTTGCTAAACGAGGTAAATATTTGCGCTTTTGTTCTTCGTTACCGTATTTTTCAATACCAGCACATACAAGGCTGTTATTAACCGACATAATAACAGAAGCAGAAGCATCTACCTTGCTTAATTCTTCAATAGCAAGTACATAACTAATGGTATCCATACCGCCACCGCCATATTCAGGGCTCACCATCATACCTAAGAAACCAAGTTCCCCCATCTTTTTTACTTGTTCAGTTGGGAATTTTTGGTGTTCGTCGCGCTCAATTACGCCAGGCAATAATTCGGTTTTGGCAAATTCGCGGGCTGCTTGTTGTACGGCTAAATGTTCTTCGGTAAGGGTAAAATTCATTTTTGTGGTGGTGTAGTTTTCAGATAGAAAGTTAAAGTTACTTACTTTATATTACCGTTTGTAATTTAAGAAAGTTTAGAACCAGATTAAAATTTTTGCATAAAAAACCGACCTCTGTTTGGTTTTCAAAGGTCGGTAATGAATTTCATTATTCCAATACACTAATCTCTTCTGGAACCTCCAAAAAATCTTAGCGCATAAAATAAAAAGGTTACAATTGCGCTTAATGCTGCCACAACATAGGTGGTGGCAGCCCACCACAATGCATCTTTACTCATTGCATACTCTTGTGGAGTAACTACATTTCTGTTCTTTATCCAAGCCAAAGCTCTATTACTAGCATCAAATTCAACTGGCAAAGTGATAATTGAAAATATTGCCGTTATCCCAAAGAAAATCACCACCAATCCTGCTGGTATTAATGAAAACTGCGCTGTGAAAATGGCAATCAATAATAGCCAAGGCATCCACCCAGATACTATACTTACTGCAGGCACTAACTGGCTCCTTAATTGCAACCAGCTATAGGCAGTTGCATGTTGAACAGCGTGACCAGTTTCGTGAGCGGCTACTGCAACAGCTGCTGCATTTCTACCAAAATACACAGCATGGCTCAGGTTAATGGTTTTATCCATTGGGTTGTAATGGTCAGTTAGCCTTCCTTCTACAGAAAGAACTTTCACATCGTAAATACCATTATCGCGCAGCATCATTTTAGCTGCTTCTTCACCTGTTAAGTCTGAACTTAAACGTGTTGCACCATATTCCTCAAACTTTGATTTGAGTTTGTACTGTAACCAGAATGATACCCCCATAAGGGCAAACATCAGGAGATATAGGAGTCCTGCCATAATTCTAATAGGCTTGTTTAATCTTGTTTATAATGTTGGTAGTGCTAAAGCCTTCTACCAAAGAAACGGTTTCAACCCTTCCTCCATTATTTAAAACAAAATCTGCGCCTACTATGGTATCTAATGAATAATCTGCTCCTTTTGTCAGAATGTCAGGTGCTAGCTTAGTAATAAGCTCAAGTGGGGTTTCTTCTTCAAAAAATACAATCAGATCTATACAGGCTAAAGCAGCAAGCACTCTTGCCCTAGCTTCTTGAGGCACAACTGGTCTTAAAGGCCCCTTGTTTTTACTTACCGACCTATCTGTATTTAAACCAAGTACCATCTTATCGCCTTTGGCTCTACTTGCCTCTAAATAATCTACATGACCTTGATGCAGAATATCAAAACAGCCATTGGTAAACACAACTTGCAATCCAGCTTGTTGCCAAGCAACTACTTGGGCGGCAGCAATATGCCAATCAGCTTCAATTTTATAGGCAGTAGATGGAAACGACATAATTAAAAGTTCTAATTGCTCAGCAAGATAAACTAAAAACCTACCCTTTCACTTTACTTTTATCTACCAACACCCACAAACTGCATAAAGCCCCAACCAAAAAGGTATAAATGGTTTGTGAGGTATGAAATAAAGTAGCTGCTCCAGCTGCAGGTATCTTTTCTACTTGGTACAATTCAACCAAGCCCATAGTTACAATCCAATGATAAGCCCCTAAACCACCTTGAACAGGTGCTACCATACCAAAGCTACCAACCACTAAAATGGTAAATGCCGCGAGTATGCCAAGATTTGCAGTGGCACCTAAGGCAAACATAGATAGGTAAAGGGTGAAATAATATCCTACCCAAATAAGTACCGTATGAAATATAAATTCCTTCGGTCGCTCTAGTTTTTTGATGGAAAGTATCCCTTCCCAAAGCCCTAACAAGAACTGCTTAATTTTAGGGAAGAACTTATTGTTCATAAGCCTATCCCTGAATTTGAAAGCAATAAACCCTAATAGCAACACTACAACTAATCCTACTACCAAGCCAATAAGTAGTCCATTATTATTGGTTTGCGGCTGGGCATTGGCTAATGCTTGCTTTTGAGCGAGCTTATCGGTAAAAAAAGTAGTGAGTTTAGTGAACTCAAAAACAAAGGCTAAAGCAGTAATAAACAGCAGCATTACAATATCGAATACGCGTTCAACTACTACCGTGCCTACACTTTCGTTTAGTGGGATGTTATTACGCTTTTGCAAAACTGCACAGCGTGTTACCTCACCCATTCTGGGCACAATTAGGTTTCCAAAATACCCACTCATTACGGCCAAAAAAGCATCAAACGAGGTGAGTTTGTGTCCTAAGGGTTGTAAAAGCAATTGCCAACGACGGCCCCTACTCCAGTGGGCAACCGTCATTGGCAATGCAGAAAGTACTATGTAAAAGTAGTTAGCATCGGCTATGCTTAACCACATTTGCTCTATATCTACCCCTTTAAACGTGTACCAAACCAATAATGCGGCAAATACCAATGGTAGCCCATAGCTTAATACTGTTTTAAGGAGTTTCATAAAGCGCTTATTTACTTGCTTTTGCAGCAGCAATACGTGCTTCTGCAGTATTTAAAGCGGCCTGATGCGTAGTAATGCCTTCTTTATCAGCTTTATCTAACAAATCGGCAGTGAATTGGTATATCTTTTCAACCGATGCGTAAGCAGCAGCTTCATCGTAACCTAAAACTTCTTGGTACACGTTAATTACACCACCAGCATTGATCAGGAAATCTGGAGCATAGATAATGCCCTTTGCTGTAAGTTCGTTACCGTGTTTTACTTCGTCCTTTAACTGGTTGTTAGCTGCACCAGCTACAACTGCACACTTTAAACGGCCAATAGTATCGTCATTTAAAGTTGCACCCAAGGCACAAGGAGCATAAATATCAATATCTAAATCATAGATATCGTTCAAGCCAACCATAGTAGCACCAAATTTTGAAGCGGCATCAATAGCCTTATCTTCAAAGTAATCAGATACAGATAAAATTGCACCTTCCTTTTGTAAGTGACCTAATAATAGGCTACCTACGTGGCCTACACCTTGTACAGCAATACGCTTGCCCGCAAGGCTATCGGTACCAAATGCCTTCTTTGCAGAAGCCTTCATACCCAAGTACACGCCATAAGCAGTAAATACCGATGGATCGCCACCGCCACCTAAGTGCTGTGGTTTACCACTTACGTGCTTAGTAACTTGGTACATATTCTCAATATCAGAAGTATTTACACCAACATCTTCAGCAGTGATATACTTTCCACCTAGGTCGTTTACGAACCTACCAAAGCGTTGCATAAACTCTTTGGTTTTAATAGTGCGGCTATCGCCAATAATTACCGCTTTACCACCGCCCAAATTAAGACCGCTGATGGCATTTTTGTAGGTCATACCACGGCTCAAACGCAATACATCGTTTAGGGCTTCTTGCTCAGTAGCATAGTTCCAAATACGGCAACCGCCAAGTGCTGGTCCTAATACGGTATTATGAATACCAATAATAGCCTTTAAGCCTGTTTCTGCATCGTGGCAAAAAACTACTTGTTCGTGGTTGGTTGTAGAAAATTCTTCAAACAAAGAAAATCCTTTCGTAGCAGCCAGTTCTTTCAACTCAGTCATAATAATTGTAAACTGTTCAGGTGATTGGTGTATTTTGCGGTGTTAATTCCCGTTAAGGAATAGGGAACAAAATTAAGGTAAAGATATTTAATATATAAAATAAAATTCGGGAAAACCCTAAAAAGTAACCCTTAAAGCAAAATTTTATCCTGTGAAAGCGCTATATTCTGTAAATAAATACTTTATCAAATACAAATATCATTTTGTGTCTGGTTTGTTTTTCGTAATAATATCTAACCTGTTTGCCATAATTCCCGCACAATTAGTAAGACATTCTATAAATTACGTAACCGAGGCTTTTCCTTTGTTTTCAACCTTTGAAGGAGCCAAGTCTCAAGAAATTTTTTACATGTATGCCGCCCAAATTGCCCTATTATTCGGACTTTTTATGGTGGTGATGGCTTTACTCCGTGGTTTTTTCCTTTTTCTGATGCGCCAAACCATCATTGTTATGAGTAGGCATATAGAGTACGACCAGAAAAACGAGATTTACCAACACTACCAAAGCCTTCCCTTATCCTTTTACAGAAAAAATAATACAGGCGATTTAATGGCACGTATTTCTGAAGACGTAAGCCGTGTGAGGATGTACACAGGTCCTGCAATTATGTACGGTATTAACCTAGTGGTGCTTTCTGTTTTAGTAATTGGCTATATGATTTCGGTAAACCCAAAACTAACACTGCTTAGCTTATTGCCCTTACCTATTCTAAGCGTTAGCATTTACTATGTTAACAATATCATTAACAAACGATCGGAACAAATACAGCGTAGCCTAAGCAGATTAAGCACCTTTACCCAAGAAGCATTTTCAGGGATTAGGGTAATTAAAGCCTTTGCTCGCGAGGCGGATAGTACTGCTCAGTTTACCAAGGAAAGCAACGAATACAGAGAAAAGTCATTAAAGCTATCGTTTGTTAATGCACTATTTTTCCCTTTGATGACAGGGTTAATCGGTATCAGTACCATACTTACGATCTACTTCGGAGGTTTAGAAGTGGGAGCAGGTACAGTTACTACAGGTAATATTGCAGAATTCGTAATCTACATCAATATGCTTACTTGGCCAGTTACAAGTTTAGGTTGGGTTACATCAATTACCCAGCGTAGTGCTGCAAGTCAGCAACGTATTAACGAGTTTCTTGAGCAAAAAACAGATATCATTTCTTCAGAAAACCGAGTTACCCCTGTAAATGGACATATTCAGTTTAGGCATGTAAACTTCACCTATTCAGATGGAACCCAACCTGCCTTACAAGATATAACCTTTGAGGTGAAGCCTGGCGAATCGTTAGCCATTATGGGCAGTACAGGAAGCGGCAAAACCACTATAGCCAACTTGGTTGCTCGTATGTACGATGCTAACTCAGGCGAAATTCTAGTTGATGGTCACGATATTAAGTCATACGAGATAGCCTATTACCGCAAGCAGATGGCTACCGTACCACAAGATGTATTCTTGTTTTCTGATACTATAAGAAATAATATTGCCTTCGGATTTCATACTGGTGCTACTGATGAACAAGCTGTTTTACAAGCTGTTGAAGATGCTGGCTTAGCTGAAAATTTGAGCTATTTCCCTGAAGGATTGGATACCAAAATTGGGGAACGTGGAATTACCTTATCGGGCGGACAGAAACAAAGGGTCTCTATTGCTCGTGCCTTGGTACTTAACCCTAAGATTTTATTGTTAGACGATAGCTTGAGTGCAGTTGATACCAAGACTGAAAACAGTATCCTACAAAGTTTAAAGCGGGTAATGGATAGCAAAACCACTATCATTATCTCACACAGAGTAAGTAGCGCTAAACTAGCTGATAAAATTATAGTGCTTGACCACGGTCGTATCATAGAAACAGGTACTCACGAGTCGCTAATTGCTGCAAATGGTGCCTATAAAGAGTTATACGAAAAGCAATTAGCAGCAGAAGTATCTGATTCCGAGCAATTTGCTTAAAAGATTTACTCTTCAGTTTTATCGTTGGTGGCATAATACCCAGCACCCACTAATGCTAGGAGTAACAAGAAACCTACTAGTTCAAAAGGAAGTAGCCACGTTGTAAATAGATTAACTCCTGTTTGTGTAACCGTTGAAGAAGGGTATGGTAATTCCATCCCTGCTCTAATCCAAGGTAAAGCAGCCCAATTGGTACTAAAAACGCCAATAACAATGGTGTAGGCAGAAAGACCTAAAAGCAAAACCCCTCCCACCCTATTGTAACTTAGAGCTGGAAAATCGCCTTGGGCCCTATCGGAAGTGAGCATAAAGCCGAAAACAAGCAACACCACTACCCCACCCGCATAAATCATAATTTGAGCAGTTGCTGCGAACTCTGCACCTGCTAATGCCATCAACCCTGCTACAGAAAGTAGGGTAGCCAGCAAACCCATCGCGGCTGCAAGCAACTTTTTAGTAGCAAGAACAATAAGTCCTCCAGCGATAGCTAATCCACAAAACAAATAAACTAGGTACAAAGCCATTAATTTTCAGGATTAGGATTTTCTGGTGGCGGTGTTGAAGCTACTTCTTTCTTCTTAAAAGGTTTAAAGGTAGCTTTTGGCTTAGGCGCCTCCTCAGAAATCGGTAAAGTTCCTTCTTCAGTTTTCTTAGCTTCTAATTCGGTTTTAGGCAATTCAAACTCTGTAGTAGTTGTTGGTTCAGCTTCCTTTTTCTTAAAAGGTTTAAAGGTAGCCTTAGGCTTAGGCGCCTCCTTAATACTAGGTGAAGTTTCTGCTTCGGTAGGCTTAACTACTAATTCAGGATTAGGTAACTCCATCTCTGGAGTAGAAATTGGTTCAGCTTCCTTTTTCTTAAAAGGTTTAAAAGCAGCCTTTGGTTTAGGCGCCTCCTCAGAAATAGGTAAAGTTCCTTCTTCGGTAGTCTTAGCTTCTAATTCAGGAATAGATAACTCAATCTCTGGAGTAGAAATTGGTTCAGCTTCCTTTTTCTTAAAAGCAGAAAACTTAGGTTTTGAAGGAGCAACTATTTCTGAAGTGGTAGCTTCGTTTGGCTGAGGACTATCTTTTTGCTTGGCAAGTTGAGCGGCAACTTTAGCTGCTTCCTTGGCTTGCTTATCAGCTTCAAGTTTGGATTGGGCTTCTGCAATTTCAGCAACCGACATAGTAGCAAAGGAGAAGTTCATCTCAGCTACCGTAAATGTACTATGGTCGTACTCGCTGGTCATAGTTAAGCATTCTGTTGGGCAAACTGTGGTACAAAGACCACAGAAGCAACATTTTGCCATATCAATATCAAACTTGGCCGCGTGAATACGTTTGGTGGTGCCATCGCTAGTTTCACCGATTGATTCTGGCGATTTTATGGCTACAATATCAATGCAGTTAACAGGGCATATTTTTGCACACTTATCGCATACAATGCAATCTTCAATAACACAATCTAGTTCATACCTACCTATAGCAGGAACAGGCATCTTGAACTTCGGGTACTGAAGAGTAACTATACCGTCTTGGGTATCGTGATTAAAATAATCAGGCGATTGAACAAACTGTTGTTTTCTACTATTCTTAGCGGCAAACAAATGTTTTAGCGTTAACGAAAGCCCTTCCATTACCGAAGAAGTAGTTTCCGCTATTTGACCAAAATATCCCCTATCATTTGACATCAATCACAAAGTTACGTGCAAAAAAAAGAAGTAACTACAATTAAGCAGTTACTTCATAAATTTTAAAGATTCGAATGTTTGAAGCAAAAGTCTGATTACTCAGCTTTAGCGTTATTCTTCATATCTTGTACTTCCTTGCGGATTTCTTGAGCAAGATCTTTAAGGTCTTGCATACCTTTACGTACGCGAGTACCGGCTGCATTGTTGCCTTTATCGTAGAATTTTTCGAAATCATCTTCTAGCGATAATACTAGGTCTCTCAAGTGAGTAAATCTGTTCATTGAGGAATGGGGTTAAAACGTGACTGGACTAGGTTTAGCAATGTTACAGTATGAAAAGCATACTCCCAAACCTTTTTAATGATTTTTTTTTGATTTTTACAAATTTTCATAAAACCCCGCCCAAAATCACCAAATAGTTAAACTTTGTATTGAAAAATTATAAGTATTAAAACACATCAAATAACCAAATTTTATTTGGCAAACTCAAAATCATGCAAATTCCGAAGTTTGCACATACAATCCCAACACATTCAGATTAACCAATAAAAAACTATATGTCAATATATTAAAGAGACGGAACCAACGTTTTGCATCTAAAATATGGAATTCAAGCTACTTTTTAAATCCCAATCAACAAACGAGTAGGTTTAAGCAGGCACACATAGAAAAACTGCTAAAGCAGCAAAAATACCACCTAAAAAAAATTACACTATTCAAAGATTTATATTAACAAAACCAAGATTACCTGCCAAATAAATACCTCTAAGGCTATTTCGCAAACCACTTTAAGCCTAAAATACTACCTATTAATAGAACTAAGAAAAAGGTACGCCAAAGGCTCAAAGACTCACCAAAGTAAATAATGCCAACTAATACGGTACCTAAAGCCCCAATACCAGTCCAAACCGCATAAGCAGTACCAAGAGGAATGTGTTCAGAGGCTTTGTTAAGCAATACAAAACTAAGCACTGCAAAAAAAGCAAAGCCTCCTAACCAAGCGTACTTTAACCAACCTTCTGCTTTATGACTTAAGCCAAGGCAAGTAGTAAAACCCACCTCGCAAAAGCCCGCCAATAATAAAACAATCCAAGCCATAGGTAGTCATTTTAAAATTTTATCCATTTTCATTTATGCAATGTAAGGCAGGGCAATAGCTTTTTCCCATCTTTGCCCCACAATACACCTATTAAATTTTTCTGTAATGAAAGCACTACTTCAAACCTTCGAGCAAAAAGCACCTGAAATAGTATTTGAATGGACCGACTCTGAAACCAGCGCCAAAGGCTGGGTGGTAATTAACTCTCTCAGAGGTGGTGCCGCAGGTGGTGGCACTCGTATGCGTGTAGGTTTAACCAAACACGAAGTTCTATCTCTAGCCAAAACTATGGAAGTGAAGTTCACCGTTTCTGGTCCTGCAATTGGTGGTGCTAAAAGTGGGATTGATTTTGATCCGGCCGACCCTCGCAAGCATCAAGTCCTATCTCGTTGGTATAAGGCAGTAATTCCTCTATTGAAAAACTACTACGGTACAGGTGGCGATTTGAATATCGATGAAATTGAAGAAGTAATTCCAATTACTGAAGAATACGGCCTATGGCACCCACAAGAAGGTGTAGTTAACGGTCACTTCAAACCTACGGAAGCAGAAAAAATCAGGAAAATAGGTCAGCTTCGTTTGGGCGTATCTAAAATCCTTGAAGATACCCGCTTCTTCCCTAAGGCAAACCGCCGCTACACAGTTGCCGATATGATTACTGGCTATGGTGTTGCAGAATCGGTACGTCATTATTATGCAAACTGGGGTGGTAACCTTACAGAAAAGCGTGCCATTATTCAAGGTTGGGGAAATGTAGCTGCAGCAGCTGGTTACTACCTAGCTAAGGAAGGCGTAAAAATTGTAGGTATTATAGATAGAGCTGGTGGAATTATCAAAACCGAGGGACTTAGCTTTGATGAAATATCCCATTTGTTTACCCACCGTGCTGGCAATCAGTTGGTAAGCGATGAACTAATTCCATTTAACGAGATAAACGAGCAAATTTGGAGCGTTGGGGCTGAAATTTTCATCCCTGCGGCTGCAAGTAGAATAGTAACCCAGGCACAAGTGGAAGCCATGGCTGCCAATGGATTAGAAATAATTAGTAGTGGGGCTAACGTACCATTTAGCGACCAAGAGATCTTCTATGGTCCTATTGCTGCCTATGCAGATAATATAGTGAGCGTGGTTCCTGATTTCGTGGCAAACTGCGGTATGGCTAGGGTATTTGCATACCTTATGAGTACCTCGGATACAATTACCGATGAAGCCATTTTTACCGATGTTAGTAATATCATTGGCAATGCTTTAAAAGCTGCTCATCAAGTTAACCCTAGTCGCACTCATATCACTGAAGCTTGCTACGGAATAGCACTTAAGCAATTAGTATAACTTCAATACAGCAATGAACGTACAAATTGAACCAAGTTGGAAAGAAGCCATCGGTGCTGAGTTTGAAAAAACATACTTCAAACAATTAGTAACCTTTATTCGGGATGAATACAACAACCAAATTGTGTATCCGCCTGGCAAAATGCTTTTCAATGCCTTTAATTATTGTCCGTTCAATGAAGTGAAAGTTGTTATTATAGGCCAAGACCCCTATCATGGACAAGGGCAAGCCCACGGGCTTAGCTTTAGTGTGCAAGATGGTGTGCCTTTACCTCCAAGTTTGGAGAACATTTATAAGGAGTTGGTTTCAGATTTAGAAATTCCAATGCCTACTTCTGGCAACCTAACCCATTGGGCAAAGCAAGGTGTTTTATTGCTTAACACAGTACTAAGTGTAAGAGAAAAAGAACCACAAAGCCACCAGAATAAAGGATGGGAGTTTTTCACCGACGCCGTAATTAGGGCAATTAGTGAAAAAGATGAACCAGTGGTATTTATTCTGTGGGGATCGCCTGCCCAGAAAAAAGAAGCCATTATCGATTCTGGAAAACACTTCATTTTAAAAGCAGTGCACCCAAGTCCGTTATCTGCCTATCGTGGTTTCTTTGGCAGCAAACCATTTAGTCAAACCAATGCCTTTTTAGAAAAGCAAGGCAAAACGCCCATTTCTTGGTAATAAAAACAGGTATAATATTTCCTTATTAGACCCTAAAAACACAATCCCGAGGCAAAACCTCGGGATTGTTCTACTTTTAAAACCAAAAATCAACTCTTACTCTTGTTAAACCTGCATAACAGGCACTTAACTTTTAATGCATTTACTATTTCAATGCCACAAAATCATAATATTGATAATCAAGAACTTATGCAATATTTCAATCAAAGCACAGTGTCAAAAAGAAACAAATTAAACTTATTATCCCAAAATAAAACACTGCACTTCACAGTTGGCTTGCATAATAATTTCATAAATAAATGTTAGCATTGCACTATAAACACCCCACCCGATACTGAATGAAAAAATTCTACACCATAATAGTGCTATTGTTAATAGGCACAGTACTTTATGCACAACCTCCTATTCCGCCTACGGTTGGTGGTTACAACTTAAGTTCAGGGACTCCTTATTCCTTTACAGAATGGGCCGCTAGTAGTCAAGTAGCTAGCTACCCTCCTAATACCACTCTAATTACCACTATAAGAACCCAACCTAATGAATGGGCTACTACTTATAATATGCCTAATAACCGATTGGGTATTTGGCTATGCCCTTATAACTTAACTGGCAGAAGCCGATTTGTGGGTTTAGGAACACGAGGCATGCAGGTAACACTTACTCAAGATGGGCAAAACTTACTTTGCAATTCTATACTTCCAACTGACACTATAAGTTCAAGACCATTTGCCTTTAATGTTTCTTTAGATACTAGAGGCATTTCAGATGCTGCTGTTACTTATACCGCACAAGTAACCCAACTAGGAACACAGCCAAACCCAAGAGAAACTCGTATAGCACTATGCTACAGACTTGGTATTGCCGATACTTTTACCTTGTTACCTAATGCTACAATCTTCTCTTCACTTGGAAGAAGCCTAACCGATAGCTTAGTTGAAACAGTAACTCTTCCGGCTAATTTACTGAACCGTGAACTGGTTCAATTGGCTTGGATTTTCTATTTACCTAATATTCCAACTGCCACTGGAGTAAGGCCTTCTGTTCGGTTAGATAATATTTCTGTGGTAGGCACTCCAACATCAGTAAGCAAGAGAGCGGCTTTCCAATTTGCTGTAGCACCAAACCCAAGCCAAGGTGCGGTAAAAGTTACTGATAGCTATGTTGGCAAAAAAGAAATAACTGTGTATAACCTATTAGGTGCTAAAGTAGCTGAAGTAAGCTCAGAAACCACAGTTACAGAATTAAACATCCAAACCAAAGGGATGTATATGCTAGAAGTAAAGCATATTGCTACTGGCGAAACTGCTACCAAAAAGCTTATTATTGAATAAGTTATTTTGTTGTTCAATCCAAAAGCCAAGAGGGGGAGTGCTTTGCACTCCCCCTCTTGGCTTTTAGTGTGTTATTAGCTTTTCTGAAACAGGATTAATATGCCTGTTGGTATTAATTTTTTAAGTTGAAAGTATAACTTGTATTAGCCTTATCTAATAGTTGGCTTTCCTTATTTCCCTTGCGTTCTAGGGTAATAATATTTTTCTGGTCGTCGAATAGTTCAGTGAGTAGGGTGGTGATTACGGTAAGACTAGTATTATCCTTAGCCTTATATTCTAAATAAATCTTCGTCGATTCAGGATCAGATTCCATACCTATCCATTCCCAGTTGATGTGCGAAGTATTAGAACTTGTAATTTTCAAGTGCCTAGAAAGGTAATTTTGAACCAGGGCCTCTCCCTCTGCGGCATCTAAATGCACTTTCTTTTTGGTAAAGTTGGTCACAGCTTTTTCTAAATCGTCTGAAAATACTCTAATAGTAACCTCATACTTGCCAGATACATGCTCAATATGGGTTATGCTACTATGAAAATCATGTGTCGGTTTTGCTGCAACTCCCAATAGCCCAATAACAACTATAAGCAATAAAGTATATTTTCGAAGAGATGATTTTTGTTTCATAAGTGATTCGGGCTAATTTTGGTAATACTAATAAACTGGACTTGAAAACAGGCTAATTACTTTCCACATTTCCCTAACCGATTCTGCAGGCACTGGAAAGGAGCCACTATTAGGGTTATCTGAATATAGCATAAGCCTTTGGTTCAATAAAAGTTCATTGTCTTTAATGCGCTTCACTACTAAGCTTTTATCATAGAGAACAACGTAAACCCCGCCGTGCTGGTACTGCCATTCATGCTTTGGGATATACTTGCCCACCACTTTGGCACCGTGCCTTAATTGAGGTTCCATACTTTCGCCGTGTATTTCAACAATCAAAAGCTGCGAGGTAGCTGAACCATTCAAGGTTGAAACCGGAACCTTTACCATTTCAGTTGGTAGCTTTTCATGGTCGTCTAAGAAAGTTTCTATAAAACTTGCAGCTGCTTTAGCGGTAATCAAAGGGAGGTTCACATAACCTTCGTCAGATACTAATGCGGCATTGGCCTGTTCTTTTACCGATGCAAAACTTACCAAAGGCATTCCTTCCCCTTTGAAAATATAGTTTGGGTTAACCTGATAATGATCTATTAGGGTATTGATCAAATCTAACGATGCCTTCTGCACCCCCGAACGTATTTTATAAAACAAGGCTTGGTTAAGCCCCATTTTTAGTAATAACTGCCTATCACTTTTTAAGCCATAATGTTCCTTCAATGCCTGCACAGCATTAAGTACCCTTAGGTCTTGTTCGGCAATAGTAGTAGTGCTAATTAACTGTTCAGCAAATTCAGGGCTTATTTCCATACTCAAAATTAGATATAAAAAAGCCTTCTTTATCGCCAATAAAGATAGCGATGAATATATGTATATCCCAAAAAGAAATGCTTTTTATATTTATACCACTAGCACCCTAAAAAGTAACCCAAATAGCTATTTATTTTACTTCACCGCCTTTTATTTCACCCAATATCCTTACAATAATTTGGGTAACTTCTTCAATATCATAAGGCTTAGTAATAAAATCGGCAGGACCTACCTTTTGGGCCTTTTCGTATGTAATTCTATCAGAGTTAGCGGTAGTGAAAATTATAGGGGTGCCGTATTTCTCTTTTACCATTTCTGCCAAATCTAACCCATTTACAGAACCATCTATAAAAACATCCAGTAACAATAAAGCAACAGGATGCTCCGCAAGCACTAAAAGTGCCTCATCGGCATTGGTTGCGAAGTGTAAGTTGGTAAAGCCCGATCTTGTTAAATAAGTACGAAGTACTAGCTGACTTATATGATCGTCTTCAACAATAAGAATTGGGCTTGAAAGCATTGATTAAATGAGGAAGGCAGTATAACTATAGTATTTCCTAAACCTAAGATACAAATAAAGGAAAACTTAGACTGGTATTTGCACCAATCTTCGCACAAAAATAGCACCCTTTAATTATTAACCTTGCTTAGACTGGCATCTATTTTGCCCTTTTTAGTACAAAGGCTTTGTTAGAAGCAATAGGTTTAGCCGCAGAATACAACGATATGCCCTTTCTTATTAAGTCTGTTTCAGAAATCAATAAAGAGCTTTGAGCGTTTTTTAGCAATTGTAAGGTATCTGACGAGCCACTTTTTCTGAGTAATTGGTTCATTTCCTTTACTTCATCTTCACTCAATTCAGCTATTTCAAGTTCGTTATTGTTTATAGTTTTTACTCTTATAAACAAATGCCCTACTACTAAACTATTCATTAGCAATGAATTTTGCACCTTATTATTAGTACGTTCAGATGTAAGATTTAAATCTGGCTGAATATCTAACCAAGTTACATTTCCAAATTTAGAAGCTATTAACTCGCAGAAAATGCGGTTGCCCTTTTTCTTTTCAATGTATTCCAAACGGTATCTCTGGTCAGAAAGATGGCTAATATTCCAAGTAGATTGCTGCATTTGTCCATCGTCAGATTTCCAAGTGCCTACCAATTCAGGAATATCTGAACCTTCGCCCTCTTTTACCAAAGGGTAAAAGCTGCTTATTCCACATTGGGTGAACAAAGGAATGGCTAAAACCCAAAGCCAAACCTTCCATTTTCCTAAAAACTTACATTGTTCCATACTTTAAAGCTAAGTTTAATTGCTGAATACTGATAGTTAAATTCAAAAAAAACAACCGCCTATTACTAAGCGGTTGTGGGTAATTTATTTTTTGGCAGCAGTACCTTTTAAAATATCTTGGTACTTGGTCATATTACTGAACAGCTTTACAGCTTCTTGAATTTCAGGGTCATTATCGAAGCTTGCTTCAGTTACACCCTTTTCAAGGTAATATCTGCTTACAATTTGTGCTTCTAAAACCTCGCTAATTTCGGCTTTGTGCTTGGTAAGGTCTTGTTCCTTATTGTGCGATACGCTGGCTTTCAAATTATTGATGCGTTCTTTAATATCGTCGTAATACTTTTCCTTCTTAGAAACTTCCTCTAAATCTTTAATAGTAGTTTCTAACTTAGTAGTATAGTCATACTCCTTATTCTTAAGCCAAGCTACAAAAGCAGTATATTCTGCATCGGTTAACTTAAATTCTTTTGCAGGAGCAATACTTGGGTGACTGTAATAATATTCCGTAGCGTAATCAAAGAATAAGCCTTTGTTTTCCAACGATATAGTGATTGGTGCATAAGCAGTACGTTCTACGGTAATATCTGGTGCAACACCGCCACCATCGTAAACTACCCTACCATTGGTAGTTTTAAACGCAATTTTTAAGCTATCGGCTATTTTGCCGGCACTACCATCTGAATTTCTGTTTTTATAGTCAATGGCTTGAATGCAACGCCCACTCGGGATATAATACTTAGCAGTAGTTACTTTTAATTGAGAGTTATAGGTGAGCATACGGGTAGTTTGTACCAGGCCTTTACCATAGGTTTTCTGACCAATAAGCACGCCCCTATCATAATCCTGAATTACGCCTCCTACAATTTCAGATGCGGAAGCTGAACGCCCACTGGTTAGAACCACCACCGGAATATCAGTATCTAAAGGAGAATTTAATGCTTTATAGCTCTTATTCCATTCTACCACTTTGCCTCTGGTACTTACAACCTCTTTATCTTTATCAATAAATAGGTTAGAAATATTTACGGCCTCATTTAATAAACCACCCGGGTTATCTCTCAAATCGAAAATAATTTTCTTGGCGCCTTTTTCTTTCAAGTCCACTATGGCTTTACGTACTTCTTTGCCGGCATCTTGAGTAAAATCGGTCAAACGTAAATAGCCCACATCGGCAGTTACCATACCATGATAAGGCACATTATCTATTTTAATGCGCTCGCGAGTAAGTTCAAGCATTTTAGGTTCCTTTTCACCGAAGCGCTTAATCTTAATTTTAAGCTTAGTACCAGCTTGTCCTTTTAAAAGTTTGCTAACATCGCCAGTATTTTTCTTGGTTACATCTACGCCATCAACTTCTAAAAGTTCATCGCCAATACGCATACCACTTTTATTGGCTGGGAAACCTTCATAAGGCATCATTACAATTACACGTCCATTTCTCTGAGAAATAACAGCACCTATACCACCGTATTGTCCGGTGGTCATAGTTCTGTAATCTTCAATTTCATCTTCAGGAATATAATTAGTATAAGGATCTAATGAACCCAACATCGCATCAATACCTGTTTTAATGGCTTTAGATGGGTTTACATCGTCCACATAATAGGTATTGATTTCCTTAAAAAGGGTAGCGAAAATATCCAGATTCTTAGCTATTTCGAAGTACTGCTCATTCGGATTGTTGAAAGCCAACATCCCCCCAACCGATAGCAAGGCAACGGGAGTACCTAAATAAACCAAGATTTTTTTTCTGCTTATCATAGTCAAGTATTTCTATCTTTTTTAATGAAACGTAATGGTTACTGCCCTTGTTACACGCTTACTTAAATATTATTTGCTTTTAGGTTTAAGGTACTGATCCTCGGTTCCTTCTGCTAAAATAGTGATAGCTGCAACAATCTTTTTCTCAATGGCTTGGTAAGGTAATATTTCTTTGGCAACATAAAAAAAGGAAACATACATTAGCGGGCAATGGGAAGTACCATCGGCAGTAGCCTCAAAAAATAAATGCTTGTTAAGGCGGTAGGCTTCACGCATACGCCTTTTGATCAAGTTTCTTTCAACAGATTTTTTAAAGCTGCGCTTAGGCACAACAAATAAAACTTTAGGCAATAAGAAATCACCTTCCTTCGGAGCAGTTTCTCTTAAAAAATTTATTTTAAGAGGATGCCGAAGAAAGGTGTTCCCATCTTTATATAAATGCTCAACTGCGCTTACCGCACAAAGGCGTTCAGCTTTAGGAAAAGCAAAACTTTGTTTTTTACCGTTCATACAAGGCTTGAAGAAGTCAAAATAGGTATCGCTGTACAATACAGTTATAACTTTTTGCCTATGATTAACCTTGTTAAAAGGCTAAAAACTAGGCTTTATGACGCTTTTCGCTACTTACAGTAAGTTTTTTTCTGCCTTTGGCTCTACGTGCAGCAAGAACTCTGCGACCATTAGCGGTAGCCATTCTTTCGCGGAAACCGTGTTTGTTTCTTCTTTTGCGCTGCGAAGGTTGAAAAGTACGTTTCATATTATGTGTCGATATTAGGCGTGCCTATCCGTTATTTTTTAAGGACTGCAAAGGTAGAAATAACCTGATACAATCCAATTTTATTTTGCCAAATATTCTTTTGTAAACAAGTTGGCAAGTTTGCCCAATGTTCCTACTTTTGCATTCGTAAAAGAGTAAGACTCAAAAGTACAATACACTTTATACCTAATAATAAGGATTAATGGCTAACGTTGGCAAAATTACCCAGGTTATCGGTCCAGTAGTTGATGTGAGCTTTGAAGAAAGCCCAGAACTACGCCTGCCCAATATTTACGACGCTCTTGAAGTTATCAAAGAAAACGGACAGAGGTTGGTACTTGAAACCCAACAACACCTTGGCGAATACCGTGTGCGTACCATTGCGATGGATGCTACAGAAGGCTTGCTACGTGGCTTACCAGTAGAAGATACCGGCAGAGCAATTGCAATGCCAGTAGGCGATACTGTAAAAGGCAGGTTATTTAATGTAGTTGGCGAGGCTATTGACGGTATTCCGCAGCCTGTGGTTACTAACAAAATGCCTATTCACAGAGCGGCACCTAAGTTTGAAGATCTATCTACTTCATCTGAAGTGCTTTTCACAGGTATTAAAGTAATTGACTTACTTGAGCCTTATGTAAAAGGTGGTAAAATTGGTTTGTTCGGTGGTGCAGGTGTGGGTAAAACCGTACTTATCCAAGAACTAATCAACAACATTGCCTTGGCATATGAAGGTTTATCAGTATTTGCTGGTGTAGGTGAGCGAACTCGTGAGGGTAACGACCTACTTCGTGAAATGCTTGAAGCCGGTATTATTAAATACGGCGATAAATTTATGCACTCAATGGAAGAAGGCAAGTGGGATTTGAGTTCTGTAGATATGGAAGAGCTTAAGAAATCTCAGGCTACCTTCATCTTCGGTCAAATGAACGAACCTCCAGGTGCTCGTGCTCGTGTAGCCCTTTCTGGTCTTACAGTAGCTGAATACTTCCGCGATGGCGATGGTACAGATGCTAACGCACAAGGAAAAGACATTCTATTCTTCATTGATAACATCTTCCGTTTCACCCAAGCAGGTTCAGAGGTATCGGCACTATTAGGTCGTATGCCATCTGCGGTAGGTTACCAACCTACACTTGCTACTGAAATGGGTCTAATGCAAGAACGTATTACATCTACCAAGCGTGGTTCAATTACATCTGTACAGGCCGTTTACGTACCTGCTGATGACTTGACTGACCCAGCTCCGGCTACAACCTTTAGCCACTTAGATGCTACTACCGTACTTAGCCGTAAAATTTCTGAGCTTGGTATTTACCCAGCGGTAGATCCATTGGATTCTACTAGCCGTATCCTTTCTCCTGAAATTGTAGGCGACGAACACTACACTTGCGCTCAGAACGTAAAAGAAATGTTGCAACGCTACAAAGAATTGCAAGATATCATCGCCATCCTTGGTATGGATGAATTGAGCGAAGAAGATAAGCAAGTAGTAACACGTGCTCGTAGGGTACAACGTTTCTTATCTCAGCCATTCTTCGTAGCTGAACAATTCACAGGCTTAAAAGGTCAGTTGGTAAATATCCAAGATACCATTAAAGGCTTTAACATGATTATGGAAGGTAAGTTAGACCACCTACCAGAAGCAGCCTTTAACCTTGTAGGTACCATTGAACAAGCCATTGAAAAAGGCGAGAAAATGATGGAATCAGCTAAGGGCTAATCAAAACATCAAAAAAAATAATTTCAACTGGAAAATAATTCCGCCACTTACACAATAAATGGAACTCGAAATCATTACACCTGATAGAAAGGTATTCAAAGGGACAGCAGAATCGGTACAATTACCAGGCTCTGATGGTTATTTTGAGATACTTAACAGTCACGCACCTTTAATTGCCTCTCTTGGTAGCGGCACAATTAAAGTGAAAGAAATGGACAAGAGCAGCCTCAATTTTACTGTAAATGGCGGAATTGTGGAGGTTTTAAACAACCAAGTAATAGTTCTTGCAGAACAAATTACTGCCTAAATCTTCAACTTAGTTTGAAATTAAAAATAAACAGAATACCTTAGCACTCGATTTTCGTCTAAACCCGATTACTCCTAAACAGGTTATGAAGCAATTTTTCAGAGTTATGCGCAGTTTTGCCTGCCTCTCTGGTTTAGTATTTACATTAGCATCTTGCTCTTCGTCACTTCCAAGTGCTGAAGGTCCGGGCAGTGTTTCAACTATGACTGGTAACGAATACACCAACGAAGACAACGAGGAAGGTAACTTCGTAGTTAAAGACTTCGCTGGACAACCAGTTGCCCCAGGTGGTACAGATGGTATGATATTTATCCAAGGTGGTAGAACCGTTCTAGGTTCAGCCGAAGAAGATATCATGGGTTCTCGTGATAATATCGAGCGCACAGTTACCATCCAATCTTTCTATATGGATGAAACCGAAGTGGCTAACATCCACTGGTTAGAATATATTCACTATCTGAAAATTGATAGCGCTCAAACTCCTGACTTAGCTACCAAGGCTATGCCAGATACTTTGGTTTGGGTAAAAGAATTATCATTCAACGATCCTTACAGAGATCACTATTTCCGTTATCCTGGTTTCCGTTACTATCCTGTAGTAGGTATTACTTGGGAACAAGCTAACGATTACTGTAAGTGGAGAACGCAAAAGGTTAACTATAAACTGGCTAAAGAATCTGGTATCGATATGGAGCAGATTCCTCAAGGTGGTCGTATTCCATTAGAAACTGGTGTTGTAGTTCCAGATTACCGTTTACCATCAGAAGCTGAGTGGGAATATGCTGCTCAAGCACTTATAGGTACTCAGTACAACGACGAAAACCACAACAACCGCAGGTTATATCCTTGGGATGGTCACACACTTCGTAACCCTTATGGCAACGAAATGGGCTTGTTCCTATGTAACTTCAAGCGTGGACGCGGCGATTACGCTGGTATCGCTGGTAAATTGAACGATGGTAACATGATTACTGCTTCAGTTTACGAATATCCTGCTAACGATTACGGTCTATTTAACATGGCTGGTAACGTTAACGAGTGGGTACTAGATGTTTACCGTCCTAAATCTTTCCAAGATTTCGAAGATTTAAACCCAATGCGTAGAAATGCTTACGTTGATGAGGTTGTAGATGGCAAGTCATACAAGAAAGATAACTCACTTGTAGGTCAGTTCACTTCAGGTCCAGATATCTTCTCTAAAGAAACTAACTCATTGAACAAACACCCACGTGTTTACAAAGGTGGTTCTTGGTCAGATGTAGCTTACTGGTGTTCTCCAGGAACTCGTAGGTTCTTCGCTCAAGATAGTTCAAGCTCAACCATCGGTTTCCGTTGCGCAATGATTCAAGCAGGACGTAGCTACTAATTTGTAGTTACCCTCAAAAAAGCCTCAGCAAAAGCTGAGGCTTTTTTTTGCTCCTTACTTTTTCCCATAATGACTAAGAGTGTAAACCTTTTTTCAGTGAAAGGACGTTTAATTCAACCTGAAAAACAGAACATAGCGCATTTCTAAGTATTTTGCCAATCTAAATTTTAAGGAAGTTATACACTACCTATGCCCTTACTTTCCTACTTAATTATTATCCCGCTACTAGGCTTACTTTGTTCTTTGGCTATGCCAGAAAAGGTAGGCGCAAAGTTTTTCCGCGCGATATTACTATTAAGCAGTGCTACTACGCTTGTGTTATCTATTGGATTATACGCCAATTGGTTCCCAATGTGCGATTGTAAGATTGAAAACGGCTACAGTTGGGTAGAAAACTACCAGTGGTTCAATATTGAAGTGCCTGGCTTTGGCAGCTTTAGTGCCCACTATCTTTTAGGTGTAGATGGAATTAGCAAGGCAATGGTTTTGCTATCTGGCATTGTGCTATTCCTTTCAAGTTTGGCAAGCCTTACCATAACCAAGCAAGTAAAGCTATATAGTAACCTCTTTTTACTTTTAAGTAGCGCGGTTTTTGGTTCATTTTTAGCGCTAGACTTATTGTTATTCTATGTGTTTTTTGAGTTTATGCTGCTGCCTATGTTTTTCCTTATCGGGATATTTGGCGGTGCAAGGAAAGAATACGCTAGTTTAAAATTCTTCATTTACACGTTGGTAGGCTCATTACTTATTTTGGTACCTATCCTAATGAGCTCGTTCCAAAGCATTGACCCTATTGCTACTGGCGAAAAACTAAGCCCTAAAGAAGTTTTTATTAGCACCAAAATACAAAATGCCCGTACTGCATTAAGTTTAAATACCTTAAAACCAGAGCAAACTGTCCACACGTTTACCCTTTGGCACTTATCAAACACAGAAAATTTAGCTCCCGATAGTCTTTTGCATCCGTTAATGAAGGCGGAATACCTCGGTATCAGCATTAGAGGATGGATGTTCTTGCTGTTTTTTATAGGCTTCGCTATCAAAATACCAATTGTACCCTTACATACTTGGTTGCCAGACGCCCACGTTGAGGCACCTGCAGCTATCTCGGCTATCCTTGCAGGTATCTTGTTAAAGATTGGTGGCTATGGAATTATTAGGTTCGCCATCGGAATCTTCCCTGACCAAGCTATAGAATGGGCTAAACTCATTGGCACACTAGGAGCAATCTCTATTGTTTATGGAGGTTTAGTTGCCTTGGCACAAACCAATATCAAGAAAATGGTGGCTTTCTCTTCGGTAAGTCATATGGGATTTGTGCTTTTGGGTATAGCCAGCATAAACGTTGAAGGACTTTCAGGTGCGGTTTACCAGATGTTTAGCCACGGAATTATTAGTGCCTTGCTCTTTTTGTTGGTCGGCATTTTGTACCAACGCACCCATAATTATGAAATTGATGGCACCAAAGGACTGCTAAAATCAATGCCCGCCTTCAGTGGATTGGTCATTGTCGCCTTTTTTGCAAGCTTGGGTTTACCATTATTCAGCGGATTTATCGCAGAATTATTGGTTTTACTTGGTAGTTTTAAAGCCATCGCTACTTTGTCTGTAGTATTTCCAATTGCCGCCATTGTGGGGATTATCCTATCATCGGCCTATTTACTATGGACCTTCCAAAGGATGTTCTTCGGAACTCCTTGGCTTACTGGAGGTAAAGTTGGTGCCGATGCCCAATTACCCGACCTTACCTTATTAGAATGGAGTTATACCTTACCTTTAGCCCTAGCCACAATCGCATACGGATTATTTCCAGATTGGCTGCTATCGGTTTTAGCACCCGCAATATCCCCAATACTTCGCACGCTTAATCCCTGATTATAAAACTCCTTTATTATGGCAAACGCACAACCCTTAATGTTGGAACAACCTGCTTATTACCAAGCAAAAATCAGAGATGTTTATGAAGAAATAAGCCAAGT
>JAIYDB010000027.1 GCA_027487695.1 Cytophagaceae bacterium | reverse complement strand
ATTTCAGGCGTACTTAACTTTTGGAACGAATCTGATAGGGCTTCTACAGAACCATCCACGTCGCCTTTTAATATAATGTTCAGTTCCTTAAAGTTACCGATTGCCAAACGGCGACCGATATCGTCAAGCGTTAAGTGCTTGCGGGTTCTGATACTTTGTTCACGTAAAATTTGCTCACGTTTAGTAGCTAGTTCACGCGCTTCACGCTCGTTTTCTAATACATTAAAACGCTCACCAGATTGTGGCGCACCACTTAAACCTAGCATTTGCACTGGTGTAGATGGACCAGCGGTTTTAATGCGCTTGCCTAGGTGGTTAAACATGGCCTTTACTTTACCATAGTTTGCACCAACTAATACTACGTCGCCAATATTAATATTACCAGTTTGAACTAGGAAGGTAGTTACATAACCACGTCCTTTATCCAACATCGATTCAATAACTGTACCTGAACCACGCTTATTCGGGTTGGCAGTAAGTTCTAGAATTTCAGCTTCTAATAATACTTTTTCAAGCAGATCAGAAACACCAGTACCAGCCTTGGCCGATATTTCTTGTACTTGGTACTTACCACCCCAATCTTCTACTAAGATATTTAGTTGGGCAAGTTCCTCTTTAATTTTTTCAGGATTAGCCGCAGGCCTATCAATCTTGTTAATGGCAATCACAATAGGAACGCCAGCCACCAATGCGTGGTTAATCGCTTCCTTCGTTTGTGGCATTACAGAATCATCGGCTGCAATCACAATAATAACGATATCCGTTACTTTGGCACCCCTTGCACGCATAGCCGTAAAGGCTTCGTGACCAGGAGTATCTAGGAAGGTAATACGCTTACCGCTATCGGTCATTACATCATAGGCACCAATGTGCTGGGTGATACCACCTGCTTCTGATGCTACAACCTTTGTTTTCCTGATATAATCTAGTAACGATGTTTTACCGTGGTCAACGTGACCCATGATGGTTACAATTGGCGCACGAGTTACTAAATCTTCTGGTGAATCAGGAACTTCCTGCACCATATCTTCTTCTTCAACGGCATTGATAAACTGCACATCGAAACTAAATTCATCGGCAATTACAGTAATGGCTTCAGCATCTAACCTTTGGTTAATGGAAACGAACATACCAAGGCTCATACAGGTACTAATTACCTCATTTACCGATACATCCATTAAACTTGCTAAGTCATTGGCACTGATAAACTCCGCAACTTTCAGAATCTTGCTTTCTGCCTTATCGCGTAGGTTTTGCTCCTCTCTTTCGTTCGCAGCAGCATAACGCTTGTCTTTACGGTGCTTTCTACCAGCTTGAATACCACCACCTCTGTTGTTGTTACCTGATAGGCGAGCAAGCGTTTGCTTAATTTGCTCTTGTATTTGCTTATCGGTAAGTTCAGCAGTTGGGGTTGCAGGGGCAGCATTATTAGGTCTGTTGCCTTGGTAACCACCACCTGGTCTTGGGTTATTGCCTTGGTAACCACCACCTGGTCTTGGACCACGGTTTTGGTTATTACCACCAGCACCACCACCTGGAGCATTTGGATTACGAGGAGGCCTAGCATTAGGATCTTGAGCAACTGGGTTACCTTGAACTGGTACAGCGTTGGTTTTAACACGCTTGCGTTCACGCTTGCGTTTTTCGCCAGCGGCACCACCTTGTCCAGGTCCTGGCTTTTGACCAGGTTTGCCACCACGGCTAAAGCTACTAACGTCAATTTTACCTAAAACCGTTAATCCTTTTAGAGTATCGGCTTTTGCTTCAATTAACTCAACTTCAGGCTCTTTGGCGGCTGCGTTAGGGTCAACAGGATTACTGATTGAAGTTAACGCAGGATTTATTGGAGGCGGAACTTTAGGCCCTTGCTCTTTTCTAGGTTGATTATTACCACCTTGGCCACCTTTACCTTGATTAGGTTTATTACCACCTTGGTTACCCTTATTTTGTGCGTTAGCACTGTCTTTCTTAGGAGCATTTGCACCGCCAGATTGACCTTTATTTTGTTCTCTATCTCTATCTTTCTCTCTTTTAGAAGGAGGTTGATTTGATAGGTCTATTTTACGAGGGGCTGCAGGGGCTGTAGGAACTTCAGCAACTGGGGCAGATGTAGGTACCGGGGCACTTAATTCTGCTTTACTTTCAACTTTTGCAGTTGAATTATCAACAGGTGCAGGTGTTTCTGTTACAACAGCTTCAGCTGCTTTAATAGTTTTAACCTCAGGTGCTTTTGGAGCTTCAGCAACAGGAACTTTCGCTTTTGCTGCTGGTTCTGGAGTTACGTCTTTAACAGGCTCTGCTTTTGTTGCCTCATTAACAGGAGCAGGTTCAGCCTTTGGTTTTTCTATTTCCACCTTTGGCAACTCGGCCACAGGCGCTGGCTTGCTGGCTGGTTCTGGAGCAACTTCTGTATTTGAAGGAGCTTCAGCTTTAGGACCCGCCATAATTTTGGGTCCGCCAGATAAATCTATTTTGCCTAGCACCTTTAAACCCATAGCGGATTCTTCAGAAGGTGTAGGGGCAGGGGCCTTCGCAGGTTCTGCTGGGGTGCCGGCAGCCGTTTGGGCTGGCGATGTACCACCTAATTTTACACCTTTAGTTAGTTCTACAGGCTTAGCAGGGATAAAATCTTCGTCACGGTTTTGCGTGCCTCTGTTATTATCGTTATTAATGGCAATAGAGGTGGAACCCACCTTACCAATGCTAAGGCTTTGTGCCTCAGCTTTTTCCTTGGCAGATGAGGCAAACTCCCTCACTACCAAGGCTTCTGCATCGGCAGAAATCTTGGCATTGGGGTTATTATCCACAGTAAAGCCCTGCTTGCTTAGGAAATTAACTACATCTTCTCTAGATGTGTTAATCTGCCTGAGAACTGCTGAAAGGCGTACGCTTTTTTCTTCGGACATATTGTATTGAAATCAGCGCAAAATTGGTGAAAAATGCGCCATTTTACTAATTAAGTATTAAGGTATTCAAGGTGGTGGCATAACAAGAAGCATTTTATTACTCCTCGTCTTGCTCAAATTCACGCTTCAGAATATCGAAAACCTCTAATATGGTTTCTTCTTCCAAATCCGTTCTACGCACTAAATCTTCTTTGCTCATTGAAAGCACGCTTCTGGCAGTATCTAAGCCTATGCGCTTAAATTCTTCCAAAACCCAGTCTTCAATTTCATCGTCAAATTCTTGCAAATCAATATCATCTTCCTCCTGAATTGCATCAGGCTCACGGAATACGTCAATTTCGTAGGCAACTAACTTACTAGCTAAGTTAATGTTATGTCCGTTTTTACCAATGGCCAAGCTTACTTGGTCTGGCTTCAAATACACGGCTACACGCTTACGCTCTTCATCAATTTTCATAGTACTAATTTTAGCAGGGCTAAGTGCACGGCTAATAAATAGTTCTAGGTTGGTGGTGTAGTTAATTACATCAATGTTCTCGTTCTCCAACTCACGTACTATGTTGTGTATGCGGCTTCCCTTCATACCCACACAAGCACCTACCGGATCAACTCTATCGTCGTAACTTTCTACAGCTACTTTTGCACGCTCGCCTGGCTCACGTACTACTTTGCGCATACTTATGATGCCATCGTAAATTTCAGGTACTTCTTGTTCAAACAAACGCTCTAAGAACACAGGGCTTGTTCTGCTAATAATTACCCTTGGGTTGCCATTTACCAATTCAACCTTTTCAACAATAGCCCTTACGGTATCGCCTTTGTGGAAACGGTCTTTAGGAATTTGGTTGGCACGCGGTAAAATAAGATCGATACCAGTGGTATCTTCTACAATAATTTCTCTGCCACTTATTTGGGCAACTTCTCCACTAATAATCTCACCTACACGGTCTTTGTATTCATTGAATACACTTTCCTTTTCTAGGTCTTTTACTTTTTGCTTTAGCGTTTGAATAGCGGTTTGCACCATTCTACGACCGAAGTCTTCAATTTTCACTTCAACAGCAACCTGCTCATCTACCTCAAAATCGGGTTCAATTTTGCGGGCATCTGAAAGTGTAATTTTATCTGGATCCCAAATATCTTCACTGTTATCATCTACAATGGTGAGCAAACGGTAAATTTCCATTTTACCGTGATCTAAATCGATGGTCATTTCTACATTCTCATCGGTTCCGTAGTTCTTTCTTACCAACGCTTTGAAGGTATCTTCCAGAATACGGATCATTGTAGGACGCTCAATACTCTTGTTTTTCGAGAATTCTTTGAATTCCGAAATCAGGAGTAAAGGGTTCATTGGTTTATTTAAATCATTGGCAGCTTTCATAATAGAAAATTGGCTGTGATGATAGTTGAATTATGCACTTCTTGGTATTTATTTGAATGAAACCTGTACCACTGCTTTGGCTATTTGCTCAAAACCTATGGTCATTGTTTCTGTTATTTGCTTTTTGCCTTTTTCTTTCTTTTTAACAGAAAGAACGATGCCTGTAATTTCTACGGCTGTAAGCGGACCTACAAACGTATCGCCAGTTTTTAGAACCACCTTTAACTCTCTACCAATATTCTTGCGAAACATACGTGGAGTATTTAAAGGAAAATCGGTTCCTGGGCTGCTTACTTCTACGGTGTAGGCACCTTCAAAGTGATTGCCTTCTTCAAGCCAAGCATTTAATTGCCTACTCATTGAAGCACAGGCTTCAATGGTAATACCCTCATCGGCATCGGCCAAGATGGTTACCTTAGCACCAACACGAGCGGGCTTCACCGTAACGTTCACTAAAAAGTGATTTTCGTCTGGCAGGTGGGCTTCAATAAAATCGGCTATTGCCTTTTGTAATTCTAAGTGGGTCACTTTTTGTAGGCTTAACGAAAAAGGAGCCTTTAGGGCCCCTTTTAAGTTGATACTGATTTTCTTTCACAAAGGTAACCAATTTCTTGGATATTACAATACTAACTTGTAAATGCCTGTTAAAGAACTGCTAAATCTTTGTTAACTGCCTTTCAATTAGATGCCTTGCACGGTAAGGTGCTTGGTAATCATTGAAAGTAAATCGGCTACTTTATCTTTTAATTCTTTTCTATCAACAATAAAATCTAGGAAACCGTGCTCTAATACAAATTCTGCACTTTGAAAACCATCTGGTAAATCTTTACCTATGGTTTCTCTGATTACCCTAGGACCAGCAAAACCAATTAATGATTTTGGTTCGGCAATGTTAAAATCGCCTAGCATAGCGTAACTAGCAGTTACCCCACCAGTAGTAGGATCGGTTAACAAAGAAATATAAGGCACTTTAGCTTCTGCTAATAAGGCTAGTTTAGCACTGGTTTTCGCCATTTGCATAAGGCTGTAACCTGCCTCCATCATACGGGCGCCACCGCTTTTGCTAATCATCATAAACGGAATTTGGTGCAAGCGGGCAAAATCAATAGCACGGGCTATTTTCTCACCAACTACTGAACCCATTGAACCACCTATGAAACTAAAGTCCATACAGGCTACAACTAAATATGCTCCATTTACTTTTCCATAACCAGAACGAACGGCATCATTCAAGCCTGTTTTCTTGATACTTGCCTTTACTCTATCTGGATAAGGTTTGGTATCGGTAAACTCTAGCGGATCGGCACTAGTTAAAGTGGCATCTAGCTCTGTAAATTCGTTATTATCGAAAAGCAGTTCAAAGTATTCTTTGCTGCCAATTTTTTCGTGGTAATTACAAGTAGGACAAGTATAGGCATTATCCTGATGTGCCTTGGTGAGAATTACAGTTTTGCATTCTGCACACTTATACCATAACCCATCTGGTGCTTCACGCTTTAACTCAGTAGGGGTGGTTACGCCTTTTTTTTCTGCTCTGTTAAACCAGGCCATAGTATATAAATTGGCTTATAGTTTTATGCTACCATTAGGTGATAACAAAGTGCAAGGTAAGCACATTTTGAGCTTTAAGAACTAAAAATTTATAGCACTTTCCACAATGCTGAAACCAGTAAACCCGCTAAAGCAATGGGAATAAGATACTTCCAGCATAAAGTTACTAACTGATCGGCCCGCAGCCTAGGATAAGTCCAGCGGATAACTACCTGCAAATTGGTAAGAATTAGGGTTTTGCTTAGCATCCAAAACAGTCCTAATAATGTATGCCAAATAGTACCAGGTGTACCTCCAGTATAATAGGCTAATTCAAAACTGCCAATATTAGGGAAAGGGGTATGCCCTGCTCCTAGGAATAGTACAACAGCAACCGCACTCAACAAGAACATCATGGTATATTCTGCCAAGAAAAAGAGGGCAAACCTAAAGCCACTATACTCTGTATGAAAGCCTGAAACCAGCTCGCTTTCACCTTCTGGCAAATCGAACGGAGCACGGTTACATTCTGCTAAAGTGGCTATATAGAACACCACAAACAACACAATGCTAAACGGATATTGAATGATATTCCAGTTTACAATACCACCAATATTTGCTGTGGAAATTCCTAAATGCTGCAATCCGAAAAGGTACTGATTGCCTCCTGTACCTTGTGCCGATGACACCTCTGCAAGGTTTAAACTTCCTACTTGCAATACCATTGCCAATACACAAATACCTATTGGTATTTCATAACTTACCAATTGGGAGGCTCCTCGCATAGCACCAAAAACGCTGAATTTGCTATTACTCCCCCACCCTGCTAAAACTATCCCCAATACATCTAAAGATACGATGGCTAGTAAAAAGTAGATGCCTACACTACTTTCTATCGGGATTATTCCTGGGGCTATAGGTAGCATTGCCAACCCTGCAAAAACGGCGACAAACACAATTACTGGCGCCATTTGAAACCACGGCTTTATGATGCCAGTATGCAGGACTTCCTCCTTTTGAAATAGTTTGAGCACATCGGCAATGGCTTGTAGCCAACCGTACTTACCCGCTACCATAGGCCCAAGCCTATCTTGGATAAAAGCTGCCAGCTTACGTTCTCCATAAAAGGTAATAAGCACACATACCAGTGCCACACTTAAATACCCAACAATGTAAAACAACACTTGCATTGGCACAAAGGTAACAGCCCTATTTGCTTATGCCAAAGTTTTGAAGGCTTACCTAATAATAAGCATTGCTATAAACCAAAAGGGCAACACTATTTTAGCGTTGCCCTTTGGTTTATGGTTTTGTAGCGTAAAAACTATTCTGCCGGAATTGTAGAATGATGCTTTTCAACTAATTTTTCCTTGTGTTTTTTGATTTGGACTTTTAATGCTTCGGAAGCAATATCAACTGCAGCTTCAAAGGAAATATCGTGTTCCTTTACAAATAGCGAACCGCCAGGAATGTAAAGCTTAATTTCTACTACTTTATTTTTCTTGCTCTCGGCATCTTTATTTAGGCGTAAATACACTTCGGCACTTAAAATTTTATCAAAAAAAGTATCGAGCTTATTTAGTTTGTCCTCTATGAAGCTTGCAAGTTTAACGTCGTGAACGAAGTGGATTGATTGAATTTCTACTTTCATAATCTCGGGTTCGGGTTAAGGTTAATAATTTATTGGTAAGGCTACCAAAGGGGAGGTTGCATCTGCAACTACCTGTATTGATAACGGTAATAGTACGGGTAAATTGGTATTATTGAATAGCAAAAAATCAGTCTTTTTGCTGTTTAAATTACATCAATTAGCTAACTGACTTATTCTGTGCCCGTTCGGGGGTGTGCTTTACTGTAAGCTGCTTTAATTTTATGTAAAGAATTGTGGGTATAAACCTGCGTTGCTGCTAAAGATGTATGCCCTAAAAGTGATTTAATCGCATTCAGATCTGCCCCATTATCTAGCAAATGGGTAGCGAATGAATGTCTTAAGGTATGCGGACTATGTTGTTCTACTGTATTGATGCCTTGGCTATACTTACTTACAATGCGCTGCACGAACATGGGATAAGTAACCTTTCCCTTATCTGTAACAATTAAATAAGGTTCGGCCTGTGGTAATTCTGCATTACGAATAGCGAGGTACTGCTCAATCATTTGCATTAACTGCTTATGAATGGGCACTATTCTTTCTTTGCTGCGCTTTCCGAAAACAGTAAGAGTATTATTATGCCTATTTAAAGCTTGCAAAGGTAAAGCCACCAGCTCAGCCAAGCGAATGCCTGTGCCATATAATAGCTCAAGCACTAATGTATCGCGTAGGTTTGCAAAGGTTTGATCTGTTGGCACATTGGCAAACACCAAATCCATTTCAGTTTCACTGAAAAACTGAGGATTACGCTTCGGTATTCTTGGGCTTGGCAAATGCAATACAGGGCTATCAGATGCTTCGCGCTTGCCTTCAGTAATTAAAAATTTAAAGAAACTACGAAGGCAGGCTTGCTTGCGGGCAATGCTTTTTGCCTCAGCGCCTTGTTCGCTTAGGCTAATAAGCCAACCTCGAGTTTCTATTCTGCTTGCTTCGGAAATATCAGTTACACCTTGTTGCAAGCAATATTGGGCAAACTGCTCCAAATCGGTTTTATAAGCCACTAATGTGTGCTTACTTACCCGACGAGTATGCTCCAAATAGCTAAAAAAAGATGTAACCATACAATTATTACCTTATTGTTAACAAGGTAATAACTGTATGGCTACAATGCCAAACTTAGGCAAGAAATTTATGAAAATAAATTAAGCGTTATCGGCAGTTTGCATTTTGGTGCGATAAATTGCTCTCAAACGTTGGGTACGCTTGGTGATAGATGGCTTTTCGAAAGCACCTCTAGAACGCAATTCACGGATTACACCAGTACGCTCAAATTTCTTCTTGAAACGCTTAAGTGCTTTGTCAATAGTTTCGTTATCTTTTACTTGTATTACGATCATCGTAAAGCTGGATATATTTTTGGGAACGTGTTATTCTTACTCTTGGGGCTGCAAAGGTGCGAACACTAATACTAATTTCCAAACAAAATCTCTGTTTTATAAGGCATTGTAGTTTTCACTCGATTGAAGCTACATTTTATTAGTGTTTGTTGGCCAACTGACCGCAGGCTGCGTCAATGTCTTTACCTCTGCTGCGGCGTACGTTTACAATCACATCTCTGGCTTCTAGGTACCTGCGGAATGCTTCTAGCCTATCTTCTCCTGTGTTTACGAAGTTAGCTTCTGCAATAGGGTTATACTCTATAATGTTAATTTTAGAAGGTACTGCCTTGGTAAACTCATAGAGTTTCTTGGCATCGTCTAGGGTATCGTTAAAATTATGAAACAAGATAAACTCAAACGTAATTCTGTTTCTGGTTTTCTTATAGAAGTATTGCAGTGCTTCTTTCAAATTAACTAATGAGTTAGTTTCATTGATTGGCATTATTTGATTACGCTTTTCTTCGTCGGCTGCGTGTAAAGATAGGGCTAGGTTAAACTTCACCTCATCGTCGCCCAATTTTTTAATCATTTTGGCAATACCAGCCGTACTTACTGTAATGCGCTTTGGCGACATATTCAGCCCTTCTGGCGAAGTTATCAACTCTACGCTTTTAAGTACGTTAGCATAGTTCAGCAACGGTTCGCCCATACCCATATACACGATATTGGTAAGGGGCTGGTTATAGTTTTCTTCTGCTTGGCGTTTTATAGCAACCACTTGGTCATAAATTTCAGCAGCATCTAAGTTGCGGAGCCTATCCATAAAACCCGTAGCGCAGAACTTACAAGTAAGCGAACAACCTACTTGGCTACTTACGCAGGCAGTCATTCTATCCTCTGCAGGAATAAGTACGCCTTCAATAATATGCTTATCGAATAACCTAAAAGCCGATTTTATAGTACCATCATTACTTTGCTGAGAAGTGTGAACCTCAATAGCATTAATAGTAAAGTTATCTTCAAGCAGTTGCCTTGTGGCTCTGCTTAAGTTGGTCATATCCTGAAAGTGGGTTACACTTTTTTGCCAAAGCCATTCCAGCACTTGCTTTGCTCTGAATTTCTTTTCGCCCTTACTTACCAGAAAATCAATAATTTCTGCATCAGTTAGCTTTCTGATGTCCCTTTTTACGGCTGAAGCCATTTCCATAATACAAAATTACGGAAATGGCTCCACCATTTTACTATTTCCTTAAAATGACTTTGAGTATTCGCTTATAAAGCGGCTAACTCCGTTTGCATTTCTTTCAGCAGAATGTCCTTTACTTTTAGCTTGCGCTCTTGGGTACGCATACGGTTGTAGCTTGGCTTAAAGTTAGGATCGCGACGCTCTTCAAGGGTTAAGCTTTCGTAGGTTTTAAGCATGATTGATAGCTCATCTTCATCTCTACGCAAAATCTCTTTCAGAATTTGGATTTTGATAGATAGCTGTTCAATTCTACTCTTACTATTAAAGAAGCGATAACGGGTATAAACGTTACGCATTAAATAACTTTGCTCAAAAATGCGGTCGCAGGCGTAATTAAACTCACGGTTAATTTCGTCCTTCATATGGTCTGGCACGTTACCGAGCGTTTTCCATTCTTCCTGCATTTGCTTTGCTTGGGTAAAGGCCTCCCTTAAATCGATAGACGATAAGGCATATACCTTCTTAATAAGCTCCTGCTTTTTGCGCATATTATCAAAGAACACTTGGTTCTTAGGATTAAAGCCTGGCTTAATTCCACCTCGCTTGTTCTTGATATTACGCTGAACTATTTTCTGAACGTCTTTCAGTTCAATGATAATGGGTTCAAAATAAGCCTTTGGAATAGGGCCTACTTCTTTCCATTCGTCTTTCATTTGCTTTAACGATTTTATAGCCCAGCTTGGGTTAATATCGTATCCTGTTAAAGCTTTTGTACGGTTAAGGATATCGGTGTATTTAGCTACACGTTCTTCAATTAAACGCTGGCGCAGTTCCATATAGGCACGGCGCTTATCGTAATAATCGTTCAGGATTTCATTAAACCTGCCTTCTAAAGGTTCGTCTGAACCCTTAAGTACGGCACCAGTTTTTAACCACTTATCTTTAACATCTTTAACAGTGGCATTAAGTACAGCCCATTCCACAGGTTGTACTTGAAAAGCAGCTTCCAACTCTTGAAGTAGAGCCGATTTTATTTCCAGATTTTTGTGTCGGTTAACATCAATTAGCCCGCGTATTTCATCTTCAGCTTCATCAAGCTTTTGAAATAAAGGGATAAAATCGCCGAGGGCATCGTATGTACCCAGTTGCTCTCTCATGTGGATGAGCTTCATTAAGTACGAACCTTTGTTGGCTGCCTCGTGAATATCAGATAAGAGCTGGTTTACTTTTGCAGTAATATGGTTAAAACGGTTCCCGAAATAAAGTAATGCACTTTCGTCGGTAGTTTTTACTTGGCCTATTTGGCGTTCGGGATATTGAAGGTAGGCTTTCAAATATACTTTGCCATCGGTTATGTGGCCGTATTCTAATAGCTTACCAGGGTCTTGAGTAATTAGCTCTTCTGCCATTGGTATAAATTGATGAAGGGTGTCCAATCCTATTTGGATTAACTCATTTTAAAGCGGTTAATTGTAAAACAATCACAGCTTTTGTACTTTTTTGATCAGACTCTCAGCTTCTATTTACAAGAAGCTAAATCATATCAAGTGGTTTAATTTGGTAAAGGAGGTATTTTTGGTTTGTATAGTAATAGGCAAAAATGTATTACAATTTTTTAATATACAAGTATTACGATTTTATTATTTTTTTAACTGTTTGCTATTAGCGGTAGCGGCTTGCACCAACATTAGCACAGCAATAGTAAAAATCATGCTAAAAATGGTTTTAATAATCGCCATTAAAAACTGCCCAACACCTGCATATTCAATCAAGAACAAGAATAAGTGGTGCACAAAAAGTAGCGGCAAGGTATAACCTAAGTACCAAGGTACGCCCATACTATACACGGTTGGCTCCATGTAATCTTCATAGCCGCCTGGTGGTGTATTAAAATTCAAAGAAAAAATACGAAGATATCCGGTAAGCACACCCGCAGCTGCGTGTAGGCCCTGGGTATCTTGAAAAAAGTCTAGTACCAAACCAAAAGCAAAGCCTGCAAGCATAGGCCAAGCTGGGTTTATCTTAATTGGCATTAGCACAACAGTACCTATATAGCAGAAACAGAAAGCCAGCCCAAACAAATCTAACTGCCTCATAAACAGTATTTGTAAGGCATTGAAAACAATAATGTAAACTATACTGGTAAGTATGGTACGGCTATTCATTCATCTTAAGGTCAGTGATGGCTTGTAGGCTATCTTGCTGCTGTTTCATTTTGTTATACACCACATATACATATTGCAGTGTACTAAAATCGGTAGCTAAGGTTACGTCAATATCAAAAAAGGTTTCATTGTCTTTAATATCAACCTTGCTTATACGCCCAATCATTACCCCTGGCGGGAAAACCGAGCTTTGTTCGCCTGTAACTACGCTATCGCCCACCCTAGGTTTAAGGTGACGAGCAATATTTTGCATTTTAGCCATTCTGGGATTATTGCCTGGCCACGTTACAGCGCCACTAGCACCAATACGTTGAATGCTAGATGTAATAATCATTTTCTGGTGTAAGGCACTTGTTACAGTACTAAAGTTAGGGCTGCAATATTTAATTTTGCCTACTACCCCTTCCGGACTTATTACCGCCATACCTGGAGCAATACCATCGGCAGAGCCTTTATTGATAGTCAAGAAATTATTTAGTCGGTTAACAGAGTTATTTACAACTTTCGCTACTCTGTAGTCATAAATTTTTGTGCGCTCATCAATTACAGAATCAACCTTATTAGCTAATGGGTGAGATAAGGTATCGTATTTGGCAAACTCATTAGCTAAGCGTATATCCATCAATTGCTTACGCAATTCAGCATTTTCTGCAGCCAAGTTACTATTAATTGTACCTAGGTAAAAATAATCGCTAACAGCATCAGTCATAGCCATAGTTTTAGCTACCACTTCATTGCTACTATTAAGAGTTACCACCCTCTGATAGAAATTTTGTGATACTAATAAATAAATACAAACGCCCTCCAAGCCAATAAATAGCAAGAAAAACCGTATTCTGACCAAGAATTGGAGCAAACCTCCCATTTGAAACTATTTACAAGTTGCAAACATAGTAAATAAGCAGGCAGCAATTCAAGAACTGCTAATCAATCGGGATTTTACGTAAATTGCGCACAATGTTTTTAAAGAAAAACCGCTACAACATTCTCATTCTTGGAAATGGTGGCAGAGAAAATGCCTTTGCATGGTCCATTTCTCAAAGTACTCGTTGCGCTGCCTTATTTGTAGCACCTGGCAATGCTGGGACTGCTCAATACGCCCATAATATCAATATTAGTATTTCTAATTTTGAAGAAATTGCCCGTTTCTGCTTAGATAACGGAGTAGATTTAGTGCTACCTGGTTCTGAACAACCTCTGGTAGAAGGCATTACCAATTATTTTGCAACTCATAAGGAGTTAGAACGCATATCAATAATAGGTCCAGATCAACTTGGGGCACGTTTGGAAGGCAGTAAGGATTTTAGTAAGGCTATTATGCGCAAGTACAATATCCCTACAGCAGAAGCCAGAAGCTTTTCAGCCATAGAAATTGAGCTTGCCAATAACTATATTAATACCCAAAGCCTACCAATCGTAATTAAAGCCGATGGCTTGGCAGCTGGTAAAGGCGTAATCATTGCCCAAACCCACCAAGAAGCTCAGCAGGCTATTGAGAATATGCTTTTGGGTAACCAATTTGGCGAATCGGGGCATACTGTATTGATAGAACAGTTCCTTACAGGGATTGAGCTAAGCTACTTTGTTTTAACCGATGGCACTAACTATGTTAGTTTGCCAGAAGCGAAAGACTATAAGCGTATTGGCGAAGGCGATACTGGTTTAAACACCGGCGGTATGGGTGCAATTTCTCCTGTTCCATTTGCCGACCAAGAATTTAAGCATAAAATTCATACCCAAATTGTAGAGCCGCTACTAGCAGGTTTACATCAGGAAGGTATAAATTATAAAGGTTTCCTTTTCATAGGCATTATGAATTGCGGAGGTGAACCTTTTGTGATTGAGTTTAACGTGCGTATGGGCGACCCTGAAACCCAAGCCGTGCTACCTTTACTAGATACTGATTTGGTAACCTTGTTCGAGCAAACTGTTACTCAAGGTTTAGAAACCCGCATTTTACCTGTTAAAAAGGAAGTTGCCTGTACCATAGTTCTAGCTGCAGAAGGCTACCCAGGCGAACCCAAAAAAGGAGATGATATTCATCTCTCAGATGAAATTGGGCAAAGTTTGGTGTTCCACGCAGGTACAATAAAGCAAAACGGCGTACTAAAAACCAATGGTGGCAGGGTAATGGCGGTTACAAGTTTAGCGGCTAATTTGCCAGATGCAGTAGCCCAAAGTTTACATGCTGCAAATGCCATTACTTGGGATGGAAAGTATTTCCGTTCAGATATTGGAAAAGATTTGCTTAGTTTGTAAGCGGTTTGGCTATTAACTTAGTGCAACTGAAATAATTACCTATGGCTCAAGTACTTTATTAGCACTTAGCAAACATCACTTAACGTACCCGAAAGGGGATATTTATATATAAAAATGGCTTGTGCAAATTGTAGCACTGGCGGCGGTTGCAGCACTTCCGATGGCACTAGTGGCTGCGGAAAAAACGGAGGTTGCGCCACTGGCGGTTGTAATAAAATGAACTCATTCGATTGGCTTTCCGATATGACCACCACGGTGAGTAATCGGTTTCCAATTGTAGAAATAAGATTTAAAGGCGGCAGAAAAGATTTTTACCGCAACATTAACCAACTTGACCTCACCACAGGCGATCCTGTGGTACTTGAGGCGCAAGGTGGGCACCATTTGGGTTTCGTGAGTATGCAAGGCGAACTAGTTCGCTTGCAAATGCTGAAGAAAAAAGTGCAGGCCGATAGTCCTGAAATCAAAGGCATTTACAGAATAGCCACCCAAAAAGACCTAGACAAATACGCTGAAAGCCGCAACAAGGAACTCCCTACGCTTTTCAGAACCCGTCAGCTTCTGGAAGATTTTAAGCTCAATATGAAAATGAGCGATGTAGAATTCCAAGCCGATTGCTCTAAAGCTACCTTCTATTACAGTGCAGATGATAGGATTGACTTCAGGGAACTGATTAAAGCCCTTGCAGGTGAGTTTAAAGTGCGTATTGAAATGCGCCAAATAAGCCTTCGACAAGAAGCAGGACGTATTGGTGGCATTGGCAGCTGCGGTCGGGAACTATGTTGTAGCACTTGGCTAACCGATTTTAAGAACGTAACTACGGGTGCTGCTAGGTATCAGAATCTATCGCTAAATCCAGCAAAGCTAAGCGGCCAATGTGGTCGTTTAAAGTGCTGCCTTAACTTTGAATTAGAAACCTATTTAGATGCCCTAAAAGGCATCCCAAACATAGATCAGCCTCTGCAAACAGAAAAAGGTGATGCGTACCTTCAGAAGACCGATATCTTCCGCAGAATAATGTGGTTCGGTTATAAAGGAGAATCTACTTGGTACCCACTACCAATTGATAGAGTAAACCAAGTACTAGAACTTAATAAGGCAGGCGAAAAAGCCAAAGCACTTACTGAAAAAGAGGAAGTAGAAATAGAACAAGCACTTAATCCGCAGCCAATCAACGATGATTTGAAGCGTATGGATAAGAAAATGCTTGATAGAGACCGTGCACTGAAAAAGAAAAAGCAGGACTTAAAGCAAAAGCAAAGCGGCTTCAATAAGCCAACCCTTGCAACTGATAGCCTTGCTGAAAGCACCAAGATTGAAAGCACTGCCAAACCAAAGCAAAACCAAAATGTAAGGCCTGAACGCAAACCAGATAACAGGCCGAACAGAAATTTTGATAGAGAAAATAAGCCTAATCAACAGGCTAATCCTCGCTTGGCAGAGCGCACTAATGCTTTACCTAGACAACCGATTACCAACGAACCAACTGGAACAGATAGTTCAAGTGCAGCAGATTTATTAGCACAGCGTAAAAATGCCCTTCGCGAAAGAGTAAGACCAGAGGCATCACAGCCTGAAAATCAAAGTGGTGAACCTAAAACAAGTCACTTCAGCCAAACTCAAAAAACAGAAGGAGGCAATAATAACGCTAGAAATAAGTTTAAGCACAAAAGAAAACCAGGCGGAAACGGTCCTAAACCTGCCGCTGGTCCTGCAGAATAGTTGAAACACAATAAACTTGTTAACTTAACATAAAAAATAGTACCGTTTAATAACTGGTAACCTACTTTAAAAGTTAATATGTTAAAACTATAACTATCTGCCTTATATTTGTAAGTATAAACGTTAAAAATAACCCCTCATTACTAAACTTCGAAATGAAAAAGTTCAGCTTTCTATTCTTAATGGCATTAAGTATTGCCACAGTATTCACTTCTTGTGGTGAAGACGATCCTGTAACTCCACCAGTTGTTGCCCCTACTCCTGTAAGGGATTACACCGCTACTTTATTATTACCTCCATTAGCTGGTAACACTTCTGAAACTTTCTTCAGCACAAGAAATGGTCAGAAATACTCATTTAGTACTGCTGCTTCAGGCTCAAACTCTGATAGCGTAGATTTCGGATATTTCTACTCTTCAAACTTTGGTGCTGCATTTATGTCGCCTTCAAACTATGCTGGTTCATCTGAGTGGGATGCAATTTTAGCTACTTGGAAAACTAGAAACCAAACAACCTTCAGAACTGTAACTAACCAAACTGATAACTTAGCTTATTTCCAAAGCATTAACAGAAATGGTCAAGTAGATACCATTTTCAATAATGGTGGTACTGCTGCTGTTGTTGGTGGTACAGGTGTTGCTGGTCAGCGTATTGGTAACCTAGCTAACGGTCAAATCTTTGTTATTAACACAGCTAGCGGCAAAAAAGCTCTAGTTTACGTACAAAACTTTACTCCAGGTAACGGTGCTGTAGGTAATATCACTATCAGAGTAAAAAGCCAAGGTTAATTTAACCTCAACTATATTAAAGGGAACACATTCCGTGTTCCCTTTTTTTGTGCTCAAACTTTAAAAAAGCCCCAAAACACTTTAGTTAATTCACTACTTTGGGGCTGTTTATTTATATGCTAATAACTTTATGATAACTGCGCTTTCGGCTGCAAAAGCTAGCCAGCTTTTTACCAGATTACTTCTTTGTATTGAACACCTTTCGGCTGAAGAAAAAGGCAAGGTTATTATACTAGAAGTTCGAAATATTCTGGAAGAGATATACTTAAGCTTAACTGAAAGCAATAAACAAGTAAACGAGAACCTTTTTTCACGCATACAAAGTGCTTCCTTACTTTTCGATTTGCCTAAAAATACCATTACAGATAGCCATATTCTACGCAAATACTGCAACCTGCAAATTCATAACGCAGATAGCCAACCTACCCCTTTAGAATTAGAATGCGCCATTAGCAAACTTGCTCAAATCGTATGCGCAATCAGCAATGAGGCTGTGCCGCAGGAATTTAAAAGTTTGAATAGCACTGCCTTAGATAGAAAAGAAAAACCTACCTACATCCAAAAACAAGAACTACCATCAGTAAAAATATATGTAACTGGTGTTCAGGCAGGTCCGTTGATTGGCAAATCTCAAAGACCTAGTACCATCATCACTGGTGAAAGTACCGAACTAGGCGAAATTCAGATATTCTGTGTAAACTTTTCGGAACAACCAAGTCAGAAAAAAGGCACCCATCCAAACAATAACTTGGCCGATTTCGCCAAGATGCTGAATGGATATTTAGGCGCAACAGTTTATATTGAAAACCTAAATCAATATGGAAATAATGCAAATCATTACTTGGTTAACATCAGAACAAACCTTGTAATAGCACCTGATATTCTGCTAGATGTAAGTGATATAGCTAGTTGCATTAACCAAACTATTACCGCCCCCAAAGCCCAAGAAGTTTGGGCGGAAGGCGAGGAACTTTTGGTGCAAGATTCTTTGCTCATTCCTGAAAAGAAAACCTATTGGATTAATTACCTAGATAACCCATATGCCTACTTTCTTAAGAAGGTAATTGGTACTACTTCGGGACCTACATTTTTAAAGGGGGTAATCGT
>JAIYDB010000003.1 GCA_027487695.1 Cytophagaceae bacterium | reverse complement strand
GTTAATAAAACGGCACAAAGAATTTGAAGCGCTTCGTTTTTAGCACCCTGAGGTTGCAGTTCGCCTTGCAGCGAACGCCCACCTTCAATTAGAAAGGACGACATTGATTATTATTTTCGTTTCTTAAAGTGTTGACGTTTTCCAGGTTTGAAATCTCTTCGGTCGCGGTCTTTGCCTTCACGCTCTCTTTCAGTAGGGATTCTATCTACTGGTTGGCGTTCCCGATGCCCCATTTTATTAGGGTCTTTCGTGATTTCAAATAAATTACCAGCGCTAACTTTTTCAGCATCAATGCTTAATTCGCCTTTACTCATTCCTTCGAGTAAGTTTACGATATAGGCATCTTCTACATTATCTTTATTACTGGCATTGTAAAAGTTTTTGACCAACTTACCCAATGAAATAACAGCTGTTTCACGTTCCTCAGGGTCGGTTATTTCAGTTGCTTTTTCTACCAAAAGCTCTAAGTTTTTACCGTAGTGCTTATTCCTTAGCTTGTAAGTTGGATAAGGGATGCGCTCAGGCTTGGTGTTCTTAGTTTCAGGCGAAGGCTTCGGGAACTTACCATCAATATCCAATTCATAGTTACTGATAGCGTGTAAGTGGTCCCAAAGTTTTTGTTGGTCTTCTTCGGTATCAATTGAAAGCGCAGGGTTTATTTTTTTGATATAACCCATAAGGGCCTGAATCATTTGATTACGCTTATCTCTATCTTCTAAAGCGGCAATATGCTGTACATAACCCTGTACATAACGGCCGTATTCTTTCAGAACAATATCCTCTAAGTCGTTATAATAAGTAAACTTGCGTTCGTTCATCCGAAAATGTAATGTAAACCTTTGGTAGGTTATTAACTTGAAAGTGTAAAATTGCCAAAAATCTACTAATGTAACCCTCCTTTTATGAGAATTGCTGAAATTATAACCCAGTTAGAACATTTTGCACCCCCTGCATTGGCTGAAGATTACGACAATGTCGGGCTTTTAGTAGGCAACCCAGCTGCTGAAATTTCGGGTATTTTACTTTCTTTAGATTGTATTGAAGCTACTGTAAACGAGGCTATTAAGCGTAATTGTAACTTAATTGTAGCCCATCATCCTATCCTATTTAAAGGAATAAAAAGCCTAACGGGTAAAAATTACGTAGAACGAACCCTTCTATTAGCCATCAAGAACGATATCGCTATTTATGCGATCCATACCAATTTAGATCATATCAAAGCAGGAGTTAACGCCAAGTTTGCTGAACGACTTGGTTTACAAAAAGATACGCTTCAAATCCTGCAGCCGAAAAAAGGATTACTTAAAAAACTAGTAGTGCACGTCCCTGAGCGAGCTTTAACACAAGTACAAGCAGCAATTTTCGAAGCTGGTGCTGGGAGTATAGGCAACTATTCACATTGTAGTTTTAAGGTTTTAGGGCAGGGGAGTTACAAGCCTATACTGGGGGCTAATCCTGAAACAGGCTCAATAGGAAAATTAGAGGTAGGTGAAGAATATGCCCTATCAGTAGTTTTTCCTGCATTCCTAGAAAATAAGGTAGTTGCAGCTGCTAAAAAGGCCCATGTTTATGAAGAAGTAGCCTATGAAGTTACGTCTTTAGATAATACTTGGCAAGATGCCGGAGCTGGTATGGTAGGGGAGTTACCGAATCCTATTGCTATTGATGACCTAATGGAAAAGATTAAGGAAGCCTTCAATGTGCCTTTTATAAAACATACTGATTTACTCAATAAGTCATCAGTAAAAAGAATTGCTTTATGTGGTGGAAGCGGCTCGTTTTTAACCAAGTCTGCCATAGCTGCCAAAGCTGATGTTTACATCACTGCGGATATAAAATACCACGAGTTTTTTGATGCTGATAGCAAGATAATTTTGGTAGATATTGGTCATTTTGAAAGCGAACAGTTTACTCCTCTTTTAATTCAAGAGCATTTATCCCAAAAATTTGCTAATATTGCGGTGCTTTTATCGGAAGTAAATACAAATCCCGTAAAGTACCGTTAATGGAAATAAGCGTAGCACAAAAATTAGAGTTGTTGGTTAACCTTCAATCTATTGATTCACAAGTTGATGAGATAACCAAAGTTCGTGGCGATTTACCTATGGAGGTGCAAGATTTAGAAGATGAACTTGCAGGCTACGATACTAGAGTAAGCAAATTCCAAAGCGAAATTTCTGGCATTAAGGATGAAAATAGTGCCACTAAAACCAAAATCAAGGATTCTGATAAGTTAATTGCTCGTTACAAAGAGCAATTGCAAAACGTAAAGAACAACCGTGAATACGAGGCAATAGAAAAGGAAATTGAAACCCTTGAACTTGATATTCAGCTTTATGAAAAGAAAATCAAGGAAAGCAACGTAAAAATTGAAGCCCGCGAAAAGGAAATTGAAGCGGTTCGTAACATCATAAGCGAGCGTTCGAAAGACCTTACTAGTAAGAAAGCTGAATTGGAAGTGCTTATTAAAGAAAGCCAAACCGATGAAGATACCTTAAAGGTAAAGCGTGAAGAAGCTGCTGGTCACATTGATGAGCGTTTACTGTTTTCATACAACAGATTGCGTAACAACGCTAGCAACGGTTTAGCTGTTGTTAATGTACGAAGAGGTGCTTGTGGTGGTTGCTTTAACGTGGTACCTCCTCAAAGACAAGCCGATATCAGAGAGAAAAAGAAAATTATAGTTTGCGAACATTGCGGTCGTATCCTAGCCGACGTAGAACAACTTGCTGAAGTTGAGGCTCCAGTACGTGGTCGTGGTGCTGCCGCTGCCGCCGCTGCTGCTTCTGCTGCTGCTGTTGCCGCTATGGCTGCTGCCGCTGCTGCTTCTGCAACAGAATAAGTTTGCCAAACAACATATTTAAAGAGGCGCAAGCCTCTTTTTTTGTTCAATATGCCTTTTGAAATGTCCTTTACTTTGGAACAGTGGAGAACGCTACAACATACCGTTGTGGAGTCATATCCTTATGTTACCATAACTGAAGGACAAACGGAAAGCTATCCTTACGGACAGTTTCAATGGTTTATAGCTGCATCAAATAAGGCAATTACCAAATGGGAGCAGGTACAAAGTGAACCGAATTACCTTTTTGGTTACCTTGGTTATGATTTAAAGAACCATTTGGAAGACCTTAAGTCTTCAAATTCACAGTTGATTGCCTTTCCGGAATGTATGGTATTTGAACCCGAGTTTTTGGTAAGCTATCAGGATGGGAAAATCACAGTTTTAATTGGCAAGTTACCCACTTTAATAGCTTCAGAAAATAAGCTAAAAAGACCTACATTTCAGGCTCCTCAATCGCTCACTACCAAAAGCGAATATGAAGAAAAGGTAAAAGCAATTAGGGAGTTTATTAGGCAAGGCGAAGTATATGAACTTAACTACTGTATTGGTTTTAGAACCAAGGCAGCAGATTTTGAAAGTCCGCTAGATTTTTGGCATTTTCAAAGCAAGCGCAATCCAATGCCCTTTGCAGCCTTTGTAAAGTTTGAGCATTTATTTATATCATCTCATTCGCCTGAGCGATTTATAAAGAGATCGGAAAATAGGCTTATTTCTCAACCCATAAAAGGAACTGCCAAACGAAATTTGAACGATGCTGAAGCAGATAAGCTAGCTGCTAACAACTTGTTTACCAGCATAAAAGAACGTGCTGAAAACGTAATGATCGTGGATTTGGTTCGTAACGATTTAGCACGTTGCAGTAAACTAGGTACCATTAAAGTGCCTGAACTTTTCGGAATTTATTCCTTTAAAACGGTGCATCAGATGATAAGCACCATAACCTCTGAAATAAAACCTGAAACCAGTTTTAAAGAGATTCTTTCAGTTACATTTCCTATGGGAAGCATGACTGGGGCACCCAAAATAAGGGCAATGCAACTGATTGATGAGTTAGAAAACTTTAAAAGAGGACCATTTAGCGGAACTATAGGCTATTGCTTGCCAAACCAAGAGGCTGATTGGAACGTGGTTATCCGCTCACTATTTTATGATAGCAAAAGCAAAGAACTTTGCTGGTACGCTGGAGGGGCAATCACCTGGGATTCTGATCCTTTAGAAGAATGGGAAGAAGCCTGCTTAAAAACAGAAGCCACTGTAAGTGCATTGGCTGATTATGGTCATATTTTACCAAGCTAAGGTTTATTAAAATTGCATCAAAACCAAGTTTGATTAAGGTTAAAAGCCTATTATTACTTAACTTTCAGCCTAAGAATCTGAAACCTCAAATACACCTTATAGCTTTAAAAAATGTTAAGCGAACAAAGAAAAGACTTTTTAAATAAGGCCATCGCAGCCATATATTCAAGAAAATTTTACGCAGCCTATCCTGAGCATCCTGCACCTGCCATTTATGGCGAAACTGCTGATGCCGATGGTAAAGCAGCTTTTGAAGCAGCACTAAGTAAGCCTTTTACCGGATTAGCTCAATCTTCAACCCAGCATGGAGGCGACGAGGTTTCTCCATATACTGGAGAAAGTTTAGGTATCAATTATCCTTTATTTACCCCTGCTGAATTGGTTGAAAAGGCTAGTGCAGTGAAGCGTTCTTGGGGCAAAGCAACTGCCGATGAGCGAGCTAATGTGCTTCTACATTCATTAGAATTATTTAAAGATAATTTCTTCCAAATAGCTTATGCCACTATGCACACCACTGGTCAGGCTTATATGATGAGCTTTCAGGCAAGTGGTCCGCACGCAGCTGATAGAGCTTTAGAAGCAGTGGCTATGGGCTATGAAGAACTAAATCGTTTCCCAGCTACCACAGAATGGGAAAAGCCAATGGGCAAATACAGCATTACGCTTAATAAATCTTGGCGTGCAGTTCCTAAGGGCGTTGCAGTGGTTATTGGCTGCTCTACTTTCCCTACTTGGAACACAGTTCCTGGTCTATATGCAAGCTTAATTACAGGTAACCCTACCATTGTTAAGCCTCACCCTATGGCGGTATTACCAATTGCTATTGTGGTTGAGTGTATTCAAAAGGCATTATTAGCTAATGGTTTTTCAGCAGATATATGTCAGTTAGGTACTGATGTTGCCGCCAAGCCAATCACTAAAGAATTGATTGAAAACCCAGCTGTTAAACTAGTTGATTACACTGGTGGTACCACTTTCGGAAATTACGTAGAAAGCCTTGCTGGCAAAACTACCTTTACTGAAAAGGCAGGAGTTAACTCTATCATTATTGATAGTGTAGATGATCTTGATGCAGTGCTTAACAACCTAGCATTTTCATTGAGTTTATATAGCGGTCAGATGTGTACTGCTCCTCAAAACTTCTTCATAAAGAAAGAGGGTATCCAAACCAAGGATGGTATAGTGAGTACTTCAGATTTTGCTACACGTTTAGCAAATGCGGTTACTGCTTTAATTGATAACCCGAAGGCTGGTCCGCATATTATAGGTGCAATTCAAAATCCTGCTACCGCAGCAAGAGTTCAAAAGGCGGCAGACCTAGGTGCAGAAATCGTATTGCCAACCAGAGAGTTAGCTAATCCTATGTTTGCAAATGCAAGATTGGCGGCTCCAGTAATTATGAAAGTAAGTGCCGATAAAGAAAGCTTGTTTAGCCAAGAATTATTTGGCCCAATTGCTTTCGTAATAGAAACTAATGATACCACCCACAGCGTAGCTCTTGCTAAGGAAATGGCATTAACCCACGGTGCAATTAGCTGTGGTGCTTATACCACTTCTGCAGATGTTAAAGAAATGATTACGGATGAAATGGCAGAAGCCTACACTCCTGTATCGTTTAACTTAACTGGCGGTATTTATGTAAACCAGAATGCCACTTTCTCCGATTTCCACGTAACAGGTGGCAATCCTGCTGGTAATGCAAGCTTTACCAATCCGGAATATGTAATTAAGCGTTTTACTTGGGTTGGTTTCAGAGAACCAGCTGCCCCAAAATCATAAGCTATTGATGAGACCAAATTCAACAAGTCCTGCCGATACTGAAGCTAAAATTCAAGAACTTATAGCCCAATTAGGCGATAAGTACGCTGCCACTGGTCAAGACCTCGTTGGCTATTTAGAAGGTTTATACCACGCTAATTTCCTTTCCTATTGGAATTACGTGCATTTGGATACTTTGCTTACCCTGCAAACCCCAAGGACCGATTTTCCTGATGAAAATATATTCATCATTTATCACCAAATATCTGAATTGTACTTTAAGCTGGTTTTGCTTGAACTAGGACAAATTGCCGATAAGTCAGATTTGGGTGCTGAGGAATTTGAAATGCGTGTTCGCAGAGCAAATAACTATGTTAGGCACCTTATTGATAGCTTTAGCGTAATGTATCACGGTATGGAACAAGACCAATTCCTAAAGTTTAGGATGGCATTGTTACCAGCAAGTGGCTTTCAATCGGCTCAATTCAGAATGATTGAAATTGCAGCTACTGATTTTGATTTGCTGCTTTTACCAAGCGAAAAACAGGCAGACGCTGAAACCATAGCCGATAAGTTTAAACACTTGTATTGGTTACAAGGAGCTACTGAACTTGCAACAGGACGTAAAACCTATACGCTTTTACAATTCGAAAAGAAGTATGCAAATACGCTTATTGAAATGGGCGAAAAGTACGCAACAAGAAACCTTAGGAAGCGTTGGCAAGAATTAGCAGGAAAGGGTAAAACTACTGAAAGCTTAAAGCAAGCGTTAAAGGAGTTTGATACCCACATGAACGTTAGTTGGCGTTTAATGCACTTACGTTCAGCAGTGCAGTATTTGCATAAAGAGCCAGAGGTAATTGCTGCTACTGGTGGTACGAACTGGCAACAATACCTGCCTCCGAAATTCCAAAAGCGTTCATTCTATCCAGAACTTTGGAATGCCGATGAGATGCAAGAATGGGGTAAGGATTGGATAGTAGAAATGCTAAAACAAACCAATAAAGCCTAAAACCGAAACACTTAATATCGCAGAAAAGCCTATTGGTTTTTCTGCGATGCTAAGTAAGCGTTTATTTTATCTGCACTTTTATAGGCGATGGCATCCCTGTATTTTTTATCATTCAAGGTATTCCACATATCTTGATCATCTTGATCGGTAAATAATAAGGCCGATTTTTTACAAGCCCATAAGTTTACCATAGGAGTTGAATAATACAATTCCTTTGCCTTTAAAAATGCATCTGAAGCTGAAAGGGCGGTAACTTCACCCAGCATAATATGGTGCTTACCTCTTTTCTTTAAACCGAAAACTGCCCAAGTTTCCGCTACATCAGTATCTGAAATGGTAGCTTCTGGTAAGCTATCCATTACGTTTACTTTTCCTTCGGTAGTATGGCTTAAGGTAATATCAGATGAACTTACAATGGCCATTGCCAAACATTCATTGCCTCTTCTGGAGTATTGTTCTTTTGCAAAAAGGAAGGCAATATCTCTATCTGGAGCGTGAACTATACCAACGTGCTCAAAAGGTTTATTGGCTTTAACTAACTGAAAAGCTTCAAAAGTGATAAACTGGTCTTGGTTGGCAGATTGATGAGGTTTACTCTCATCGTAGTTTAATTCAAGACGTTGAAAACGTGGGTCAAGAGAAGAATGGGTCATCGGTGTGTATTAGTAGGTGGGTGTACAAAGAGAATCAATACCTTCTTGTGCCTTCATATAGCCTAAATCCAATGCTAATCGGAAATCGGCACAAGCACCTTCGGTATCTTTTGTTTCTGCCTTGCAGTAAGCACGAAAGTAATAAATTTCTGGGTGGTTCATACTGATATTTGCTGCCTGATTGAATGACTCAATTCCAGCTTCATATTTACCAGAATTATAGGCAGCTACTCCTTTTCCTAAATAACATTCATAAGAATAAGGATCTATTTCTATTCCCTTAGAAAAGTATTCATCAGCCTTATCGTAATCTTTTAAATGCAATAAGGCTATATCGCCAAGTATTTGCCAAATTCTATCGGCTTTTGGTTCTATTTGACTTACGATGATGAAATCGTTGAAGGCTTCTTTATGTTTTTCTTTGGCTAGAAATAAATTGCCTCTAGCATAATGTAGCCCCGGCATAGGGTTAGGACTATGATAAATGGCCTTATTCAAATAAGTTAAGGCTTCATCGGGCTTATTTTGATTTATTTTTCTTCTGGCAAGGTCATATAATACCTTAAAGTTGGTACTGTCATATGAAAGTGCTAGTTCTAAATTACCCTTTAATAAGGCTTGCTCTGCACTGTATCTGCTTCTAAGGGAATACAACCACAAACCTAACATTATGAGTGCAGCCACCACTAGCACAACATTACCTACCTTCTGAAAGCTAGAAAATCCTTCACCCTTAATATCGGCAGCTGGTTCAGCTTGGGTTTCTCGTTGTCGGTATTGTGGTCTGCCTGCTTGGGCACCACGATAAACGTGGGGTGGGGGAGCAGTAGAAGGGGCTGGACGTGGACCAGTAGGCCTGCTTTCGTCCATTAATCCGAATACATATTTTAAATCATAGATAGTTCGCTTTTCGCTATCTACCAGATTTTCGTATGCCTCGGTAATGGTTTTGTAATGCTCTTCGTGAAACTTAGAACCAGGGTTTCTATCTGGGTGATAAACTTTAGCTAGTTTTTTAAAAGCTGCTTTTATTTCTGCCTCTGTGGCAGAAACGCTTACACCAAGAATTTGATAATAATTTTGCAACGATAGAGTTTTTACTGTGTAAATATAGGAACGATACAGGAATTGAAATGTTGAAAAACCTTAACTTTCTAACATTTCTTCTGCTGCAGCTATGGCTGTAGGGGATATTGGAGTTCCACTAATCATTTGGGCAAGTTCATCTATACGTTCTTGCTTTTCCAGTAGTCTTATTTTACTGATGGTTTTTACGCCGCTATTATCTTTAAACACAAAGTAATGGTTGCCCATTCTGCTTGCCAATTGCGGCAAGTGAGTAATGGCAATTACCTGGTGGTGGTTGCTCATTTGGGAAATAAGCTTGCTTACTTTTCTGGCTACCTCACCACTAATACCTGTATCAATTTCATCGAAAATGATGGTTGGCAATTGGGTTTTACTTGCCATTAAATACTTTATGCACAACATTAAACGGCTAAACTCGCCACCGCTTGCAACTTGCTTTAGGTCTTTTAAGGTAACCCCTTTGTTAGCAGAAAACAGTATTTGAACAGTATTAGCGCCGTTTGCAGTTGCCTTAGCTTCAGTTACCTCAAAATTGATAGAGGCATTTGGCATACCAACTTCAGTGAATAGGGGCAATATAGCTTTTGTGAAATTTGAAGCCGCTTCAACTCGAGTGGCTGATAGCTTTGCAGCTTGTTTAGCTAATTCCTTTTCAGTCTTTAAAACTTGTTTTTGAGCTATTTCAATAGCCTCATCTAAGTTTTGAAGGCTACCCACTTTTTGCTCTAAATCGGCTTGCAGGGCTAGCAATTCATTGATTGTACCAAGTCCGTGCTTCTTTTGCAGATTATAAATAAGACTTAATCGTTCTTGAACGGTAATAAGTTGATTGGCATCAACATCTGTTTTTTCGGCAGCATTACTCAGTTCGTCATAAATATCCCTGAGCTCTATAAGACTGCTTTCAGCTCTTTGAGCTAATTCTTGAAACAGCGGCTGAAAGTTGGCTAGCTTCTGTAATAATTGCGTACCTGTTTTTAATTGAAGGATAATTGGGAACTCACCTTCATCAAACAAAAGCACCAATTCAGATAGCTTGGATTTTATTTCTTCTCCATTTTCAAGCAGACTAAGTTCCTGTTCCAGCGTTTCTTGCTCGTTATCCTTTAGTGCAGCCTGCTGTAATTCAGCCAGTTGAAATAGGTTAAAGTCTAATTCTTTCCTATCGCGCTTGGCAATGGTCTTAAGTTCGTTTAGTTTATTTTCCGCCTCCTTATATTGCTGATAGGCAGTTAGATAAGTGGCTTTCTCTGCAAAATTACCTGCATAGGTATCTAATAACTGGAGTTGGTAATTACCTGTTCCCAATTGCATAGTATCGTGTTGGGAGTGAATATCGATTAGGAAGCCACCTAAAGCCTTGGCTATTTCTAAGGTAGTAGGTATATCATTTATAAAAATCCGACTTTTGCCAGCCGCACTAATCTCTCTACGAACAATGGTTTCTTCTGCAAAATCTAAATCTTGCTCAGCAAAAAAAGGCTCCAAATTATAGCCAGTTATGTCAAAAGTAGCCTCTACAATACATTTATCTGTATTGCCAGCAACCACTTTACCATCTGCTCGCTGACCTAGTAATAGCCCAATAGCACCAAGCATAATTGATTTTCCTGCTCCAGTTTCGCCAGTTATGATATTTAAGGCGATATTGGGGGAAAGTTCCAACTGTTCTATAAGAGCGTAATTACGAATGAGCAGGTGTTTTAACATAGCCGCAAATTTCCGATATTAGTTGCATTGAAACCAATGTTTTCTTCTGCCGATATTTGCCAAATCTTAATTATTTTCATTCTCTCTACTAATTATCTATATGACCAAGCATTTATTCTCTTCCCAAAATAGCCTGATTACCCAATACCTGAACGAGTTACGCGATTTTTCTAAACAAACCAACCGTAGGTTGTTCAATGAAAACTTGCAGCAAATTGGTTTTTTGATGGGTTATGAGTTAAGTAAACATTTGACTTGGAAAGAAATAGAGGTTGAAACCCCATTGGCCGTTTGCAAATCAGCTGAATTAGAGGAACAACCTGTAATCATTGGCATTATGCGGGCAGGTGCTCCTTTATTAGAAGGTTTACGCAAGGCATTTGATTCAGCAGATATAGGTTTTATTGGGGCATTTAGAAACCACCCAAATAACGATGATAGCTTTGAGGTAGCGTTAGATTATCTGGCTTGTCCATCGTTGGAAGGAAGAATTGTAATCTTGGCCGACCCTATGCTTGCCACAGGGCAAAGCTTGGTGAAGACTGTAAAGCAGTTAGAAAAGCACGGAAAACCTAAAGCAATTCATATTGTATCTGTAGTTGGGGCACCAGAAGGAATTGCCCATTTAGAACAAGAAATACCACATATTACCCTTTGGTTAGCAGCGCAAGATAGCCACTTGAATACCCATTCTTATATTGTACCAGGTCTTGGCGATGCGGGCGACCTTTGCTTTGGTCCTAAGTTGTAAGTATTAATTAATGAAGTTCAATAAATAGAAAATGAAATTCCAAAAACTACTCCTGATACTCTTTGCGTTCTTTTTGATCAATAATGCTTTAGGACAAGAACCTGAATCAACTTCTGAAGATTTACCACCGTTAGGTATCTATCCGAAAGTAAGTTATAGCAATCCAAGTAGTTTAAATTTTAAGTCCCTTAAGAAGAAGCTGCCAAAGCCGATAGTTGCCGATAAGGCTCTGTTAGAAATGTATTACAAGGCTTGGGAAAATGCCTTCAATGAAATTGAAATACCCAAAGCAGGTAGTAAACTCAAATACGCCTATATAAAACCCGTAGATAGTGCAAACTTAAGTATGTGGCATACGGAAATGAGTATGCACTTTTGGAAGTATGGTGTTAATGCCTTTAATGCGGGTCAGGCAATGGATAACTTCTTTGAATTGCAGCAGATGGATGGCTTTATTGGTAGACAAATTGATCCAAAATTTGGAAGTTATATTTCTAAAGACCAACGCAAGGCAAGTTCAGATCCACCTTTATTGGCTTGGGCAGAATGGGAATGGTTTAAGCATACGGGAGATAGCATTCGTGCCAAACGAGTTACAGACCCACTCAGCTTTCAAATTGAATGGCTTGAATTGAATAAGGCTTTACCAAATGAAGCAAATAACAGTTACTTCTGGAATACTCCAGCTTCAGCGGGGATAACTGAGATACCAAGAAGTACAGTAAGCCAAATAGATATCGCCTCACAAATGGTGATTAACTATAAGTATGCCTACAATATGATTGGGCTTTCTAATAATGCAGCTTTTCAAGAATCTTATAAGGAAAGAATAAACCAATTAAGGCAAATTATAGGCACGCAATTTTATGACCCAAAGCGCAATGTATTTGCCGATTTGAACGCTAAACGTAAATCAGAAACAGTAGCTACAATCAATGGATATTGGACACTACTTGCTGAAATTCCTAGTGAAAAGCAAAAGACAATGATGCTTAGAAATCTGGAAAATCAGTCCACTTGGAATACGCCAACTCTTTTTCCAGCCACGGTTAAAGAACCAAATTCAGATAAAGAAATAGCAAGTTATGGTGAGCTAAACTTTATGGTGATTCAAGGATTAAAAGCCATCGGCAAAACTACCTTGACCAATAACTTCGCCAGTAAAATACTTGATAACCAGCTTAATAGCTTTAAGAAAACCAAGAAGTTATTTAGTAAGTATAACGCCTACACAAGTGAACCTGTAAAGGGAAGTTCGGATAAAAATACCTTAGGAAGTAACCTAGTCGCCATTAACTTTCTCATCGAAAATTACTTAGGTTTTGAAGTAGAAGGAAATAAGCAACAACTAACTTGGAACCTGAATAGAACCGATGCCCACGGGATAGAAAACCTATTGGTAGGCAATGCAAATGTCACAATTAAGGCTAAGGCTCGGAAAGATGTTTCTGATGAAGTAGTGGTTAAAGGTACCACAAGTGCGCCCATTGCCTTATACTTAAAAGTAGGTGATAGGGTATTTTACAAGCGATATGAGAAAGGAAACTTTACCATAAAGCTGTAAAAATATGCTCGAGGGTTTTGCTTTAACGAAACAAAACCGTATGTTTGCACTCCCAAATAAGCCCAGATGGCGGAATTGGTAGACGCGTTGGTCTCAAACACCAATGAATGCAAGTTCGTGCCGGTTCGACCCCGGCTCTGGGTACCAAGTGGTAATTACAAAAACCGTTCAATGAAAATTGAGCGGTTTTTTGCTTTTTGTTACCTTTTAATAATTGCTTATGTTTTTTATCAATACTTGGTGTATTTTTAAAGCGAGTTTTATTTCTGATTTACTTTTATCACTATGAAATTATACTGCTCTATCCTTTTAATTTTAGTCTTGCTATGGCATAATAGTGTACAAGCCCAAGATTTGGAAAAGACCTACCGTGTTCAAATTAATACATACGTAAAGGAGGTAGATACCAATATGGTGCAAAGCAAGTATTTGAAGTATCTAAGTAAAGACTATCTCGCTAAAGTTGCAGCGGTAACTAACGATAGTATTTATATGCTTTGCTATTTTGATGACCGCTTAACCAACACTGAATTTGGCATATTTAATTCTAGTGATTCTGTAACAGTGCTACTTTCAGAAAATTTAAACTATACTAATGGAATTTTAAAAAAAGCCATAGCTTTATATTCAAAGGAACCTAGCCTCGCTAATTCTTTTAAAGCAAGAATTGCCGAAATTAATAAGGGACGAGTTTATGATTTGGCAGCTTCATATAACTATGCGTTTGTGGGTATTAAAAATAGTGATGTCCAAAACGAGGCTTTAATTATTCGTATTGCCGTAGTTCACAAAGGCGACTTTGAAAAGATATTTCAAGATTATAGGCAAGTTACTTTTACAAGTGGAGTAGTCGCAGTTCCCTTTAAAATAAGATTAGGCGAAAAAGAATATGTAGATCCGACAATCAGTATAGGTTATACTATTGGTGCCAGCTACCAAATACCAAAATCGTCGTTCAGATTTGGCTTGAATACGGGTATTCTTGTTTCTCGGGTTAAAGTTTCGCCCCAAACCATTGTAGTTCGGACTAATCCTACTCAGTCGGTTACTTATGAACCAGGGTACTATCCATCGTACTCTATACCATTGATATTCAGTCTTGAAAACAAGCAGTTTAGTTATGGGCTGCTATTTGCAGCAGAAAAAATTATTGAAACATCACCCATTCCTAAACCCTATAAGGCTAATATTTGGATGGGGTTTTCTTTAGGGTATCGAATATTCTAGCCCTTATTAGTAAACTCAAACACAGCTATTTCAGGTCGGTTCATGAAGCGAAAGGGGAATTTGGTGGTGCCAATTCCTCTGTTCACATAAAGGTTGCATCTGCCTTCGTGGTACCAGCCTGCTGCATACCCTCCGGAACCTACGGGTAGTATTGGTCTATATCCGAAAAAATTTATTTGTCCGCCATGGGTATGGCCGGCTAAACATAAATCAGGATAGGGAACTTTGTTCGGAAACCTTTTACGCAGAAACTTTACCCTTCTAAATTCCACAGGGCAGTGATGCATAATTATATTGATGGTAGCTGTTGGCATTCCTTTAATCGCCTTCATCAATCTTGGGTTCCCTTCCCTTGAATCATCTACCCCTATTAAATTCATCGAGTATTTTTCAGCTAAAGAGATATGCTGATGTTTGTTTCTTAGGACGGTAATTCCGTTTTGGGATAGTATTCCCATAACCCTATCAACACCCAAATCTGACTGAATGTCCCAATTTCCAATACAAGCAAAAGTGGGTATGTGCTTAGGGTAATGACGCATAAATTCATTAAACGCCTTTACATCGTTTCTGCTATCGAAAGTGTCGCCTGTAATAAGGATATAGTCTGGATTAATTTGGTGTAATAGTTCCGCTACCTTTTGGTAATTCGTTGCCATACCACCCATATGCAAGTCGGAAATCTGAGCAATCCGCAAGCGGGTAGGGTAGTGAGGCTGAACCAGTTTATGGTTCGTAATTTCTATAAGGTTGTTTTCAACAAAAAGGGAATAGCCAGCTAAACTGGCTATTCCCAAACTACTTGCTCTTTGTAAGAACTCTTTTCTATTCACTTGATTTACAGGGCAATGCTAGCTGCACCTTGTGCATTTGAGCTTCTGCCAAACCATTTGAAAGTTTTCTTGCTTTGTTGGCTCACAATATCTTCTAGGTATTCTTTCTTAACCTGGTTAAGAATAGCACCCATAAACTTATGACCTAGTTCTGAGAAGAAACGTAAGCGAGCTTTGTCATCTTCGCGTAAAGGTTCGCTAGCTGCGAATACTGCAATTACTCTATCAGCATAAGGTAATAATTCCTCAGCATCGAAGTTGCGCTCTAATGAGGCAGATTCAATTAAGATATAGTGGTAGTTTTTCTTGGCTTCTGCCATAAAGTGCTCAAAACCATTAGTACTTAAAATTTCTGCTGGGCTCATAGCCTGAATTTTAGTACCTACTACATCAATTTGAGGTAAATCAGTAGGGCTTACAGACTCTGAAGTTAGTGGTTCATCTTTCACCAAAACTTGCTTAGCGAAGAATGCACTTGTTAAACCATTGTTTTTAAAGTTAGCATCAATCACAAGAACACGCTTGTTCAATAAGGCTAATGATACTGCTAGTGAAGTGATAAGGGTTGTTTTACCTTCATCGCCATTGAAACCTGTGAATAAGAAAGCCTGGCTACCATCTTCAACAAAAATGTTTCTGATGTGACGTAAGTAAGCTTTGTATAGCGTTACATCGTCAGGGTTTTCAGTTTGATTAAATGCCTTGCGTAAATCTAAGTTACCATTTGGTAATAAGTTTACCGAACTAATTACTGGTAAACCTGCGATTCTGCGGAAGCGAGAAGCTGACTTTACTCTTTGGTCGAAGTATTCTAACATGAATATGATTACCACTACCACTAGTAAAGTTACTATAATAGTTAAGGCAAGTAAGATAGCCAGTTTCTGACTTTCAGGATATTCAGGAGTTTGACCTACTTCAACAACACGCAAATTACTAATGTTATTTAACTGCTCAGATTGAGCAACGCTAAACTTATTCATAGCCATCATATAGGCATCTTTTGCTAAGCTAATATCACGCTCTAATGAACTTAATGCAGCTTCAATTGGTGCATAACGTCCAGTTAACGACTTTAATCTGCCTACTTCACGCTGAATGCTACCTACGTTAGACTTTGCCATTTGAAGGTCTAATTCGGTATTCATTTTACGAACCACTAGTTCTTGTTTGGTAGCGTTAGGGTTTAACAAGAAACCATCTGCACTACGACGAACTTCATAATCTAAAGATTTACGTAGATCGAAGATTGAATCTCTTAAACGCTCGTTATCGAAACCAGTGGTGTAGTAGCGTTGGCTAAGCGTTGTTAATCTTGCGTTTGAAGCAATGAGGCGGCGGTTAAATACACCAGCTTGGTCTTCAAAGTACTTACGTTCGTTAGGAGAAAACTTGTTATCTATGTTATTTAAAGCAGCTTGCATAGCAGGGATTTTCTCACGCTCGGCTTGCAGACGCTCTTCTAAACTTTTGATTTGCTCAATTAAAGTACGAGTTTCCTCGTCGTAGTTCATAACTTGGTTATCTTGCTTAAAGCGCTTTAATTCAGCAACTTTATCGTCAAGGTCCTTTTTCTTACTGATTGTTAGTTTTTCAAAATATCCAACAGAGTTGTTAGACCTTCTTGATTTCATGTACTGGCTGTAATCAATCAACTTAATAGTTGAAGTATTTACTACAGCTGCAGTTAAAGCAGGGTTTTCTGTTTCAATTTCAAACTTAATGAAGTCAGTATCAGGGATACGAGCAATCATCATTTTGTTTAACAATGAAATAATATCGTAACCATAAACCTCTAATACTTTTTGAAGAGAACGTTCCTGCTCTGGAGTACCATTAATAGGTTCAGCAGTGGCAAGCTTAGTTTGGAGAAGGTTTATGATAGCTTTTCTATCATACTTAACTTTATCTAAAGCTTCCTTTTTAGGGGTTCTGTAAGGCTTTTTATCGGTTAAATCATGTAACAAGAGCTCAGCACCAACTTTATCAAATACCAATTTGCTTTTAGCAATTTCAGTAAGGTTATTGAAGCGATTATCAATTATAAAAGGCTGTAAAAATTCCTTATCACTTGATAAAGATAAGCTTGCAGCTTCAGTAATACCTGTAGCTATTTGTGCCCTACTCTTATAAGTTCTGGGCGTAGAGCGCACCGCAAAATAAGTAAGTGAACCAGTGATGATCGGGATGATTATCAAAAGCCATTTACGGGCTGCGAGGGTTTTTAAAATTTCAATTAGCTCCATTGTACCTTATTGTTGTATAATTTCTTCTAGTTTGGCTCCAAGTAACTCTTCTAAGTTAGCTTTGGTAATCTTTAAATTGTACTTAGCGGCTATTAATCGCTCCTCATTTTGGTTTAGCAATCCTAAACTTTGTTGATACACATCTAAAGCAATGGTACCGTTTTCAAAGTTTTTAACTGCAACGCTATGAGATGTTTTCACTTCCTCAATAATACCTGCGTAATGTCTTAATACTTCGTAGGCTGCTTTATAAGTGTTGTAACGAGTAATCACTTCTTTCCTTACTAACATTTTTTGAAGGTTAAGCTCGTGTTCAGCTTTTCTTAATTCCTCTTTTGCAGTTTTAACTTTAAAAGGTGTTGTTAATACTTGACCTATACCAAATTGTATGCCAAACCCAAATCTTGGTAAAGAAGTTGTTGTGGTAACTTGCTGAATAGTGCCTCCTGGACCACCAATACTATTTGTTGCAGGTTGGCCTGCTTGTGAATTGATTTGCACACCCGCTCCAAAGTTTTCCAGAAACGAGAATTTGGCATATTGCAATTTCGATTTTGAAATAGCTATATCGGCATATTTAGATTGGTTTTGGGGAAAATTTGCCCAGGCAATCTGAACAAGCTTTTCTTCAACATTATCTGTTAAGCTATCGGGAGGTAAAATAATATGATCCCAATTCACTTTCTGTGCAAGCACCTCCTGCTTGCCTATTAAGGCAAAAAGTAGGGTAAAGATGAGTAAGTAGCGCATATTCATATTTTTGTATTTGTTTCTAATTAGGTTTAAGTGTTGAAAGCATAAAGTATTCCTTAATGCGGCTTTTTTCTTTTTTCACTCGGAAAAAAAAGGCTTTCCAGAGCGAACCGTGTACTTGAAGCCGCCTATCACTTGTGAAAACGCGAGCCTTCTCGTTGGTTATTAGTTTAATTTTTCCCAGTTTAAGAAGCTTCATAGCCATCCAGCCATCGCTCCATAATGGGCGAGAGGTGTTAAAACCTCCTATTGTTAAAGCATCGGCCTTGCGGAAGGCAAAGCAAAAACCCATTACATTTAAGTACTCTTTTCTTAGTCTTCTAATTCTGAACAACATACCAGATATTTTTTCATAAAGAATGTAATCTAGTCGAGTTCGGAACTCAGAAGGTAAAAACGAATACTTTGTATATACGCAGCTTATATCGTTATCCCTTTCCAATTGATTGGTTAAGATATCTATATAAGAAGGCGGATATAGTGTATCGGCATCGCAATTGATAATGATGCTTCCTTTAGCAACCTCCAAACCTTTCTGGCGTGAATAACTCACGCTTTGAATAGTCTGGCTTACATAAGATAACCCCAAAGAAGTTATTGTATGTGTGGTGCTATCGGTACTGTTATTATCTACTAGCACAATTTCAATAGCTTTATCGCTTATGGTATGGCTTAGGCTATCTAAAGTGGCTATTATATTTTGTTCTTCATTAAAAACAGGTATTACAATAGAAACCAATGGGTTAGGGTGTTTAAACTTAGCTAACCGAAGGCAAAGTTGTTCCAATTCCTGTTCTGATAGAGCTTTGAGCTGCTTTCCGAAAGGAATAATTGGGTTAATCCAACTTGGCAAATTATTGCCGTGCCACATTCGTTTCTAGTATCCTCTCTTCTTCTAAAGTTTTAAGTTTGGTTAATAGCGCCATAACAATGAAGAAAATTACATTGGTTGGCAGCTGTATGATTGCTTCTTGTGGGAAATTTGCTAAAATCAAAATAAAGAAAGTAATGAGCGTTGCTAGCATGTAGGAGCGTAACTCAGGGTCTTTCATTCGGAAGTAGTTTTGAATACCTGTTTTCATTGCTACAAATAGCATAGAAAGGTATAAGCCTAATCCAATCCAACCTGCTTCTACAGCTACACGCATATAGCCAGAGTCTGGTGGGAAGTTGGCAAGCATACTATGCGGTGTAAACTTTTTACCCCAAACTCCAACGCTACCTAGGCCACCACCCATAGGGTGCTGCTGTATAAATGGTTGGATACGCTTCTGGTTTTTAGCTCTTACTTGGTAACTATCGTCAGTTTGTGGTTGGAAGGCTGTTTTTACTCTAAAGTGAGCATTGTTTACAGTAGGCATTAGTACCACTATTACCAATAGTATAAATCCAGCAATTGCCGATATCACAATCCATCTTTTAAATGTAATCAGGGCAAAGAATGCAATTCCAGCAGGTATCATTACGAATGCAGAACGAGTACCGCTGGCGAACATAGCCATCATAAAGATGATGAAAAAACCTCCTAAAATAATCTTAGTAAGTGGTTTAAATTTGCCAATCATTAAAGCCAAGCACATCATTCCTGTATAGGCGCATACAAAGCCAAACACCATTGGGTCTGAGAAGAAGCTAAACTTACGGAAGCGTCCGTGGATGAAAAGTAAGTTAAAACGTTCCTGATCCGCGTTTATCCAAATTGTTTCAGCTTGAAAAAAGCCGAAGTATTCTTGCTTTAAACCATATAGTGCAGCAATAATTGCCATAATTAACCAGCTCCAAACCAGCATTTTAACTACTTTAACGCTTGTAATGGCTTTAGTTATAATGAAGTATAGTACAATAAAGAAACCAATACCTCTTACGGTGTACATCCAAGCTTCTCTGCTTTCAGCATAAGGGTTTAAAACCTGTAAAAAGTTATAAAAGAACCATAACAAAAGCATTATTGATACAGGGTTAGACCCAAACACTATCTTACGTTCTAATACTAGCTTAATAAACAAACCAGCAAGCATTACACTTATCAGTCCGTCCATTGCAGTACCAATAGGTACATCGCCAAGGAAACGTTTAATGCCCAGCAATACAAAGGATAACCCCAAAACAATTACAACGCCCATTTGTAAATTGAATAGGCATATAAAAATGATTGGGAAAGCTAAAATTCCAATAATTACCAATAGGCCAGCTTTGTAGCCAAGTTCACCATACATTGGGTAAACGGCAGCAGCACTCATAGCCAAGGCTAAGGCAAATGTGGTAAAGTCCAATAAACCTTTTTCATCCAAGAAGTTACGGAACGATGCCAATAGGTTCTTGGCTCGATCTGTATCTTGAATAACAGGCAGGTTAAATCCTTTCATTTGATTTCCTAGTTACAGGTTAATTATTAGTTTGAAAAACTATCTTTACTGAAGTGCCAGCGAATAGTTTGCCAATAGACTTCTTTCTGTAGTTTATCTTCTTCTGAACTACCTAAACTGAACTTGAAATACCATAAAAACAGGTAAATCTGTGCTCTGAGGCGGTATGCGATTAAATCTAAGAAGCTGTAATGCTTTTTTAGAAACAAATAAAAGCTCTTATAATTCTGGATAAACATGGCTCCGCGTCTTTGTCTGGAACTACTTTTCCCATAATGGATTATTCTCACATCGGGAATAAACCAGTTCGTGAAGCCTGCTTTACTCACTCGCATAAAGTAATCCATCTCTTCAGCATAAATAAAGAAGCGAGCATCAAGAACGCCTACCTTATCATGCACTTCACGGCTGTAAAACATTACTGCGCCATAAGCCCAATCAATGGCTCTAGACTCATCATGTTCCCAATGCGAGGTTAGCATACGAGTACTTGCACTAAATTGTGAAAGTACATTATACATAAACCTATTATCTAGGAAGCTACGCCAGAAATTATAGAACTTATTAACCGATTTCTGAAGCGAGCCATCGTCGTTCAGTAGCTTACATACTAATACTCCAAGCTTTTTAGCTTCGTGGGCTTTATAGTAAGCAGCTAGTTTATCAATAGCTCCATCAACAATTTCAGTATCAGGATTTAAGAGTAAAATATATTTGCCTGTACAAACCTCTAAAGCTTGGTTATTGGCAGCGGCAAAGCCTTTATTATCAGGATTAGCAATTAGTTTAACTTGAGGAAATTCTTCAGCAACCATACCAGCGCTGTTATCGGGGCTGTTGTTATCAACCACGAATACTTCAAGCAATACTTCTTTAGTTTGCTCAAATACTGTTTTTAAACAGCTTCTGAGCAAGTCTTTGGTATTCCAACTAACAATAACTACCGATACATCGGGCTTAAAATGGCTCATTAATATTAAAAGAATAGTATTTTAAGAAATAGACCAAGACAAACCACAAATACGAAAGCTATAGTCATCCATTGGATTACTTCATCTTTGGCCGATAGTTTTTCTTTCTCTTGTTTCATAAAATTGGTGGGTTTAGCTGTTTGGCCTTTCCCATTGTTTGGTAATTGTATTGTATTGTTTTAATACACGCGCTGGGTTACCACCTACCACGCAATAATCTGGTACTGATTTGGTTACAACCGAACCTGCTGCAACTACACTATTTTTACCAATTGTAACGCCTGCAGTAATTACTGCATTTGCGCCTATCCAGCAACCGTCTGATACATGGATAGATTTGGTACTAACTTCTTGGTGCATAATAGGCACCTGGATATTGGTATAGTTGTGGTTTAGACCACTCATTACAACATTTTGGGCGGTAATCACGTTACTTCCAACAAAAATCGGACCTATTAAAGTGTTTGAAATGCCAATCAGCGTATTTGAGCCAATTTCAACGTTTCCAACACCATTATTAATGGTGGAATAACTTTCAATGATTGAGAATTTTCCCATTTTGAAACTATGCCAAGGGAGGATATCCATCCTTACACTATGTCTAATTACGGTTCCTTTTCCAAACTTATGAATAAATGGGGTTAAGAAAATCCGTACCCACCATCTAGGTTTTGCTTGCCTTGGCGGGGATATACACCAAATCAGAAATTCCTTAAAGGATTGGTTGATTTCAGCGTAAGCCTTAATGCGTTGCAACATAACCTTGTTTTGCTTGTAATGTATGCTGAGTATGCTTAAGTAACTGACTTACATTTTCTTCCCAAGTATGATGGGATGCAAATTCGCTTCTTTTCTCTGAAAGGGAAGGGGAGTTTTCGTTCAATGCCTTGGCAATGAGTGCTATATAATCGGCATCTGATTTTGCTAAGTATGCATAATCGCCAAAAATACCTTCCATCGTGCGGGTATAAGTAGCTACTACAGGTTTGCCTATAGCTAAGTATTCATCTATTTTTCTTGGATAGTTAGCATCGGTTACCTCGTTAGAAAGCTGAGGGTTAATACAAACATCAAATGAGTTGATGTAAGCAGGCAAAATAGACTCTGGCTGGTTTGGAATAAACACCACGTTCGGCATTTGATGTAATGCCGATGCCTTAAACTCATCGTCTTCAGGACCAACAAGCACGAGCTTGTATTGTGGAAATGAAGCTGCTATTTTCTCTAACAAAGGGATATTAAGCCTGAAATGTACAAGAGCGCCTATATAACCAATCACTTTAACGTCAATTGCTTTCATAGGTTCAGGCTTTTCAGCATTCCGACCTTCTAAAAAGCGCACAACATCACAACCTTGGCCTATAGAGTAAGTGTTTTTATTATAAGGAAGAGCATAATCTGCTAACAATGGGCTATTAGTAACTACTAAATCATAGTTAGCAATAGTGGTTGGCTCCAACCGAGTACCATGGCGCATCCAATAGGCAACTTTAGCTAGGTAATCACGTATATAGTAAATACTTACCAAAGGGTTAAGCATTTCTTTTAGGTGCAAGGCCCTTATTATTTCATTATCATTAAAAAGCACATACTTATCCCAACCTAGTTTTGCAGTAGCATCGGTAATGGCTTTTGCGTATAAGTCATTGTTCTTTTTATTTAAATAATCGTGCAACGATTCTACCTTCAGCCAATTGATAGATTCCATAATTACATCAGGTGAATACACCCAAAGGTTAGGTGCCACCTGTTGAATTAAAGACTCCTTATTCTTTAAAATTTCGTAATGCTTTTGGAACGAGGCAGTTTGTGGCTTTCTAAGCAAGGTAATCCTATCAAGAGCTGGATTTATAAATAGCACTGGATGAGTTTTACTTAACTCCACAGCCATATTTCTAGCATTAGAACCTATCTCTAAAAACCAACTTTGAAGCCCCATAAATACAAAGGGGATGTTTTGAGGTAGCTTTTCCATTGTTACTTTGATGTTCCTAGGTTCTTAATATAGATGAATGCTTTTCCGTAGAAAACGAAAATGTATTTGATAGAGGTAATAAAGCTAATATCGAAATTGGACTTTAGAATAAATCTGGCCAATACAGCGAAAATAGCCATACTAGTAAGTGTACCGAATGCAGCTCCCATAATACCAAATTGCTGTATGAATACAACGTTTAGCACCACGTTTACTATTGCCATACCTAATAAGGCATAGAAGTTAACTTCAGGCTTTCCGCTGCTATCTAACATGGTGCCAAATTGCCTTAAAAATGGCTGAACCATAATTGATAAGATTGTTACTCTGAGTACATTAGCACCTTCAACCGCATAGTTTTTACCAGCAACTATGGTTATGATGAGTTCAGGAAATAGTAGGGTAACAAAACAAGCTGGCAGAATTAGCGCAAGCATAAAGCCTGTGCTTTTTTCAAACATATCTTTCATGTTTTGCTTTTGGTTTTCGCCTTGGAACTTGCTGCTTTGTGGGAATACCACCGATACAACTGTACTTATGGGCACATCTACCAAGTTGGTAACCCGCATAGATACATTAAATAAACCCGCTGGCGCAGGACCTAAGTATTTACCTATCATAAACTGATCTATACTCTGGAAAATCATTGCACTTAGGTTGGTACCAAATACATACTTCCCGAAGTTGAAAAGCTTTTTTACCCATTCCCAAGGAATGCCTTTTGAACTTACCCAGTAATTGCGGACAAAGTAAAACGATAACAAACTCGCAATACCTGAAGAAAACACTTGCCACCAAGCCAATTCAACTAAGTTAAATGGTCTGAATATGAGGTGGTAAGTAATGATAACCCCAAAGAAAAGTCCCTGCCTGAGCATGGTTGTATAAAATACACCTTTAAAATCAAGATTTGCCTGCTGTAAAAAATTAAACTGGGTAAATGGAATTAGCACTACTATAGTAATGCAGTAAATTTTAAGCATTTGTTCCATTTCAGGGCTATCCCAAATCTTAGCTAAATAAGGCGCAATCAGGTATAGAATAACAATAGAAAGTACTGATAGAAAGATATTTAGAATAAGTGATGCCTTTAGAATTTTAGGATATTCTTCTGGTGTAGCAGTCGCGGTAAACTTAATTTGAGCGTTTTGGATAAGGCCGTTCCTAGCTACTTCAATAAGCGAAGTGGTAGTTAAAAACAAACTAAAAGCACCAAAATCGGCCTCTGTTAGCAGGCGAACAAGGAAAAAGAAAGTCCCGAAACCAAATAGCACAGTTGCTATCCTCGTAAGGAAGGTATAGGTTCCGGAGCTTATCCAATATCCTTTATCTGATGCCATTTAAACGTGAACAGGTGTTACTTCCTTTGAGGCTGGTTGAACAAAGCGTGTCATTTCTCTGTAAACCAGTTGATTATCATGTAGCACACGGCTAAAATCATAGTTGTTTCTTACAATTTCAGCAGCGGTTTTTACATACTGAGCCACACTTTCAGGATTATTATGAGCCCATATAATTACATTGGCAAGTGCCTTTGCATCTGATACGGGGAATACTAAACCAGTTTCTTTATGCTTTACTATTTCTGTATTGCTTGGGTAATCTGAGCAAATTACAGGACATTCCATAGCTAAAGCTTCTAATAAACTCAATGAGAAGCCTTCCCAAAGTGAAGGCAAAACGAACAAATCAATTGTTTTATAAATTTCAGCAACTGAACCAGAGAAGTCGGCAAAGCGAACTTTGCCTTCAAGTTTTAGGTTAACCACTTCTGCTTTTGCAGCTTCTTCCAATTCACCACCGCCTACAAAAAGAAGTTTGGCATTTGGAATTACTTTAACAACATCTGAAAATGCCTGAATTAGTACTAGTGGGCCCTTTTGGTGGGTAAGTCTGGCAATACTTGCAATTATAAAATCGGAGTTATCTAGCTGGTAATGACCTCTATTTACACCTATCACGTTGTTTGGGTTAAACCTAATAGTATCTATACCATTTTGTATTACAGTAAAATCTCCATCAAAACCTTTAGCATCGTTCAAGTTGCTATTACTTACAACAATGGTTTTATCTACGTTTTTAACTAACCAACGTTCAACAAACTTTCTGGCTTTAAAGTATAAACTGCTTTGCCCATCATGAAAACTCCAGCCATGAACGGTATAAACTACTTTTACGCCAGCAATTAGAGCAGCACATAAGGCATTTAGGCAAGCTTTGGTCCCATGAGCGTGTACTAGTTCAATTTCTTCAGCCTTCAGAATTTGGTAAATTCTTTTTACTAAACCCAGATGAAAGAATCCTTTATAGGCAATTACGTATGTTTTATAGCCACTACTATTAAGTCGCTTAATCATTTCACCATCAGTAAACGCCACAACAATTGATTCATGTTCTGAGGAATCTAATTGGTGAATAAGTGTATTTAAGTATGTTTCACCGCCCCCAAACGAACCCTGACGAATTACTTGTAGGATTTTTACTGGTGCTGAAGCCTTTTTTACTGGGATAGTCCATCCCATTTTTTCAGCATACAAAACTTCATCAATAGTAAAAAACCTATCGTGGGTTGTAGTGAGGAAGTCTTTATTACTTTGTTTGATATTAAGTGTAGCTGCTATTTGTTTCTTTACAAATAACGGAATCCCCCATAATGAAAGCCAAATAGGTCTAGGCGCGTTCATTACCTTAAGGGAATACAAGAAGTTTAAAGTGAATATAACCAAGCACAAGAAAACAGGCCAAGCAAGCGTATAATCAAGTATCAACTGTAAGAATCCTCCTAAAAGCGCGAAACCCACCATGATAAACATGGGTGGGTAAACAACTATGATACTGTAAATTATTTGGTTAAGATTAAAAGTTTTAAGCGAACGCTTTATGAGCGTTTTGTTAAGGACAAAGTATTTGAAGTAACTGTTTATCCAGCGAGCGCGTTGCCTTTGTACCTGCCCATCGGTACTTACTTTTTCATCGTAAACAAGTGCTTCTGTATTATAGGCTATTTGGAAACCGTCTAAAACCAAGGCACTCTGCAAAATTTTATCTTCAGCAACAATTACAGTATTGTTACTATCGGTAAGGGCTTTTTCTAGGATAGCCTTATACCTTATAGTTTCAACTCCCATTCCGCTACCTGCAATTGTTGCTGAACTACCAATGGTAAAAGGAACTCTTCTGGAAGTACAGTTATTATAGGCTTCGCCCATTGCATCTAAGCAGGCATAGATGGTATCTAAGTTTTTGGCAGTTCGTTGACCTTGGACAGCTACAAAACCCTTATTAAAATAGTTATTCATATGGCCTAGATAATCTGGATGTGCCAAGTTATCTGGGTCAAAAACAATGGTGTAGGCATGTTTAGTTACATATTTATCCATTGCATAAAGGATAGATTTTACTTTACCTCCAAGTTTTTGAGCAGGTTCAAGAATTACTAGTCGGTCGTCTGAAAAGTTGATATTAGATGTATCACAACTATCTGCCACCAAGTAAATAACAAAGTTTTGATAGCGTTGCTTTAATAAAGAATCAATTAGGGGTATGCTTATTTCAGCATCGCCATAAGCAGTAATAATTAGCCCGAAATTGGTTGTAGGATTAAAATCTGGAGTACTCTTCGCATAACCTTTAATGCGTGCTATAAGCTGCAAAAGGGCTGGGAAAACAAGAAATATACCTGGTAAAATTTGTAAAAGACTTACTGGTATTTGAAATAATAAACTCACAGAAAGGCTGTTGTTTGGCTGAAAATAGGTTATGCACTAATAGTTAATCGTTACTTAACATAGCTGGAATGGTCTTAAAAATTATTTCAAGGTCCATTTTTAAGCCATAGTTATCGGCATACTTATTATCTAGTTCCATACGTTGGCGTTCAGTAAGCGGGGTTTTACCCTTAGTTACTTGCCAAAGTCCTGTTAAACCAGCAGGAGCCATAAAGCGTTTGCTGTAGGTATCGGTAGTTAGCTTTTCAGCTTCATACAAAGGCAATGGTCTATTGCCTACTAAACTCATATCACCTTTAAAAATATTAATTAGCTGTGGTAGTTCATCAATACTACTTTTACGCAAAAACTTTCCAAGTGGAGTTACCCTAGGGTCGTTCTTTAGTTTGGTAAAGGCATTTTCAGATTTCTTTTGCTCAAGGAATAAGGTTTCGCAAATTTCCTTCCTGCCATCAAATAGCTTAATACCATCGCATTCTTTGCCTTGTTTGCGGCAATTAGCACAACGATCGTACTTCTCTTGTTCAGATACGTATATGTTTAACTTAGCCAAATCCTTCAATTTAGCCTCAGCATCAGGTATCATAGAACGGAACTTTATTAAATCGAAAACCTTGTATCCTTGTCCTACTCTCTTTGAAACGAAAAATATTGGTGCTCTAGATTCAATTTTTAAAAGTATTCCAACAATAAGTATGATAGGGCTTAAAATAAGTAGCGCTGTTCCAGATACTAAAATATCAAACAATCGTTTCCCAAATGGGACCTTAATGGGTTTGTTGTTATTACCAGCTTCTAAGCGAAGTTGTTGCCGTTGTATACGCTCAATAACGGAAACCGTTTGAGGACCAATATCTTGCAAGTTATCTTGCTGTATTTTGTTAAGATCTAGTATAAACGACATAAAGGAAGAGTAAGTAATGGATTCTGGATCAGATACTTGATCCATATAAAAGGTATTTTAAAATTATTCTGAGTAAAGCGATTCTAAAGCAGTCATTCGCCTGAAAATTGAATTAAGTCGAGCTAAAATTTCTTCGGGATTAAATGGTTTAACCACATAATCATCGGCTCCTAGGTTCAAAGCAGTTATCTTAGAAACACTTTTTTCGTTACCTGATAGCACAATGATTGGCAGCATGGCCAGTTTTTTCTGATTACGAACAGCCTTTATAAAATCTAAGCCATTCATTATGGGCATGTTTAAATCAGCAACAATTGCGTGAACCTCATTTTCATTTAAAAGGAATTCTAATGCGGTTGCACCATCTGGTTTTGAAACTACATTAAAGTGCTTTTTGAAGTAATGCTCCAAGAAGCTTCTTACCATATCTTCATCGTCAATAATCAGTATAGTTTTCTTATCCATAGTAAGCAAAAGTTAACATTAAGAATTTATGCAACTACAAACAACTATTGTACCTAAGCTATATTTATAACTTTCGGTGGTATTAATTACACTATTGCAGCACGAAAATAGTAAATACTTTTGTAAGTACTAAAAGTTGTAAGGTCCTATATATAAGATATATATAAGCGCTAGTAGTAAAAATATCCATTTTTTATCTTCATCTAGGCAGGTTACAGGACTTCAAAAATAGCTTTTCTTTATAAAACTTACATATAGACAAATTTCATTTTGGGAAATTTAGTTTCATAATTGGAAATTGGATTCTTGATAGAATGCAGTTCTAAATAAAAATTATTTAAATTTTGGTTTGCGCCAAGATTTCTAAAACTGGTCAGTTTTTTGGCATAGTTTTTCCTTGAATAAAAAAGCTACCATATCACACATTAGCCCTAAAATTTAATATTGAGGGTAAAATTTTTAAATAAACTGGGCTTTATAAGCAAAACTTACCTTCCGTAAACAAACCCAAGATGTTCATTCTTCAAGCTGTTTTTTGGTCTTTACTTGCTTTGGTAGTTTACTCTTATGTAGGTTATGGCTTTGTTTTGTACCTTATGGTAAGGCTAAAGCGTGTTTTTAATCCTAGACCAAAGGTTAGCTACCCAAAAGAATGGCCTACTGTTACATTATTAATAGCTTCATACAACGAACTAGATTTTTTACCACAGAAAGTAAAAAACTGCCTGGAACTTACATACCAAATTAACCAACTTCGGATACTCTTTGTAACTGATGGTTCAACTGATGGCAGCGAGTCGTACTTGGCTTCTCAAAATGGGATAGAAGTTCTACATCAGGGAAAAAGAGCAGGTAAAATAATGGCAATGAACAGAGGCATGCAACATGTAAACTCAGAAATAGTAGTGTTTACTGATGCAAATACTCTCCTTAATAAAGAAGCTATCCAAGAGATTGTTAAGCACTTTGTAGCATCAGAAAAAGTAGGCTGCGTAGCAGGTGCTAAGCGAATTTTATTAAGCGATGCCGAAACCGCAAGTGGGGCAGGCGAGGGTGCTTATTGGAAATACGAAAGCGCACTTAAAAAGTGGGATAGTGAATTAAATACTGTTGTAGGAGCTGCAGGGGAGCTTTTTTCAATCCGTAGAAGCTTGTTTACCCCAGTAGAAAAAGATACCCTTTTGGACGATTTTATGATTAGTATGCGCATAGCGCAATCTGGTTATAGGGTAGTATATGAGCCAGCAGCTATGGCATTTGAAAAGCCAACAGCCGATGTTAAAGAAGAAATGAAGCGCAAGGTTAGAATTTGTGCAGGTGGCATACAATCAATCATAAGATTGGCACCCGTTTTGAATGTATTCAAATACGGCTTGTTAAGCTTCCAGTACATATCGCATCGTGTTCTGCGCTGGAGCGTAACACCTGTAGCAATGGCATTACTAATTCCTATAAACTTGACATTGGTAGTGGCATTACCCCAAAATCAATCTTATTTCATTTTACTCATAGGTCAATTCCTGTTTTATGGTTCTGCTTTGTTGGGCAGCATACTTCAGGAAAAGAAGCTAAAATTGAAATTTCTATTTATACCTTATTTCTTCCTTATGCAGAACATTTCCGTATTTCAAGGGATGGCGCGCTATTACAAAGGTTCGCAATCTGTATTGTGGGAAAAAGCAAAGAGAGCCTAAAACGCACCTCAAATTAATTATATGAAAAGAGCTACTAATTTATTGAAACAACTGCTGGCTTTGGTGGTGCTATTAAACGTAGTACAGCCTGTGGTGGCTGAGGGTACCAAGCAATTGATACCCCGACCAGATTTGCAGGTAAACCTAGAAATATTGAACCCTACGCTAACTAAGTTCGCTAGTTACCTAGCAAACCCAAATGAGCGATTATATATTTCTATTGCAGATCCTGGCCGTGAAAAAATCCACTTTGGCTTTGGGCAAGTGTTCTCTGATAACTTCGTAGACTCTTCATCGTTCTTGCAAGGTTATTTCAGGATAAAAGACCCTAACGGAAACGTAGTTATTGGTCCAGAACCAATCCCAAGAAGAGGCAGGGGTTATATTAGAAACTATGAAGAAGCTGTTGCTGGTCCTCGTGCTTTAGCAGGTGCCACTGGTTACGATGGCTTTGTTTATCAGCCATTATTGTCAGGCGATTATTATATTGAGTTTAACCCAGATAACCCAACTACGCCACCTCCAGCTAACGTATTTAACAGGAACTTCGCTATTAGGCATTTTGATATTACGGTAGAGCGTGATGGACAAACTAGGGATGGTAGGTTATGGTCCAAAAACTGGGATATGAACGCTAACAGCATCAATAACCCTGTTTATACAAAGTTTTATATTTACTCAAGCGATAGTATAGTAACGCTGTTCGATATGAATGGCTGCCGTCCGTTCGGTTTCTCAGTAACTTGTAATAGAACAGGACTAACTAATACAGGTGATGTTGAATTTGACAGACGTTCAAGAGATTACAAGTATTACTACCCAGAATACAAGATTTTCTTAAATGATCCAGATCCGCTTTTATTTCCAAGTGGTATTCCTGCTAAGTTAAATGTACAACCAAGATTAGCTGGTTGCGATGCTGGTAGGTATTGTATTTCACTAGTACCTGATAAGCTCTGTTACTGCGATATGTACATAGAGTTGAATGGGCAACCTGGATACCAAGCCAATACCCGAGATGTGCGATTTAACCGATTCTTATTATCAGGACCTAACTGCGTTAACTGGAACGGTTTAGATGGTTTGGGTAACAAAGTAAGAGCAGGTACACAAATACAAGTGCAGCTAGATGTAATTGCGGGTTTATCTAATTACTCCATCTATGATGCAGAGTTTAATCCAATAGGTTTCAAAAGTAGATCGGTACGACCGAGTGCTTTGCCAAACAAAATGTATTTTGACGATAGCAATATCCCGTTCGGAAATACCAATTTAGATGGCTGCGATAGTAATTGCCATACTTGGTTAGCTACCCCAGCAGATATTGTTGACCCTATGGTGGGTTCACCTTATGGATTTGGTAATGTACGTTCACTAAATACTTGGTGGAGTGGTTATACCAGAAATTATGCCTTTACTGCAAGAATTACAGATTGCGACGATCCTGATAATATAGTACCTCCAAGAGCAAGAGTAGATAGCTTTGTTATTGCCAACACTACGAAGTTCTTAGATATTTATCCGCATAGGAATAATACTTTCCCTAAAGGTTATGACCCAAGGACTATAACTATTATTAAATTCCCAAAGCACGGTACAATTGCCCAAAGAGCTACCAATGGTGCAAACAATGGCGATTTTACCTATATACCTAAGGCGGGTTTAACTAATGAACGCGATACCATACTTTACTATGTATGCGATTTCAATAACCCTCCGCTTTGTGCTCTAGATACGATCATTATTAGGATAGTACCATTTTTAAGAATTGGCGATATCCGAATACCAGATGGGTTCTCTCCAAATGGTGATGAGTTTAACAACACCTTTCGCATTGGCGATATTGAGGCAATGAAAATTGAACTTTCGGTTTATAACCGCTGGGGAAGCCTCGTTTACAAAGATGAAGAATACAAAAACAACTGGGATGGTCATGCCAATGAAGGCCTTGTTGCCGGTGGCGGTCCAGTTCCAGATGGAACCTACTTCATAGTAGTAAAATTAAAAGATACCAACGAATCTGTAGTTAAATACATTACCATACGCCGATGAAAAAGCTGCTTTTCCTAATTATGTTGCTTTCAACTGGCATTGGTTGTTACGCACAACAAGACCCTAAGTTTTCACAATTCTTTATCAGTGGTCTTGGTTACAATCCTGCTTATGCAGGCTCTAGAGATGCAATGAGTGGTGTTCTTTTTTATCGTAACCAATGGGTAGGTATTGAAGGCGGTCCTAAAACTTACTTCTTTCAAGGACATAGCCCTGTAAGTAAGAACTTTAGTGTTGGCTTAAACGCTATGCACGATAGAGTAGGTATTTTTACTACAAATCACTTATTCATAAGTGGTGCCTATAGGTTAGAACTGAATGAAGGTAACTTACAATTTGGTATGCACGGCGGTTTCAGAAACTACGATGCCGACCTTAGTAAAGTAACCACCTTTATTCCTGGCGATCCATCATTTACTGGTAGGGTAAATAGTTGGAAACCGAATGTTGGTGTAGGTCTATACTATTTCAGCGAACGATTGAAATTAAGTCTTTCTGCACCTTACTTGATAAAGGAAAATCTTAAAACTACTAATGCTGATGGAACAGCTATTAGAACAGAGCAAGACCAGCATATTTTCTTAGGCGGTGCTTACATATTTGATATTTCTGAAACCTTGAAGTTTAGACCAGGTGCTTTAGTAAAATACGTTAAAGATGCACCATTACAAATGGACTTGAATGCTGCCTTTATCTACGACGATGTTTTCTTATTTGGAACTACGCTAAGGAACGTGGAAACACTATCAGCTATCTTCCAAATTTGGCCACAGTCCAATTGGTATATGGGCTACTCTTATGATTATTCAATCAATGGATTAAACCCTTATAACAGAGGCTCTCACGAAATTTACATTGGGTTCGATTTAGGCGTTAAACGTTCATTGGCTCAAAGTCCACGTTATTTTTAATAGCCATAAGGTTAGGACTCGAAACCCATTAGAGGTATGAAAAACTATACAAAAATATTATCCTTACTTGTTGTTATGCTTAGTTGCCTAGTAAGCAACAATGGAGTAGCTCAGGTATTAAAATCGCGTAGGGCCGATTTTCTTTACGAAAACGGAGCTTGGAATGTAGCTATTCCAAAACTACGTAGAGCTTACAACAGAGAACAAAACGTAGCCATTGCAGGCAAAATTGGCGATAGCTTTTTACGGTACAATCAGTTTGATTCTGCTTGTGTTTGGTATGCTAAAATGCTACCAGATTTTGGTGGCGACAGCTTAAGCATGCGTAACTACGCTATGGCTCTTTTGGCATCTGGTAATTACGGAAAAGCAAAATCGTTATTGAAGGAATACAACAGGCGTTTTGCACTTTCAGGTCCTATAAAAATGCTCATGAAGAGTTGCGATAGCCCTAGGCAATTGCCTAATTATTCTGCAACAGTTGCCATAAATGCTGAAGCGAACAACAGTAAGAATAACGACTTTAGCCCAATGTGGTATAAAGGCAGCCTTTACTATTGTAGCTCCAGAAGAAGCACAGGAAGTGTTTTTGATGGTGACGGCAAGCCTTTCATCCGTATTTTTAAAGGAGAAGAAGGTCTAGAAAAGGATTTTATTGTTGATAGCAAGTTGATTAAAGTTAAGAAGGCCAGCAGGTTTCACTTAGGTCCGTTCTCTTTCTTTCCAGATAGCTCAGGCAAAATTCTAATTACAGGTAATACATCGCCAGTAAATGAAGCTGGAAAATATACCGCTCGTATGGCGTTACTGAAGTTATTCTATGCCGAAAAAACAAAGAATGGCTTTAAAATTACAAGTGAATTCGAGTTTAACGAAGAAAAGTATAGTACTGGTCACCCTTCTATTAGTCCTAATGGTAAGCACTTACTATTTGTATCTGACAGAGTAGGTACCCTTGGCGGTACCGATATCTTGTACTGCAAGCGCGATGGTGATAAGTGGAGCCAACCAATTAATATGGGTCCAGCTGTTAATACCTTTGGCAATGAAATGTTCCCAACATTCATTAACGATACCTTAGTGTATTTCAGTTCTAATGGCTTGGCTGGTTTTGGTGGTTTAGATTTATTCAAAGCTAGATTTAAAGACGGTAAGTTAGATAAAATTGAAAATGCAGGCAGGCCTTATAATAGCAGCAAGGACGATTTCAGCATCAGCTTTAAGGCTGCCGATGAAGGTTTCTTGAGTAGTAATAGAGATGGCGGAAGCGGTCAAGACGATATTTACTATTTCCGTGGAAGCAGCGCTAGAGTAAATCTTATTGTAATGAATGGCACCAGAAATGTGCCTATTGAAAAAGCATTGGTTAGAGTAAACAGTACTGTGTATCCTGTTGATGATAGACTAACAGACTCTGTTGGGCATACTGATTTAACAGTTATAAGCACTAACCATATTGATGTTACTGCGATAAAGCCAAACTTTAGACCAGGTAGAGCAAGGTTCTTACTAGATTCTAGAAGAACAAGAGATACTACTTTATATGTGTATCTATATGAAGGAAATTCTTGTACAATATCTGGTATTGTTCGCGATGAGAAAGGAAGCCCGGTAGAAGGTGCTAAAGTAGTACTTAACGATACTATAAACCTTGTAACTGAAAACACATTCACTAAGCCAGATGGTAGCTATATGTTTGTAGTTGACCCAGGGGCAAGTGTAAGAGTAAATGTATCAGGCGAAGGATATTTTGCAAACAGCAATTTTGCAGGCTTAACCAATACGCTTGGTGGGTGTAATAAGGTCATTGACTTTACAATGAACTATATGCTTGCCGATAGAACCTTAGCCCTAGAAAACATTTATTACGATTTTGATAAGTGGTACATCAGAGATGAGGCCTTGCTAATCCTTGAAAAGGTGCGCAAGATTATGACTGATAACCCAACCATGATGATTGAGGTAAGTAGCCATACCGATATGAGAGGAACCTCTCGCTATAATGATGAACTATCCGTTCGTCGTGCAGAAGTTGTTATGGAATACTTAGTGAAGAAAGGCATATCGCCAGAACGTTTAACTTACAAGGTATATGGTAAAGTAAGACCAGCCATTCCTTGCCCTAACGAAAGCGATTGTAACGAAGCAAAACACCAGCTTAACAGACGTACAGAATTCAAAGTACTATACTTTTAATTAACTATCCGCTCTCTAATGCAGCCACTTCCAGCAATGGAAGTGGCTTTTTTATTCCATAGCTGTGGGTTTAGTATTAATCTTATTTCTAATCCAAACAATGGCATCAATAAGGCACATCAATAAATACCATGATAGCCTAAATGGCCAAAGTGAAAACCAAACAAATGCCCAGGCCAACTGAAGTAGTATCCAAACTAGTGCAAAAAGGCCAATTATCTGAGCAATAGGATTGTTTTTGCCTAACCCCCCTCTGTATGTTAATCCAGGAATACCAGTTCTAATAGAATAACCTCTTGAGCCAAAGCTGCCAAACTTAGTTCTGTAACTGAATCCAGCTCCACTTTTACTTAGGTTTATTCCTGCTCCACCACCTAAGTTTATTCGCTTTTGAAACCTGAAAGCCATATTAAATTAATTATTACAATGCAATATTGTAATAATAAGTAAATTATCATAGAATAGTGCTTGTTATGTAAATGGTATTAACTCTAGTATCTCGTGGTTATTGATGTATAGTTTCAATAAATTGGGCAGAGAATAAGAGCTCGTTTAATGCTCTTCGAACGGCATCGTCCATGGCGGTAATTTCTTGTGCTCTATTAAAATTAGAGTACATCTCCTCTTTTCTTGAACCTACTCCCTTGGTTGTTTTCTTTAGAAGCACATTGCCTTCTTTGTTAGTAATTGTCCATTCAATTCCAATAGAAGCCTCATATACAAGTTCAGTTTTGTCAAAGGCTTGTAAACCATTTTGAGTAAGTTCTATAACATTTGCATTTAGAATTAAATTCGGCTCATCGGCGAATGAAGCATCGGCATTTTTTAACTTTTTAAATTTGGTCCACTTATTTGCGAGCTTAAGTTTAACTAAGTGTTGGTTTACATTTTCCACCATTCTAATAGAATCAATAAGTAATGAATCGGTAAACCTGATTACCCCCTTATACTTACCAAATTCAGTTAAGCTACCAATTACTTTACTCTTCTGGGTATTGAGCATAAAACTATTACATCCAACAAGTATCTTTTTCGGGTTTGTTGCTGAATCTGGATATAATACAAATGGTAAGGTAGTGTTCTTGTATTTGGCATAAACACCAAAAGTGCCAGCTGGTACCGAGGCATTTAATAAATGAGAGAATCCATATACCAATAAACCAGCTCCTCCTACTATTGCCTCAGTAGGGGTAGACCCAGGTCCTAAAAAAGAAAAGCTTGAAGCTATATAAATAATTCCTGCCCCAATATCAAAATATCTTAATCCGTTTTGCCTGTTGGGAATAATGGTTACTTGTTCTTCTTGGAAACCATTTTTAAAACAGAATATCTGTTGGCTGCCACTGCCTATGAAAGTAATTGGCCCAGTTTTCTCAATGAAAGGATAAGGACTACCTCCATTTATCCTAACAGCATAATTGGGCAAATTTGAACTAACCATAAAAGTATGCTTGCCAAACTTAGTACCTAAATTGCTTAAACATGAAGAAGTTAAGAACATAAGCACTAAGCCTAATAAGAATGAGTGCTTTGGTACAGTTTGGTACATTTGGTAATTACATGTTCTGATTTAAAGCCAAAGTAGAATAATTTCAATCTAAAAAAAGCCTCTGTAACAACAGAGGCTATATAATTCAAAATGACCGAGCTCTTAATAAGATATTTTAAGTGCATCAAACACCACCGAAGAAGGAATTGCAAATCCTAAACCCTCCAAACCAGTGCCTTTAATTTTGCTACTTGGAATACCTATAAGACGTCCCTTTTCATCTAACATAGCACCACCACTGTTACCACCGTTAATAGCGGCATCTGTTTGGTAAAGCTTTTTACTTTTAATAGTTCTTTCACCTGAAATAAGGCCTCGGCTAATAGATTGACCTAATGAAAGATCTGCAGGTGTACCAATGATATAAACCTCATCAGAAACAGTTACACCACTATTATCTTTCATTAGAACCAAACCATTTATTCTGTTTTTATTATCGAAACGTAGTAACGCTAGGTCTTCATCAATATTCATTCTCACTAAAGTTGCTGTTTCTTCGCTACCATTTTTAAAACGTACTTTGAATACTGTATCGTTTCCGCAAACGTGAGCATTGGTTAGAATATAGCCATCCTGAGAAATTATAGAACCTGAACCATGAGATTCTTTACGTATTACAGTAACAACAGAATTTGAAGCTTCGCCTACCATCTTTACATTAGAAATGGCCTTTGGTTTAGCTATTTGCATTTCAGAAGTGTAGTTTTCGTAAACACTCTTTTTCTCAAAATCTTTTGATTTTTGAACATACTTTACAAATTCAGTGCTGAAAACTAATTGATTTACTGAACGCCTTACAGCATCATCAACAGAAGCACTAACACCGTCAGAATCTTCTTCATCGCCTTTACCTCTTTGACCAACACCTTCAAATGTTTTAGTAAAAAGTAAACGTTCTAATTTGTCATATACCTTCCACTCTACTTTTACAGTAGTTTTAAATACATAATTGGTTGCAATATGAGCATCAATATTAATAGTCTTTACTGAACCTCTAATAATATAACGCGGATCTATACCTTTATCAAAAATTGATTTAGTTTTTTCAATTGTTGCTGCAGAACGCAAAAGGTGTAATTTTGACAAGTGCTTATTTACATCATAAATAATATCTGAAGCAGAAGTATTAGAACTATCTTTAACGGTATAGGTATCAAGTTTTTGCCCAAAACTATAAAAATTACCTAACACAGTACCAGATTTTAAGTCTATCTTGAATTCATCACAAACAACATCTAATCTATTAGGGTTGGCAAGTGAATCAGGGAAAAGCTCCATTTTTAAATTAGGATTTTTATAGCCCGCATATTGACCAGTAAAACCAGGTGTTGGTTGGAAAAGACTGTAGAAGTGAACGCCACCATAGGTTATTAATAAAATACCAGCTGTTTCAAGTCCAGGATTACTAGTGAGGGCAGTACCCAAAATTGGCAACCCAACAAGCGCCCCAAAATCTAACCACCTATTAAGTTTCTTTTTTGTATCAGGAAAAACAACATAAGTTTCCGGCTGATAGCCTTGCTTGGTAAAATTAAGGCGAACATAGTTAGTATTAGATGCTTTGAAAACGGCCTTTTTGCCTTGAACCTTAACATCTTTTGTACTACCTGCATTTCTTGTTCTTTTTATTTGGGCATTTGGAACATTAGTAGTAACTGCATAATTAGTTTTGCCAAAATTGGAAACAAAATTACTTACACAGGATTGGTTGATTGTTGATATAGCTATCAATAATACAACAGAAAATACTCTTTTAAAGTAGTTGGGCATTGCTTTTACTGTCATTTTATAGGAATAAGGTAATTTACAATTTATGAGTAAATAAGGCTATTAGCGGTAACCTATCTGTAATGCCTTAAACGCTACTTCAGAAGGAATTGCAAAACCAAGGCCCTCTAGGCCATAACCTTTAATTTTGATACTTGGTATACCAATAAGGTTATAGGTATCGTTTAACATAGCCCCGCCGCTATTACCGCTGTTTACAGCTGCATCTGTTTGAAAAAACTTTTTGCCTTTAGCTGTCCTAATTCCTGAAAGTAACCCTTTAGAAATGCTTTGGCTTAAGCTTAAATCTGCTGGTGTTCCAATAACAAAAATTGGTTCTCCAGCTTCTAAGCCATCGTTAGATTCAACAGCAATAATGCCATTGCAATCTGTTTTTGGCAGTTTAAGTAATGCTAAATCATATTCAACATTTAGCCTTACGAGTTTGGCCTGAGCTTCATTCCCGTTCTTAAATTTCACTTTAAGTACAGTATCTGAACCACAAACGTGAGCATTAGTTAAAATGTACCCATCAGAAGAAATTACAGTGCCAGAACCATGTGTTTCACCTACAATTATAGTTACTACAGATTTTGCTGCCTCATTCAATAGTTTCTCTCCTTGTAATGGTTTTGGCTTTTGTAACTTAAGTACAGAATTAAAGAGTTCGTACTTTCCGTTTTTTGTATTTTTTTCATAGTTAGTAATAAACTTTTTTACTTCTGGGTCAAACAAAAACTCATTAGCCGAACGTCTTACAGCATCTGTAAGAGCCAAAGTAAAACCTGAACTAACAAAATTTTCGCCAACCTTTTTAAAGTTATTATTCTTTAGAAGTTCTTTGTTATCTTCTGTGCTATACCTATAAATAACAAGTGAATTTCTTTGACCATAACCTTTGGTGGTTTTAGATAGAATAGCTCTTCCATTTCTATCGGTTAAAGTCCACTCAACAGTGCTATTTGTGCAGAAAACACTATCTAGATTGCCAATATAATTTATATCACAACCTAGCTTTGTTAATTTACCCTTCAATAGTAAATTAGGTTCTAAATTTCTTTCTAATATCGATTCTTTTTTAAGTGCCTTTAGTTCCTTTTCAGAGGTTCCTGGGCTAAGCTTTAAACCAGATAGTAGTTTAGCTATTGGTTCTTCAACATCTTCTAAATTATCTTTTAATTTTCCAGATGTTTTTACATCGCCTTTGGTTTTCTTAAAGTATGAATACTTGCCAATTGCTTGATTGGGCTCAATTTCGGTGGTTAATTCACTTAATAAGATTAGTGCTTTATTAGGATTAGCAATAGAATCTGGATAAAGGCTAAACTTAACTGCCTCATCTTTTGAGTATCCTTGATATGCTCCATAATAGCCTGGAGAAGGCAAAAAGGCATTCAAATAAGTAAAAATTGCTGAGAAACTTCCAAAGGTGGCGCTAACTTGCTGAACAACCTCATTTGATCCATTTGCAGCGTATGCTGCTACACACGCTAAACCAAGTCCAGCAGAAAAAGCAACATCGGCTATTCGGTAATGCCTTTTCTTCACAGATGGAATAATAGATATTTGCTCGGTTTGGAAACCATTTTTTCTAGCGGTAATTAAATCGCCAGAGTTAGTTGTTGAGGCTTTAACTTTTATTGGCTCTCTGTAAATAGTTTTAGGACTTTTTGTGGCTTCAGAGCTTACCAGAACATTAGGTTCGTTCGCACTTACTAAAACTTTACCTCTCCCAAAATCTGTTAAAAATGGACTAATACACGATGAAGAACCTATTACTAAAAGTAAAAATGCTATTCTACTTATTTTGGGAAAAGAAAAAACAAGGGGCATTGTTAGTTATTGAGGGTAAATGGTAATATTAATCTGTTATTGCAACATTACTTTGTTTAATAAACCTTGCACAATATGTTATACTGAAAGTGGTTTTGTGCTTTTTGTTTAAGTTTATTATCTATTAACTCAGTTCTTTATTAGAGTAAATATGAAGTACATTGCAATAATACTATCAATTTTTTATAAATCTAAATCTGCAATATTAAATTCTTGAAAACTTTTTATTTGGAAACAAAATGACTATATTTAAGTCATTGAAATGATTAAAAAATAATCATTTTCGGCTATGTACTTGAATTGTAGAACGTGGTATAGCCTTCGCTATGGCACAATTTCACCTATCATCTTGGTAGATGAGGCCACTAAGCGTGGCATCACCACCCTTGTGATTACCGATATTAATAATAGCACTGCCTTTTTGGAGGTGCTAAAAGCTGCTGTAGGCAAGCCACTTAAGCTTATTGCAGGTATAGAGTTTCAGGATGCGCAAAACCGTACCTTATATATAGGTATTGCGCAAAATAGAGTTGGCTTTCAGCATCTGAATAGTTTCTTGAGTACACACCTCATAGAACAAACGCCTTTACCTTTGCGCGCTCCGCAGCTGCCGAATGTGTATTTTGTATATCCGGCTGCCCGTATTACAAAGCCTGAGTTATTATTTCCTTGGGAGTTCATTGGGATAAGTCCGCTCAAAGTGAATCAGTTAGCGTTTGGCAAGTTGCGCCATCATCCTGAAAAGCTACTGTTTTGCCATACCTTAACTATGGTATCAGAGTCCGATTATGATATACATATCAATCTGAGGGCTGTTGCAGGCAACACCTTGCTCAGTAAACTACAAGCTGCCGATGTGGCTGCTAAAACGGAGGTGTTTCTAACTACCGAGCAAATTAACTATGCTCGTGAACGGTTTCCAGAGATAGCTAAGCAAACCGATGCTCTGTTATACCAATGCAGTTTTGACTTCGATTTTAAGGCTACTAAGAACAAAAAGCTGTTTTCTGCTTCCGCAGCCGATGATTTACAACTGCTTACCAAATTGGCTTATGATGGCTTTAACTATCGCTTTGCCCCAACCGATAAGATAGCGGCTCAACGTCTGGAAAAGGAGCTGAAAATTATTGGTGAAATGGGCTTTGTGGCCTATTTTCTTATTGCTTGGGATATTGTGCGCTATAGCATGAGTAGGGGTTTTTACCATGTAGGGCGGGGGAGTGGGGCTAATTCCTTAGTGGCGTATTGCCTTAAAATTACCGATGTAAATCCCATTGAATTGAACCTTTACTTCGAGCGATTTCTGAACCCAAAGCGTACTACACCACCCGATTTTGATATTGATTTCAGTTGGGACCAGCGCGACGATGTATTTGATTATATTTTCAAACGCTATGGGCAGCAACATACCGCCTTATTAGGTACGGTAAATACCTTTTCAGATAGAAGCATTATCAGAGAAATTGGCAAAGCCCACGGATTGCCAAAATCTGAAATTGACCGTATTATAGATAGCCCTGCGGACAAGTTGAACTTTAACAAGGTTGTAGCAGAGGTATTTGCAGTTTATGAACGACTCCAGAATTTCCCCAACCTGCTAAGTATTCACGCAGGCGGGGTGCTTATTTCAGAAGAACCTATCACTAATTTTTGCAGTATGCACTTGCCTCCAAAGGGCTTTCAAACTATCCAGTTCGATATGTACACCGCCGAAGATGTAGGGCTAGATAAGTTCGATATCTTAAGCCAACGAGGTATTGGGCATATTAAAGATGCCGTGCGTATAATCAAAGAAAACCGTAAGCAAGATATTGATATACACGCTATTCAGCAATTTAAAGACGATGAATGGATACCTCACCTACTAAGTGGCGGCCGCACTATCGGCTGTTTTTATGTAGAAAGTCCTGCAATGCGGCAGCTCTTGGGCAAGTTGCACTGCAAAGATTACTTAACCTTGGTGGCGGCAAGTTCTATCATACGTCCTGGAGTTTCCAGCAGTGGTATGATGCGCGAGTTTATCTTGCGCCACCACGCCCCGCAATCGTTCCAATACCTGCACCCCGTTATGGAAGAGCAATTGGGCGAAACTTACGGGGTAATGGTTTATCAGGAAGATGTACTGAAAGTATGCCATCATTACGCAGGGATGGACCTTGGCGATGCCGATGTTTTGCGCCGAGCGATGAGCGGTAAGTACCGCAGCGCTAAAGCCTTTGCCGAAATTCAGGATAACTTCTTTAATGGCGCCAAAGCCTTAGGCAGACCAGAAACCACCACCGAAGAAGTATGGCGACAAATCAGCAGTTTTGGAGGCTATAGTTTCTGTAAGGCACATTCCGCCTCCTTTGCAGTGGAAAGCTACCAGAGTTTGTATTTGAAAGCCTACTTTCCACTGGAATTTATGGTGGGGGTAATCAATAATTTTGGGGGCTTTTATAAGACTTGGCTCTATGTGCACGAGGCTAAAATGAGTGGAGGGGTTATTCATCCTCCACACGCTAATTATAGTGAATTGCTTACCCGATTATACGGGATAGATTTATTCCTAGGGCTTATCCATATCAAAGGATTAGAAAAGCATTGGATGGAAACTATCCCTGCGGAAAGGCTGCAAAACGGGGAGTACCGCTCCCTTTTTGATTTCGTAAACCGACTTAAAATTCCCTTAGAACAACTTACCATATTGATACAGGTAGGTGCTTTGCGCTTTACAGACCAAACCAAGAAAGATATGCTACGTCAAGCCCCACTGCTTTACGCCCCACAACGTAAGGAGCAAATGGGTTTGCCACAGTTATTCGCCACCCCCAATAAGCAATTTACCCTGCCCGGCGCAGCCGATAGCCCTGTAGAAGATGCCTTTGATGAGCTCAATTTATTAGGCTTCCCCGTAAGTTTAGGCATGTTTGATTTACTGCATCCGCAGTATCAGAAGCCGAGTATTGTAGCGCAAGAGCAACTGCAATTTGTGGGCAAGCAAGTGCAAATTGTAGGTCAGCTGGTTACCTATAAAACCATCAGAACCCGCAAAGGACTACCGATGGTATTTGGTACCCTTATAGACCGTGAGGGCAATTTCTTCGATACCACCCACTTTCCAGATAGTCTGGAGAAATACCAGTTTAAGGGCGAAGGACTGTATTATATAGAAGGCAGAATGATAGAAGAGTTTGGTGTACCCAGTATAGAAGTACAGTATCTGGAACGCCTACCCCTTAGAATTGACCCACGCTTTGAGGATGTGCGCATGAGGCTGGCAGGGTAATTATGTCTTGAACTGTGATGAAACTACTTTTTGATAGGCTATGATTTTTTTTAATCAGGATTTACATGATTAATGGATAAGGAGGATTACTTTTTTAAACCACGGAGTGGTGAAAGTATTATAGCCAAATAAATATCTGTCAACACACAGAACCCCGTAGGGGTGAAAGAATAAAACACACCTAGCAATCCATACCGCAAATCACTCACATTCTTGACTAAATACTTCTCTTCTTTCTTTTCTGGCAAAAAAGAAAGAAGCAAAGAAAGTTGCCTTTTTCGCATAGACAAACTCGTGGCGT
>JAIYDB010000039.1 GCA_027487695.1 Cytophagaceae bacterium | reverse complement strand
TAGGTAAATATCCCTGCTAGCGTAATGAGTAGCGTGAATATGTATATGGTGGTCTTATTATCAATAGACCAACTGGTGGGTTTAAATTCTTTATGTTGAAGCATAACGCTATTTCCTTAATGGGGTAAAGGCTTTAGATTTATTGAGCAATACCTAGGGAATACTTATTTCTGAATAGAAATAGGTGAACCATCTACCAAATCGGTAAAGCCAAAACTGATGAGGTTATCACCTGCTTGTAGCCCTTTTAACACTTCAATTTGTCCGTTATAAGCCTGACCTAATTCCAAAATACGTTGCTTAGCTATTGCTTTGCCTCCTTCATTAGTTGCTACAAAAACTACAGGACCTTGGTCAGTAAACTGAACAATGTTTTCGTCAATCACTATTGAACTTGATTGAGACCTATCGTTAATGTTCACTACTGCAATTTGGTTAGGACGTACTTTTTTGCCTTCTGGCAAATTCACCTCCACTAAGAAAGTACGACTAATAGGATCAACGGTTGCACTTACAAAGCTTACCATTCCCATAAATTCATCCTTCGTATCAGGGAATTTAACAGCAATATTATCGCCCTTCTTAACAGAACCTAAGTAGCTATCTGCAACCTTGGCACTTACGCGCATATCGAAGTTATTTACCACTCTTATCAAGCCAAAACCAGGGGCAGCTACTTCGCCTTGCTTCACGTTCACCATATCAACAGTACCGCTAATAGGGCTTACTACTCTACCCATTTCAATTTGCGATTCTTGTGCCTCAATCTGGCGTTGCAGACTTTCGTAATTGTTTTTAGCACTTAAGTAATCTATTTCAGAACCTATTTTTTGGTCGAATAAATTCTTTCTGCGTTCGTAAACTGTTTTAGCAAGTTCCAAATTAGTTTTCAATGCCTTAATAGCATCTTTCATTACTTCCACATCTACTTGTGCAAGTATTTGTCCTTTAGAAACTACGTCGCCCTCACGCACATAAACTTTAGATACAATACCAGCCATACGCGCATTCACCATTACATTTTGGTTCGCTGTAACTGCGCCTTGTACTTGAATAAAGTGCTTAAAAGTAGTTGGTGAAAGCAGGGTAGTTTTTACAATTTCAGCTTTTGCATCGTTGCCACCAGCTGCACCCATTTTCAAAAGTTCACCTTCTAACTTTTTAAGTTCTGTTTGGTCGGCAGCAATTTTTGAACGCAGCTCGGCTACTTTAGCCTTTTTACCTTCTACGGAATTAGGATCAGCACCACCGCAAGAAGCCAATGCAATAGCCAAAACAAATGGGGTGGCTATTTTAAAAATAGTTTTCATTGAGTTTGAATTTGTGAGTGAGTTAATACCGCTAGGGGTACTAGTATATAAATTTGAAATCGTTTTCATTGAGTAGATGATTGAAAGTAAAAACGCAGGTGATTATTCTGAATAGAGTTTACCAGTGGCTACATCTAAATCAACTTTAGCATTTAATGCATCTAAAGTGGCATTGAAATAGTTGATTTGAGCATCTTTCAAATCGGCCTCTGCCGTGGTTACTTCCAGGTTAGAACCTATACCTTGCTTAAACTTAGCTTTGGTAACTCTAACCACTTCTTCAGCTAATTGCAGGGTGCGCTTTTGGGTTTGCAAGGTGGCAAGAGCATTCTCCAAAGACACTGAAGCCGAGGCAGTTTGTAGACTTACACTGCGCTTGAATTGCTCTAGGTTATTCCTGGTTTTTTCAATAGCTACTTTCTTTTGTTGTCCTTGCCAGTACTTCTGGAAACTATCGAAAATAGGTACCTGCAATTGCACACCAATCTGGCTGTAATCAGCCCAACGAGAGCCAAACTCTGTAAGGTTGCCAAACTTAGATGCGGCTGTTAATGAACCTGCGCTAAAGCTACCGTATAGTTTAGGTATATAACCTGCCTTTACATTCTTCAGATCTAATTCGTTCAAAGCTTGTTGGGTAAGAAGCAATTTATATTCTGCCCTATTTTCAAATGAACCAGTGCCAGTTTCAGTTCCTAGCTTGGCGATATCTGAATCGGTTACTTTATCGGTTAGCATAATAGGTTGCTTAATATCGTAACCCATCTGGAACTTTAATAGGTTTACAGATAGTTCCACCAATCGCTCAGTTTTTTGCTTTTCAACTTTTAAGTTGTTAAGAGCTACCTCCAAACGGTTTACATCTAATTGCTCAGCAAATCCATTTTTTAGGTAGGCATTTGCTTCCTTTAATGAGCTATCTAAACGGGCAATGCTGCTGGTAAGCAAACCAATTCTGTTTTGGTTTATCAAGGCACCGTAATAGGCTTTTGTTACATTTTCTGCAACGGTTACTTTGCTAGCTAACAGACTACGGGTGCTTAGTTGGCGGTAAGTATTAGCTGCTTGTAAGCCTACTAAATAGCTCCCATCGAAAATAAGCTGGTTCCAAGTGATGCTTGCTTGGGCGCTATTCTTTAATGATAAAGCTAAGAAAATCGGATCACCCACTTGCGGACCGCCTGGCTGTGCAGGACCACCACCGAAAGGACTATTAGGGTCATACTCTAGCACAAAGCTTTGGATTTTTGGGCTATGTGCTACTTGAATTGCTCCATTGATTTGTGGTAAACCCAGTGTAATGGTTTCCTTTACTTTATAGTCGGCACTTTGCACGTCCAATAAAGCATTTTTAACACTTTCGTTGTTTTTAATGGCGTAGTCCACTGCCTCTTTTAAGCTGAAGGCGGTTTGCTGCGCCTGAGCAGTAATGGTGCTTAATGCCATTAAAACCCATATAGTAATACGCTTGTGATACATAAAAATAATATTGTGGTAGGTACTTGTGAGGTTTTGTGATTGTGTTTAAATGAGTACTAATTACTTTCGGGTGCGTGAGTTTATATTTTGTAAAGGTACTGGTACTGTTATTAGTTAAAAGCAATTCTATTTAAAGGGTTAAAACTGCTGAGCGATGCAATAGCATTGTTAAATATTTTGAAGATATCGCCTTCCATTTTCTCCCATTCTTCCATTCCTTTCTTGTTAAGAATGCTACGTACAAATACATCTAATAATGCTATTTGTACTTCGATAGGGTGAAATTCAGCTGGGGAAAATGAATTGTGATCAAAACCCATTTCTACTGATACCATTCGGAATTGAGAAAGGATTTTGGTATTGATTTCTGGACGGAATAAGCCATCTGAAATTCCTCTAATGAGCAGTCTTTCAATACTGGCTCTATGATCGAATCGCTTGGTATCGTTAAATAATGCCCATGATTTTGGGTGGTACTTCTGTAAATCGTATAACAAACTTGGGTTTACTTGTCCTGCTTCGTTCAAGAAGAACTTTACCATAAGCACAAGTTGTTGCAAGGCATTTTCAGATTCAGCTTCTATGCGTTCCCATTCTAGCTTTTCGCAGGTAAAATGGTTCTCGCACATTTGGTGCACTAAATCGTCCTTATCCTTAAAGTATTGATAGATTGTTTTTTTGCTAATGCCAAGGTTACGAGCCAAATCGTCCATCGTAATTGAGCGGATGCCCAATTTCATAAACATTTTCTCGCTTTGGTCTAAGATGCGCTGGCGCGTTTCAGCCGCTTCTTTTTCCTTTTCAGTAAGTGGGATATTGTTTTCCAAGGTGTTATAAGTGGTTGTGGTAAGGAACTTGATATACAGGTGTATTTCAAAGTTCTCTTAAGACGGTGCAATACTACGGAAACTTTCGGTATATCCAAAGTTTCCGTAGTATTATTAGTTTATTAAGTTTCCTTCTTGAACTAAGGGCTAAGTCATTAGCCAAGAGTTAGTAAAAGCAGTTATGTTTGTAGTTGGGAAAGTGTATGTTATTTAATTCCACTTTAGCCAACTTATTTTACCTCCAATTCAGTATGAAAAAATACACCCATATTGCTGTAAACCAAACACTTGTACGTGTTATGGTATGGGCAACCTTGCTATGCCTTCCTTTTAGTTCCAAAGCCGATGAGGGTATGTGGTTACCCCATTTGCTTAAAATCTTGAATGAAAAGGAAATGCAAGATGCTGGCCTAAAGCTTTCTGCAGAAGATATATATAGTATCAATAGGGCCTCGTTAAAAGATGGCGTATTGCAATTTGGAAATGGTTGTACGGGTGAAGTAATTGGTTCTAATGCCCTTGTACTTACCAACCATCATTGCGGGTTTGGTGCCATTCAGTACCATAGCACCTTGCAAAACAATTACTTGCGCGATGGTTTCTGGGCTAAAAATCAGGATGAAGAACTGCATATGCCTGGGCTTACTGCCAGCTTTGTAATTAGGATTGACGATGTAACGGCTACCATTATGGATGGTATTGGTCCCAATACCCCTGAAAAGGAACGTCAAACCCTGATCGCCCAACGCATTAAAAAAATTAAGGCTGAAAAGGAAGCTGGTACCCACTATCAGGCTGTTATTAAGCCATTCTATTACGGTACTGAATACCTATGCTTTATGATGGAAGTATTTAACGATGTCCGTTTGGTGGGTGCGCCACCTTCAGGCATTGGTAAATATGGGGGAGATACCGATAACTGGGAGTGGCCACGACATACAGGCGACTTTTCTTTGTTCCGTGTTTATGCCGATAGAGAAACCAATAAACCAGCAGCTTACAGTAAATATAACTTGCCTTTTAAGCCACGCTATCATTTCCCTATATCAGTAAGTGGTGTGCAGCCGGGCGATTTTACCATGGTAATGGGCTTCCCTGGTAGAACACAAGAATACCTGAGCAGCTATGGCGTGAAAATGATTACCGATGTGTTGAACAAACCACGTATTGAAATTAGAACCAAGCAACTGAAAATCATTGGCGATGAATCTAAGAAGAGTGCCAAAGTACAATTACAATATGCCGATAAACAGGCAGGTATAGCCAATGCTTGGAAAAAGTGGATAGGCGAAACAGGCGGTTTAAAGCGTCTAAATGCTTTCGATAAAAAGCAAGAACAAGAATTGGCATTTATGAAGTGGGTATCGGTAGGAAACCCGAACCGATTTAATATGTATGCTAATGTATTGGAAGGTTTAAAGGCTAACTATATGGAGTTAGAAACCTTTATCATAGCCCAAGAATTTCTGAGAGAGGCTGTTTACGGCACAGAGGCTTTAGGAGAAATTTTGCGCTACAGACCATTGGCTGACATCAAAAACGATAGTGCCGCGCAGGTTTGGCTCAAAAACCAACCTGCTTTGCAAAATGAATTTTACAAGGACTATGATGTAAATGTGGACCTCTTACTCTTTGCTTGTAATATGAAAGAGTATGCCACGGTGGTCCCCGAGAATTTGCAGCCTACCTATTTTAAAGACCTTGTAAAAATCTACAATTCAGATTTTACAGCAATGGGTAAAGCCTTGTATGCCAAAAGCTGGGTAACCGATAGCTTAAAAGCCAAAGCAATTACCAATCCTAAAAACCTGAAGAAGGCTAAAAATATGGTGGGCAAAGACCCTCTGTTTGAGCTGGCAATGAGTTTCCAAACTAAGTTTGAAGCGGAATTTAAAGCTCGTTCAGCGGCTTTACAAGAGAAGATTGAATTAGGCAATAGGCTATTATTACAAGGAATGCGTGAAATGCAAACCAATAAGAAGTTCTATCCTGATGCCAACTTTACCCTACGCGTAACATATGGCAAAGTAGCCCCTTACAAACCGAGAGATGGGGTAGAATACCAAACCTATACCACCTTAGATGGTCTTGTTCAGAAATACGATAGTACAGTTGAAGAGTTTAGGGCACCTAAAAAACTATTGGAATTGCATAAGAATCGTGATTACGGTCAATTTGCAAATGAGAAAGGCGAAATGCCTGTAGCCTTTATTGCGCGCAACCATACCACGGGAGGTAATAGTGGAAGTCCAGTATTGAATGGACTAGGTCACCTAGTAGGTTTAAACTTTGACCGCTGCTGGGAAGGCACCATGAGCGACGTAATGTACGACCCTGAACGCTGCAGAAATATTGCGATGGATAGTCGTTACCTGCTCTTCATCATCGATAAATTTGCCGATGCAGGTTATTTATTAAAAGAAATGACCTTGGTAAGAGACAAATTAGGCGCTGAAAAACAAGGAGTTACGCCAAATACAGAAAAAAAGTAAATTTTTTTTAGCTATTGCGGTTACCTTCTGTATCCGAGGCGTATATATAAGTACTTAAAAGATTATTCATACACCTGTTTAATATATCTGAACAAGGCTACCCGTTTCGGGTAGCCTTGTTTGCTTGTGGGAGGGGGTTAGTTTACTTGGTAAGTACAAACCAGTGCGCCCTGCAAAACCAGAATAATAGATAAACAAACTAAGAGTTTACGGTTCTCTTGATATGAGTTGCCACGGGTTTTAGCCCCCTTTTGCCTCCAAGTCTTTAATAACCTAATTTATAAATAACTCTGGATTCACGTTTTAGGAAAAAATAAGTAAAGCGTATTTTTCTCCTAAAACCTGGAACGAGTGCGGGTGTTTCATCCTGCCAACTTAGCGGCCCTTCTTTGGGATTAGGCATTTATTGAGGCCTAAAAACACAAAACCCCGATGAAGCTCATCGGGGTTTTGTATCATGAGTAAAAGTTTACTTACGCGGCAACTTTTGCTTCGTCAGTTCTAGACAATGCATAGATTACTAAACCAAATCCAATCTTGTTGATTGCATCGGCAATGTTATAAACGATATCCATAGCGTGAGATGCTGCAGCAGGATCAGAAACTAACTGAACACCGAATAAGCCACCTGGAGTACCTAAAATATAACCTAAAGGATAGATTGCCCAACCTACTAAAACAAACCAGCCAAGGATACGAGTAGCTTTTGCTACTTGAGTACCAGCAGTTTGTGATAGCTTAGCAACTTCGCCAAACCAAACTAAGTAAACAATGTAGAAATAAGCCGCACCAGAGATTACTCCCCATAGTACGCTGTTATCTCTGTCAATTGTTTCACCGAAATAACCGGTCACTAACATTACAAGTGATGCAAAAATTAGGGTCCATAACAAACCAATTTTAGCACCTGCTTTTTTCGTGATGAGGTAAAACTCAACACACATCAATGGCACTGTTAAAATCCAGTCCACATAACGGAAAAAGGTTGGAGAATCGCCTGTTTCCAGGTTATAGCTCCTCATGTAATAGTAGTGTACTGCAGCAATAAAAGTAATAAGACCTGAAACTAAAACGGAGGTTCTCCATTTAGGTGAGGTATTACTAAGCTCAAAAAAGAAGAATACAGACGCGGCCATCATGGCCATAGTCCCAATAAAGAAGGTAAATGCGACGTAGTTGTCACTGGCAATTTTTAAATGCTCCATATTCTTTGGGTTATTTTGGTTATTCCTACTCTTAAGGATTTTCGGTTTCTCCGCTTTTTTTACATGGTTTTACCTCCACAATACATATACTACTACAAAGAGTTTTTTTTGTTTAATAAAATTTTAAAAAAATTAAACAAAACAGAAGAACCATTGGCAAAAAGCGCCTTGTAGTGGCAATAAACCTTGTTTAAAGGTTTGGTTTACAAGCTAAAATTTTTCTTTAGCACTTACCATTTGCTAACCTTCATTAAACAAAACTAATAGCGAAGACCAGAAATTTTGGGTACTGACAAATGGCTCATCCATACTATGCAGCATTAGCTTACCTCCTGATTTTAACGACTAAATCCATTGAAGATTTCCGCTCACTCCCACTGGTTCCACCTCTTAGGAAATGAAGGCGTAGCTGTACATTTCCGAGACGTGGAAAAAGCTATAGTATTACTTGCAATTGGTTTTAACCTGTTTAACTATTATTCTTCATCACCTCCCACCCCCAAAAACACAAAACCCCGATGAAGCTCATCGGGGTTTTTGTGGAGACGAATGGAATCGAACCATCGACACAAGGATTTTCAGTCCTTTGCTCTACCAACTGAGCTACGTCTCCATATGCTCGTTGTCCCTTTCGTTGAAAAGGTTTGCAAAAGTAGGGCTTTTTTCGTTCTAAACAAGTAGTAGCAACAAAATATTTCTTAGCTATATTCGCACTGCCAAATTTAGGGTACGTTTTACTGCCTTTATTTGTGCGGCTTTAGTACCTTTAATGCTACCAAATACCCTCTTGTTATGGCTCAAATGGCTTTTCTGCTGGTAACAGCTTTATTCGCTTACTTTATTTACCGTCGGTTTACGCTGATAAAAATGGCCATTAACTTGGGCAAGCCTGCCGATTTTTCAGACAATAAGCCTGAGCGAATCAAAACTATGCTGCTTATAGCCTTCGGTCAAAAGAAAATGTTCGACCGCCCTATCGTGGGTTTCTTGCACTTGGTTATCTATCTGGGCTTCGTAATCATCAATATAGAATTGCTTGAAATTGTATTAGACGGACTTACTGGTCAGCACCGTATGTTCTTCCCTATTATTGGCAGTGGCTTATATAGTTTCCTCATTAACTCGTTTGAGTGGTTAGCCTTAGGTGTATTGGCGGTATGTGTGGTTTTCTTAATCCGCAGGAATGTATTGGCTATCAAACGTTTCAGACAGCCAGAACTAAACGGTTGGCCAGCAAAAGATGCGAACACTATCCTTATATATGAGTGTGTTTTGATGTGGTTGTTCTTAAGTATGAACGCTGCCGATGCTAACCTTCAAGCCTTGGCCGATCCTCACTATCCGCTTACTGGTAGCTTTGTAATTTCTAAGTTTATTCAACCAATTGTAAACTTTGGCGGCAATGCCGAAGCTATCCATATATATGAGCGCACGGCTTGGTGGTTACACATCATCGGGATTTTTGGTTTTGCCTTGTATTTGAGTTGGAGTAAGCACTTGCACGTGATTTTGGCATTCCCTAATGTGTATTTCAGTAGGTTAAAGCCAGTTGGCGAAATCAACAATATGCCAGTGATTAGCTACGAGGTAAAAAGTATGCTAGGTCTTTCGGTAGAAGGAATGCCAACACCACCTACAGAACCAGGACGTTTCGGTGCTAAAGATGTAACCGATTTAACGTGGAAAAACATCATGGAGGCATACAGCTGCACAGAATGTGGACGTTGTACATCTGCTTGCCCAGCGAATATTACAGGCAAAAAGCTTTCGCCTCGTAAAATTATGATGGATACCCGCGATAGAGCGCAAGAGGTAGCCGAGTTAGTATATGTTGGTGAGAAGCCTAATTCAGATAAGAAATCTTTATACCAAGATTATATCACTAAGGAAGAGTTAATGGCTTGCACCACTTGCAACGCCTGTGTAGATGCTTGTCCTATCAATATCAATCCACTGGAAATTATTCTAGAGATGCGTCGTTACGTAGCGTTAGAAGAAAGTGCTACCCCTGCAAGTTGGAATAGCATGTTCCAAAACGTAGAAAACAATGCGGCTCCTTGGGCATTCCCTCCTAGCGATAGAGCCAACTGGACCGAAAAAGTAAATGGCTAATTCAGTTTCTGATATTGCTGTTCATCAAAAGTATATGCAGCGAGCCTTACAGCTCGCTGCGCTTGGTTTAGGCAAAGTGAGTCCCAACCCCATGGTGGGTGCGGTTGTGGTACATCCTGAAAAGGGTATCATTGGTGAAGGGTACCATCAGGTTTATGGAGGTCCGCATGCAGAGGTAAATGCCATTGCTCAAGTTACTGATGCCAGTTTGCTTTCAGAATCTACAATCTATGTAACCTTAGAACCGTGTAGTCACTTTGGCAAAACCCCCCCTTGCGCTAACCTGATCATTGAAAAAGGGATAAAGAAAGTAGTGGTTGCCCTGCAAGACCCTAATCCTTTAGTCGCAGGTAGAGGTATAGCTTTATTAAAACAAGCAGGGATTGAAGTGATTACAGGTGTTTTGGAACAAGAAGCAACTTTGCTAAACAAGACCTTTTTGCATCATATCAGAACAGGCATGCCGTATGTCTATCTGAAATGGGCACAAAGCACCGATGGCTTCCTGGCTCCTACCGATGGTAAGCCTGTCCTTATTTCAAACGAGGTGCACCAAATGCAAGTGCATAAACAACGTGCTGAGGTAGATGCCATTTTATTAGGTTATAATACCGTAATAAATGATAATCCAGCACTCACGGTAAGACATTGGACCGGCAGAAATCCACAGCGTATTGTAGTTGACCCACAACTAGCTTTACCGCTTACCTACCAGATTTTTGGTGGTGCCGAAACCGTTTGGATTATCAATTCCCAAAAGACCGATACTACCAACCGTATTAAATACCTCCAAGTTACCAATTGGGATAACCCAACAGAAATGCTGGAGCTGCTCAGTAAAAATGGTATTGGTTCTTTAGTAGTTGAAGGGGGCGCAAAAACTCTCGCCTGGTTCTTAAACGGTAATCATTACCAAGAAAAGTGGGTTTATACCCATCCTAATCTGTACTTTGCCAACGGCATTGCCATCCCAAATTCAGGGAAATAAACACTGAAACTCTACCTTGGAAAACAATTATCCTGTACTGCCTTTATGTTACCTGCCACCTACCAGCTATTTTGCGGTAGCGGTGAAGCACGGTGGTATCTGTTTGGAAGCACACGAAAACTTCACCAAGCAAACATTAAGGAATAGGTGCTATATAAAAACTGCCCAAGGTATCCAAATGCTATCTGTACCAGTAATACATCATGGCAAAGTTCCTTACCAAGAATTAGAGATTGATAGCCAAACCAACTGGTCAGTTTTGCATTGGCGTGCCATACAGGCAGCCTACGGAAAGGCACCGTATTTTCAATTTTACGCACCATATTTTGAAAATTTTTACAGCAAACCCCATCATAATTTATGGGCGTTTAATCGGGAACTTTTCCTCCTTTGTCTGAAATTGGTAAAACTGTCAGTAGAAATTACAGAAACTTCCGATTGGCAAAAAACTATTTTTTCAGCCCCAGATTACCGAAACTCATTGAAAAACAGCTATTTTCCTACAGAAATATTACAAGTTGTACCATATTATCAGGTATTTGGCGTTGATTTTGAAAAAGGTTTGAGTATTATTGACTTACTGTTTAACTGTGGACCCGATAGCAAGGCCATTTTGCAAAAAATGATTTTGTAAAATACTTCCAACAAAGAAGTTAATGTTACCGTTTCTCTTTTAAACGTATATATGTAAAGTAGCAAGGTATTTGCATTGTTACTTCTAAATGTTAAATTCACAAATTACTCCCGCACACTATTTAAACCCAGAAAGGAGCAACAATTGTTATGGAACCAAAATTCTCTAATCAAACAAGAGAGGTTATCAGACTCAGCAAGGAGGAAGCTCTTAGGCTGGGCCATGATATGATGCTGCCAGAGCACCTTTTATTGGGTATCATTCGCGATGGCGAAGGGCAGGCTATCAATATCATGAAAAGATTGGGAGTAGATATCGATGCCCTGCGCGACGATATTGAAACCTCAATGATGCGTACATCGCTCAATAGTATTCGTAATTTGAATAATATCGAGATAAGCCGTCAGGTAGAACAACTACTTCGTTTGGCTACGTTGCAGGCACGTCATTTCAAGAGCGAACTTATTGGTACAGAGCATTTAATGCTAAGTATTTTAAGCGCGCAAGAATTAAGTGCTAAAGATTTATTAGAACGCCAAGGAATCACTTACGATAACTTCCGCGATATGTTGCGCTACCAGGCGCAAAGCCCTACCGCAAGTAGTGATACTGACGATAACGACGATGATAATGCTGCTCGTTTTGGCAGTGGTTCATCTTCGTCCAGAAGTGAAGGCAAAGGTTCGGCTGAAAAGAGTCGTACCCCAGTGCTAGATAACTTCGGTCGTGATTTAACACGTATGGCTGAAGATGGTAAGTTAGATCCTATCGTAGGTCGTGAAAAAGAAATTGAGCGTGTAGCCCAAATTCTATCTCGCAGGAAAAAGAACAACCCAATACTAATTGGTGAGCCTGGCGTTGGTAAAACTGCCATTGCTGAAGGATTAGCCTTGCGCATTATCCAGAAAAAGGTAAGCCGTGTATTGTTTAACAAGCGCGTAGTTACACTCGATTTAGCTTCTCTAGTGGCAGGTACAAAGTACCGTGGTCAGTTTGAAGAGCGTATGAAAGCAGTAATGAGCGAGCTGGAAAAAACGCCTGAAGTAATCTTATTCATCGATGAAATCCACACCATTGTGGGTGCCGGCGGTGCATCAGGTTCTTTAGATGCCAGCAATATGTTTAAGCCTGCTTTAGCTAGGGGCGATATCCAATGTATTGGTGCCACTACCTTAGATGAGTACCGCCAGTATATAGAAAAAGATGGTGCCTTGGCTCGTAGGTTCCAGATGGTGATGGTAGATGCTACCACCCCTGAAGAAACCGTGCAAATCTTAGATAACATCAAAGAAAAGTACGAAAGCCACCACCACGTAAACTATACTGACGATGCCATTAAGGCCTGTGTAGATTTATCTGAACGTTATATCAGCGATCGTTTCTTGCCAGATAAGGCAATTGATGTGCTTGATGAAGCTGGTGCAAGAGTGCACTTGAATAATATCCACGTTCCTGCTGAAATCGAAGACCTTGAAAAGTCTATCGAAGAGGTGAAAAAGGAAAAGAACCGTGTTGTAAAGAGCCAAAAATACGAGCAAGCTGCCCAGTTACGTGATAACGAAAAGCGTTTGCTTGAAGAATTAGAGGCAGCAAAACGCCGTTGGGAAGAAGAAACCAAAACTAAACGCTATACAGTTTCAGAAGAAAATGTAGCTGAGGTGGTGGCGATGATGACAGGTATCCCTGTGAGCCGAGTGAACAAGAACGAGAAGGATAAATTGCTCCTGATGGGCGAAGAACTTCAAGGGAAAGTTATTGGGCAAGAATCGGCTATCTCTAAATTGGTGAAGGCTATTCAGCGTACCCGCGTAGGACTTAAAGACAAGAAAAAGCCAATAGGTTCTTTCATATTCTTAGGACCAACTGGGGTAGGTAAAACCGAATTGGCTAAAGTGCTTGCTACTTACTTATTCGATAAGGACGATTCACTCATCCGTATAGATATGAGTGAGTATATGGAGAAATTCAGCATCAGCCGTTTGGTAGGTGCGCCTCCAGGATATGTAGGTTATGAAGAAGGCGGTCAGCTTACTGAAAAAGTGCGCCGTAAGCCTTATAGCGTAATCTTGTTAGATGAGATTGAGAAGGCACACCCAGATGTGTTCAATATCTTACTACAAGTATTAGACGATGGTATTTTAACTGATAGCCTTGGAAGAAGGGTTGATTTTAGAAATACTATTATCATCATGACTTCTAACATTGGTGTTCGTGATCTGAAAGATTTTGGTGCAGGCATAGGCTTTATGAGCCAGGCAAGGCAACAAAATATGGATGAGATGATGAAAACCACCATTCAGAATGCCTTACGCAAAGCATTTAGCCCAGAATTCTTGAACCGTTTGGACGATGTAATTGTCTTTAACAGTTTACAGAAGGAAGATATCCATAAGATTATCGATAAGTTCTTAGGTCAGTTATATGGCCGTTTAGGAACCCTAGGTTATCAAATGGAATTGACCACGGAAGCTAAAGATTTCTTAGCCGATAAAGGGTACGACCAACAATATGGTGCCCGTCCGCTAGGCAGAGCCATCCAAAAATACTTGGAAGACCCTGTTGCAGAAATCATCTTGAAAGGTGAAATCCAAGCAGGCGATACCATTATGGTAGCTTACGAAGCCGGCAAAGAAGAGCTTGAGTTAACGCTGAAGCAAAACGCCGCTACCGAATAAGGAGTATATTTAATAAGATTTCAAAAGCCCCGCGTTGCGGGGCTTTTTTGATGGGGTTAGTTGTCACCCCTTTTCAAAAGACTGTTCTACAAATAACTCTGGTTCCACGTCTTAGGAAAAATAAGCAAAGCGTAATTTTTTCCGAGACATGGAACAACCACTACTTTTTGATATATTTGAGTATGGTATTTATTGGCAGTAGCACAGAACGGTTTGCAGGTGTGGGGTTAGCAGTTCCACGTCTCGGAAATGTGCGGCTACGCCTTCATTTCCTAAGACGTGGAACCAAAATGGTAAGGATTTGTGATAATTCAGTGGTTGACGATGCTGTCTATTTTCCATACTTAATAGTGCCAGCTCTTGGTATAGATAGCAAAATTGAACATAGTTTAATTTTGGCTCCAAATCCTGCTATTTCAAGTATAACTCTTAGCTTACGTAACAGTAATCTGGAAATTCAGAAATTGAGTTTACTTTCATTAGCTGGAAAGGAATTAATAGTTCCAGTGCGAAACATCGAAGGTGATTTTGAACTCAATATTGAAGAATTAGCTTCGGGAGTTTACTTTATAAAAGTTCAACTTTCGGATAATACCACTGTAACTAAACGCTTTATCAAACAATGAAAAAGCTACTGATTTCCATAATTCTATTATTAGTTACTTCAATCTCAGTTTTCTCCCAACGATTAGTTTGGGAGAAAACCATTGATTTTAGGGACCACCTAGACCCACAATGGGCATCTGACGATGACCAGATAAAGTACCTTGATCAAATTGAATCAGGTGATTTTATATATAGCGCTCAGTCCGATTCTTTCGGTCTTGCTTGGAGAAGAGCTGGTGCTGAATTCTCTAAAGGCTTAATATTTAGAAAAGTTTCAACCAGCGGTAATTATACCTCGCCGTTAGTTAATATTTACGATACCACAGATTCAGATTTTTACACTTGCTATAATCCAGTTAACCGCTACTTATTTGTGCTTTACCAACGATATTCTAGGTCTGGAATTTCTGTAATTAAACGTTACAATAACAATCTGTTGTTTTCAGGTCAATATGAAAATAGATATTTTTTCAATCCAGAACTTCGCTATCCAGTTGTTTCAAAGATAATTCCTGCATTAGATGGAGGTATCTACGTAATTGGAAATCAAGGTAGTGTAATAAATGGGCAGCCTGTTACTCTTTGGTGTGTAGCCAAACTTAGTGCCACAGCTGAATATGTATGGGGTCAAACTTACTCAAGCAACTTTGTAAATAATGAAGTTAACCACGTAGAGTATACCGCAAATGGTAATTTATTACTAAGTGGTTGGGAAGGTGGGCAACCTGTGGCAAGGGAAATTGACGATTCTACTGGAAATTTGGTGAGAACCATCAATTTTGGAAGAATTATTACTAGAGGCTTTTCTAAGGTTCAGGTTTATCAAGCTCCTAATAATCAGTTTTATATAAACGGGCAGGAAAACTTTGCAAGTGGGCAGCCCTTCAGAACCTACCTTGGGAAATATGATTCAACTGGTCAGAAAATTTGGGGTAGCCTATCTAACGATTCCAGATTGTTCCTTAAAGTTTTTACTGATGGTTCAACTTGGAGTATTGGTACCCTTACAGGAAGAAATGGACTGTATTACAAAAAGAATTTAGCTGATTCAACCCTTGCTTTTGCGTTGCTGATTAGTAACGATACAACCCAAACGAACTCTGGCTATAAAATCTTTAACGATGCTATTTTCTTAGGCGATGGTTCTGCAATATTTGGTGGTAAAATTACTGAAGATAGAACAGGAACCTATTTTGGAGAGGCTATGTATCTATGTAAAATTGATAACATTGGTCGTCCGTTTGTAACTGGTGGTGGTCCGCAATTGGTGCTTTCTAATCAAGAAAAGGAGCCTGAAATAGAACCTAACCTACAAGTGTACCCCAACCCTTTTACTAATACTTTGCGCCTTTCCCATAAAGGTACCGCTCAGTTATTGGATGTGCACGGTAGGGTAATTCTCTCCCAACCAGTGGAAGCAGGTGAGGAATTAAAAGTAGGTAACTTACCTAAGGGTATGTACTTGCTACGTCTGCAAAGTGTAGGTGGTAAGTTGTATGTGCGTAAAGTGGTACGGGAGTAATTTGTCTGAACTATGATTGCCGTGCAGGTGCAAAAAATTCATTAGAATCACCTTAATCTGATAATTCACAGTTCAAGAAACTAAAAAAGCCCGCTGCGCGGGCTTTTTTAGTGAGAGTTAAAAATACAATCCCTAACTCATACTATACTTAAAATTCTGCTTTCTATTTTGTTCATTAAACACCTTATCTTAAAATAGGTATTCCAAAGTGTAAAGTTAAAATCTGTTTTAGGCAAATACGCCTTTTGATTTTGCTTGATATTCCCTTGGAAATGAAGTGTAATTGCAGGGACCATTGCACTGGCTACTAAACTCTTTAGGCTCGGTTTTTCTTCATTCCAATAAACTTTCTTGAACCTTGTACCTGCTTCTATTTCAAAGCCATTGGATTCTGAAAACGATCTATCGAATACAAACTGATTAAAGAAAGTTTCTAGGTTAACCACTTCCTCTGGATTTTCCTCAGCAAAATGGGTAAGCATATCCATATCGCTAATGCCATGATCGGCCTTGCCTCTCATGTGTTCATCGTACCAATCTTGAATGGTGGCTTTACCTTCTTCTGTGCTGTATTTATCAATTACATATCTGTTGAACTTAGCCAAGGTTGCTGCTGACTGTACAAAGTTTGTATGTCCGCTAACGCCCACTATGCTCATCCCGTAACCGCTAAACTTAGGCAACCAAGAGGGTAGGTGATCATAAACCAATACATCTGAATCCAAATAAATGGCTTGAGTAAGTTGGTGTTCAGCCATAAAGCTTTCTAGCACCATCCATCGCTGTAAACAGAAAAGTTCGTGTTCATAACTAAACACACTTTTATGCCAATAAATAGGGCGTAATTCTTCTGCCTTTTGGCTATAATTCTCAAACTGAAAATGGGTGCACCAATCAGAATAATGGGTGTTGGCATTATCGCCAATCAAAAAAATATTGCTTTTGCTATGGTACTTATTCAACATATATAAGGAGTTGAATAAGTAGCTACTATCGCCTTTATGAATGAGCACAATAGGGGCTTCCATAACAATGCTTGAGGATTTTAGCTTAAAGACTAAAGGGGCCCTAAAGCCCCTTTAAATCTGAAATAGTTTTTATTATAAGTGAATAACCTCGTCGTAAGCGGCGGCGGCTGCCTCCATAATTGCTTCTGACATAGTTGGGTGCGGGTGAACCGACTTAATGATTTCGTGTCCTGTAGTTTCTAGCTTACGTGCTACCACTACTTCGGCAATCATTTCAGTTACGTTTGCACCAATAAGGTGAGCACCTAACCATTCGCCATATTTAGCATCGAAAATTACTTTTACGAAACCATCTTTAGCGCCGGCAGCACTTGCCTTACCACTTGCAGAGTATGGGAACTTACCAATTTTTACTTGGTAACCAGCTTCCTTAGCCTGAGCTTCTGTCATACCAACTGAAGCAATTTCTGGCTGGCAATAAGTACAACCAGGGATGTTTCCGTAGTTGATTGGCTCTGGGTGGTGACCTGCGATTTTTTCTACACAAGTAATACCTTCAGCAGAAGCTACGTGAGCCAATGCTTGACCTTTAACAATATCGCCAATGGCGTATATGCCAGGTACATTGGTTTGGTAGAAATCGTTAACTAGAACTTTGCCTTTTTCGTGGGAAATACCAGCTTCTTCTAAGCCAATGCCTTCTAAGTTAGAAGCCATACCAACTGCAGAAAGAACGATATCTGAAACGATAGTGCTTTCGCCGTTAGCACCTTTAATGGTAACGTGGCATTTGCCATCTACTACCTTTACAGATTCTACTGAGCTATTAGTTAGGATATCGATACCCGCTTTCTTGTAACTCTTTTCTAATTGCTTGCTTACTTCCTCATCTTCTACAGGAACTATGCGAGGCATAAATTCTACAATGGTTACCTTAGTACCAATTGCATTATAGAAATAAGCAAACTCAACACCAATAGCACCGCTACCTACTACTACCATACTTTCTGGTTGCTTTTCAAGCACCATTGCTTTACGGTAGCCAATAATGTATTGGTTATCAATTGGTAAATTAGGCAATTCGCGAGCTCTGCCACCTGTAGCTAAGATAATGCTCTTTGCTTCATACACGGTAGCTTCGCCACTTTCAGGGGTTACTTGCACTTTACGGTCGGCCGTTAATTTGCCCATACCCATAAGTACATCAATCTTATTTTTCTTTAATAAGAACTGAACGCCCTTGCTCATACCATTGGCAACATCTCTGCTGCGCTTAATCATAGCAGGGAAATTGGCGGTAGCACCGCTTACTTCAATACCATAATCTTTGGCATGTGATATATATTCGAATACTTGAGCACTCTTTAATAAGGCTTTAGTAGGGATGCAACCCCAGTTAAGGCAAACACCGCCTAAACTTTCTTTTTCTACCACAGCGGTTTTTAAACCTAACTGTGAAGCTCTGATGGCGGCAACGTAACCTCCGGGGCCACTACCAATTACAATAACATCGTATTGTGCTGACATATTGATTGCGAGTGATTAATGTACGCTTGAAATTTAGCAACTACGCGTGCAAATATAGGGTTTTCAAAGGCTTATACAACCTTTAATTTCCCTTAAAATGGGTTGCTATGTGCTTTGTTGGTAATAAAGCTAGTATCGGTAAGGGTTTTCAGAAACTCTATGATATCGGCTTTCTCTTGTCTGGTTAATCCTAACGAGGTTCCGCCAGGGATATTGATACCATGTGTGATAGTAGTATCTACTAGCGGACGGTTGAAAAGATCTTCTGAATTATAATGGTCTAACACTGCTTCTAAAGTAGCTGCGCTACCATTATGAAAGTATGGTGCAGTTAAGGCCACGTTCCTAAGTGAAGGTACTTTGAACTTAGCTCTATCGGCTGGGTTGCGGGTAAATTGCTCAAGTCCTTTATCAAAATTTCCTGTAAACGATGGTACAGAACCATTGTTCTTAAAGCCTAGGAACTCAAAATTATCGCCACCTAAATGTCCTATGGTATGGCAGTCTGAACAGTTTCCACCGCGCACACCCCTATTAGGATCTGGATGGGTGGTGAATAAGAGGAATCCTCTTTTTTCAGCTGGTGAAAGTTGCTCTTCCCCATTCAAATACCTATCGTATTTGCTGGTGGTTGATTGTAGTGTGTAGATAAATTGGGCTAAAGCCTTGCTCACATTTTCTTGGGTAACTTCTGCATTTGCACCGAAAGCTGCTTTAAACTTTCCCGCATAACGAGCATCTGCTTTTAACTTTGAAATAACGCTTGCCCAATCTGAACCCATTTCAATCGGGTTGGTGATGGGGTCGTTCACTAGGGCTTCTAGATTGGTGTGCCTACCATCCCACATATACCGACTTTCCCAAACTTTATTGGTAAGCGACATTGAAGCTCTTGGTACTACCTGACCTCTGATGCCAATGGATGTTGCACGAGGCTCATTGAACGCATTTTCTTGTTTGTGACAACTGGCACAAGAAACAGTATTATCGGCCGATAGCTGTGTATCGTAAAACAACATCCTGCCTAATGCCACACCTTTTACGGTAGGCGCATTGCCCGTTGTGATATTCAGCTTTTTGTTGAGGTATTTCGGAATTTGAATAGTTACCAGCGGATTTTCTTCATTGCTTACTGCTGCAGGTTCATCTGAACAGGCAGAAAGCAATAAGGTAAGCAGTAAAAGCGGCAGGTATTTCAACATATAATTTGGCAATCAACTCCTAAATATAACGATAACCAAGCTTTAATAGTTCGTCCCAAAAGGTTGGGAAGCTCTTTTTTACCTCGTCAGGCACATCGAAACTAAAATTACCATAAACTGCAAGTGGTGCAAACGCCATCACCATTCTATGATCCTGATAGCTTTTTAAATTAATAACCTCCTGATTAAAAGCAAATTGACCATTTACTTCTACCACTGTTTCAGGCAGAATTTCTTCTGGATAACTGACTACAATTCCGAACTTGGCAAGTTCTTGAGCAACAGCCGCAACTCTATCCGTTTCTTTAATTTTTAGCGTATGTAAACCCGTTGCCAACAAATGCACACCCAAAGCAGCGCAAAGCACCATAATGGTTTGGGCTTGATCGGGTATGTTGCTGAAATTGACCACTAAAGTATTGGGTAAATTGAAATCGGACTTTTTGGAAACCTCGGCCCCTTGAGGGTTGAACGCAACCGATAAACCCAATTGCTCAAAAACTGAAAGCACGTTAAAATCGCCCTGCAACTGTGTAGGGAATAGGTTTTCTATAAAACATGGCTTGCCTGTGAGCAAAACGCAAGTAGCGATATACCCAAAGGCAGACCAATCTGCCTCTACCACATAATCTTGCGGAAGGTATTTACCCTTTGGAATAGTAATAATTTGCTCCTCAATAATGGCCGATGCCCCAAACTGTTCCATAAGCAAAGCTGTTTGTTGGGCATAAGGGATGCTAGTAAGCGGGGTATTCAAATGAATGGTTAAACCGTTAGGCAGTAAAGGGCCCACCATCATTAAAGCAGAGATAAATTGGCTGCTTATATGTCCATCGATACTTACTGAGTTGCCTATTGCAGCAATACATTTTTCAAAATGCACTGGCGGAAAATGACCTTCCCTAGAGGAAACCGCAAATCCCAATTGCCGTAAAGCAGAAACAAGCGGACCTATCGGTCGGTGCAACATACGGTCTGAACCAGTAAGCACCCCCTTGAAATCTTCTAAAGCTAGTAAGGCAGTCAAAAAACGCATAGCAGTACCAGCGTGACCAATATTTAGGACAGTTAATCCGCTATCAAAATCCGCTAATGCCTTCAACAAAAGCTGTGTATCGGCAGCATCAGAAAGGTTTTTTAAATCAGAAAAACTACCCTTTGCCAGATACTGCAAAACCACCACCCTATTACTTACCGATTTTGAGGTAGGTAACTGCACAGTAGGCATTCCTGATACGGGCTGGTATTGGAGCATATACGAAGGTAGGGAAAAAAGCAAAGCGTAATTTTTTCAGGGACGTGGAACAACCACTACTTTTAATATCTTTGGGTATGATAGATGATGGCAGTAGAACAAAACTATTCGCAGGTGTGGCGTTAGCAGTTCCAGGTCCCAGAAATATGCGGCTACGCTTTCATTTCCTAAGATGTGGAACCAGTGGGGGTTTAACAATAAAAAATCCCTGCCGAAGCAGGGATTAAAGTATACAGAGTAATACCGGCTTATTAACCGTGTACGTGTAAGCTTACCTCAGCAGCACCTTTACGGTTTTCGTGGTCAGTAGCTTCAACCTCAATTTTCACATCTACGTGATGCAATGTGCTTGGTGCTCTCCAGCCCATGATAAGGCGAGTACTATCAGTATGAGAATGGAAGGTGCGTTCCATATAAATGGTGCTACCAGTTGAAAGCCTTACCCCATATTCATGTAAATCTTGAGAGTGGGTAAGGTCGGCAATTACAGTAATAGAATCTCCCGCATCAATCATCGTTCCTACCGCCGGAGAAATAATTTTCACCTTAGGATTTTCAACCGCTTTGGTTGGTGTTGGAGTAGAGTCAGTTGAATCTGAGCAACTGAATGTGATTAGAGAAACTAAAGTTAAACCTAGTATATTTTTAATGGCTGTTTTCACAGTTAATTAGTTTTAAGTTGATAAGCTATTTTTGTTTGTATCCACTCAGTTGAGCGAACGTTGCCCCCGCCTACATTTTGGGCAAAGGGCAAAAAGAAACTGGCTTCAAAAGAAAGCCTGTTTTTAACCACCATCACCCCGATATCGGCCATTGAAAGACCACCTTCGGAATTGGTTTCGGTTTTTCCTTGGTTGTAATTACCCAAATAGTACTCCCTGTTTAAACCAAGGGCTGCAATTACTTTGGTATCGGCCATGGTATAAAAGCGGTAATGGAAGGCTATCCGGGTATTAAAGGCATCTGAAAAACGGTAACGGTTAGGACTAAAACCACTTCTTCTGTAGGCAGATTGCTGACTTATTTGCCATTTATTCTTGCCTATTTGAAAGTAATACTGTCCTAGCCAATCCCACGATTTAGAGCCAGGCTGCATAGAAAATGGAATTCCTGCTTGGTTGGTCTGGTCAAACTTTCCCGTAGGCATTTCCGAACCTGCCCCTGCTAACAAACTATAAGTAAATCCTTTATCTGTTTTATAGGCAGGTAATACCATATACCAAGCCTGCAATTGCGCATCGGCAAGGCCTTGAGTATGCAAGGTGGTATAAGGATCGGTACTGTGGATATTTCTATACGGTAAAGTAGCCTGCAAACGCCAGCGCTTATGCAGATAGTACCAAAAATCTAGCTCCACAATCTGGAACTGAGCTTTATGGTACTTCACTTCAGGGTTTCCGAATAGTGAATTGGGCAAGCGAGTTTCAAATCCACGTTGTAGATAGCGCAAGCCTATATAGTGTCCGTTTTCATAGTTTCCTAGTCCTAATAACGAACCCCCGGGGGCACAGCCGCAACTATTACACGCTTGAATTGAACCAAGGCATAACCAACTCACCATCAGGAATATGATGGAAGTTTTCATTAAAATTTAAGATTTTAGTAAGAAAGCACTTTTATTATGCCTTCTGGGTTGGCGGATGCCAAACGCAAAAACTAAAACCTACCTCTGCGCCATAGTTAAATGGGGTAGGGTAGTTAAAAAATGAATAGGTACAAGTAGGCACAGAAGCGAATACCATAGTAGGTAATACAAAGCTGGCTAACTCAAACTTTTCTTTAGGCAAGTCAGATTTCTTAGAAGTGCTTTCCGGTTGCTGGTCTAAGTTATCTAACTGCTTTTCTAGATAACAGCTACCCTTACAACAAGAGTTCACGACTTCACGTTCCACGCAAAGCTCTTTGGCAATGGAATCTTGGTTTAGCTTAAAGTTCAGATATACGATAGACTGGGCAGCCATTGCCAAGCCTAAAGCCATCAGAACCAAAAACGCCATTACCTTCATTGGGCGCAAATATAGGGGTTAAATGGGTATTGGAATTGGATTGACCCATAAATTGCTAAGCTTTGATTTGTTCCTAATCCTTCCTTTCCTAAGACATGGAACAACCACGACTTTTTATATCTTTGGGTATGGTAATTAACGGTAGTAGCACAAAACTATTTGCAGGTGTGGGGCAGGGAGTTCCACCTCTCGGAAATGTGCGGCTACGCCTTCATTTCCTAAGACGTGGAACCAGTGGGTAAATGGGAATTAAATAGTTATTTACGCAAACAAAGGTTCATTATGGAAAATTGTCATTTTAATTATAACTACGCTCTAATTGTACTATGTATATTAGTTGCATTCTTTCTCTTTATGAGAGATAAGTTTAATCTAATTAGCCTTATATTTTTCTTACTATATTCAGGATTTTTAATTCTTACGATAATGCTATACCCCTTCGGCTGTGTTAGGGGAATGTTTTTGTATTTCTTTTTTACTTTAGCACATATAATTGTTGTTTTTATGATTAATTTAGTAAAGTATAAATAGTATAAATTAATGATATAGGTTAGCCCTTTTACATCCAAGTCATCAAAAACTTGGTTTGCAAATAACACTGGTTCCACGTCTTAAGAAAAAATAAGCAAAGCGTAATTTTTTCCGAGACGTGGAACAACCACTACTTTTTATATCTTTGGGTATGGTAAATAACGGCAGTAGCACAAAACTATTTGCAGACGTAGGGTTAGCAGTTCCACGTCTCGGAAATGTGCGGCTACGCCTTCATTTCCTAAGACGTGGAACCAGTGGGGGAAAAAGTTTACTTTAATTTTAATATCCTTTTGCCTCCAAGTCTTCAAAATCCCAATAAGCAAATAACTCTGGTTCCACGTCTTAGGAAAAAATAAGCAAAGCGTAATTTTTTCCGAGACGTGGAAAAACCACTACTTTTTATATCTTTGGGTATGGTAAATAACGGCAGTAACGCAAAACTATTTGCAGGCGTGGGGTTAGCAGTTCCAAGTCTCGGAAATGTGCGGCTATACCTTCATTTCTTAAGTCGTGGAACTAGTGGGGGTGCAATGAAAAAGATATTTATAATATTTGTACTCTTGTTCTATTCTGTATTTTGTTCAGCACAGACAACATCTTTACGGCTAATAATGCTTCATAATGGACAAATAATTAAAAATTTATGTTATGTGGAAATGGTTAATCCCTCAGATTCTACTGAATTTATTAAATTGAGTTATTTGCCAGGTTTGATTTGGTTTGATAATAAAGATTCAATTATTTATAGGAATCTTAAGTCACTTGATAGTATTAAATTTATTTTTAATATACATAATTATTTAGAGAGCAATGGCAGGTTGGAGGTTCATAAGATGATTCGAAAAGAATTTTCCAAAAGCGACTTGATTATTGTAAACATAATCGATCGAAAGAAATTTGCAAAGAGAAGGATTAATAATTTGGTTTTTTTGAGAAAGAAAATTAAAAATAAAGTAAATATACTTTGTGAAGTAGATATTTGTAATGGTATGTTTTGTATTCCTGATGATGAAATAGTAAAGTTTAACCTAATTCATTAATCTAAATAGCACCCCTTTTCCTCCAAATCTTCAAAACCTAATAACGAAATAACTCTGGTTACATGTCTTAGTAAGTAAAGCAAAGCGTAATTTTTTCAATCCAACATCTCCCCTTTTTTCTTTTTCCTTGATTTACTCAGCAAAAACAGGGTTTTTTGTGTATGCGTTTAAAGGCTTACTGGTATTGGATTATTGGCGTGGCAATTCTTGGGGCTGCTATTGCTGCTTGGTTTTTCTTATTTGCTAACAAACCGCAAAAGGGTATATGGACTTTAGTGCCTTCCAATGCGTCAATGGTTATTGAAGTGGCTAATCCGGTTACTACCTGGTTGCGGGTAAAAGAGGGCGATGTATTTAAGTCGGTAAGTAAGCTGCAAGTATTTAAGGACTTAGACCACGATTTTATGGCGGCAAAACTCGCCTTAAAACCATTTGCCGACCTGAGCGACTTTAGTGCGGATAAAACTGTTTTTATATCTCAGCATCCGGAAGGGAATGGTAGTTATCAATACTTGGTTTATCTGCCCATTCAGGCGGATTCTTTCCATAGTTTAGAGCAAAAGATAAGTCAGTCGCTTATTGAAAAGGGCTGGAAAATCAGAAAGCGCACCTTCCAAAAAATAGATTTATTCGAGCTTGAGCATACCCAAACCGCCACTCGGTTTGCCTACGCCTATACCGATGAAACGTTCTTGGTAAGTAGAAAGGCTTTATTAGTGGAAGATGCCATTAGGGCTAAAGAAAAGAAAACCCAATGGGAAACCACTGTTTCAGCTACCGACTGGGATAGCAAAGGCGAAAAGGTACGTTTCTATCTGAATAGCAATAGTTTGGGGGTGTATCAGGCAAAGTATTTCCCAACTTTCTCTACTGATTTTACCCAAAAAGAATGGAAGCTCACTGGTTTTAACGGTCAGTGGGTGAGTGATGAAAACCGGTTATCGTTACAAGGAAGTATCCAATTGGCGGATAGTAGCAACTTGCTTTCGTTCGGTAATAAAATTGATGAAAAGGTTTTTGAAGTAATTCCTCAGCAGGCGGCTTTTATTCAATTGAGTGCAGTTTTGCCTGAATTATGGCTCAATCAAAAATCTAATGAAAGCCAGCAATTGGCTGAAAATGTATTGCGCCAGCAGTACAAAACCAATGTAGAAGCACTCAAAGCTTCGGTGCAAGGAACGCTGGGCATTGTGGTTCCTGAACCAGAATTGTTCGGGGAAACCAATCCCGATAAGTTGATTTATATGCCTTATAGTCAAACGCTTGCTAAGGTTTGTTTATCAATGGCCAATCAATCTACCTCGGAAACGGAAGGCACTGCTAATGATATCATAGGTCTATCCTCAGCAGCTATTACTGAGGCTATCGCTGGGGAGGCTTATCAGTTGGAAGGGAATGCCTATGTAATGAAGCAAGAGGATTTCCTAGTCTTCTCTAATAGCTATGCCCGATTGAGTGCCTTGAAAGAGGCCTTGGTGAACAAAGAAAGCTTGGAAGGTTATCAATTACCAACGAACGATTTGCGCTATTTGGCTTTGGTGAGAGGTGCTTATGCCAAGAATATATTGGTAGGCTTTGGTTCTGATGCCATGAAAATCGCGCTCTATGCTACCGACACGGTTTACAACAAGTTTAAGTCGGCAAGTTTTGGTATCGGTCAGTCAGTTGAAGGGGGATTTAAGGCTTTGCTCAGCTTTGAATTAAATACTGAAAAACAGCAAAATGCTATTGCCATTGCAGAAGAGGAAAACATTATTCCATTGAATGGGCTACCTGTTTTAGCACCTAAATTGGGCAGGAATACCAGTACCTCGAAGTTAGATTTGGTCTTTGCCGATTCTGCCAAGCACTTGGTCTTGAAGGTGGTAAATCAGGAAACAAGCTTTGAATATCAAACCATAGGGACCATCAATATTAGTCCTATCACGTTTAATGCAGTGAATGGTGCCCGTTGGATTGCTGCATCAACCACCAAAGGTATAGAGCTTGTTGCCGAAGGTGATACCAATACGGCTATGCTTATTCCTCATAACAGGATACGACCTGCATCTTGGCTAAAATCGTTTGAGTTAATGCCAGATTCTGAACCCTTGCTGCTTACTTACTTACCTGATACAGGATTGATGCAAGTAAATTGGCGGACAAAGGAATTACGACGTTGGCCTAACTTACCATTAAAGGGCAATTTTCAATTTCCGCCAATATCTTTCAAGCAAGGGAATACCACCTATTTGACTCTGGCTAATGATGGGGGCGAATTATTCCTGATAAACCAAGAAGGAAAGCTTGTGCCAGGCTTTCCAGTGAATGCGGAAACGAGGATTTTAACTCAACTCTTTGCTAAATCAGGCAATACGGCAACTGATAGTTACTTATTGGCTATGAGCGAATACGGTGGCTTAAGTCGCTGGAATATAGATGGTACCTTTTTAGAAAAAAACCAGTTTGAACGTCCCGGGAAAGACGCTCGGTTCGTACTTGTGCCAGAGGCACAGTCTCACGGTTTTGTGATTGCTCGTTTTTCTGGAGGTAAGCTAGATTTCTTTAAGCCAAATGGTTCAAAAATGGGAGAGTCTATTCCTGCCACAGGCGAATTGCCAGAAATTCAATACTATCAGTTTGGTGGCGGTAAAGAAGTCTTGTTGTTAAACTATCAGAAAACAGGACGTACTTATGTGTACAATGGGGCACTAAAAAAACTCACCGAAAAGCCTGTTGAAAACAGATATCCGGTGAGTCTTTTGTTCAATTCCAGAACATTAAAATATACCCTTTATACCACTACTGAAAAGGGCATTATCAAGGTAATTCTTCAGTAATTACTTTTTCAGGCTAGCAGCGTAAGCAACTACCGCATCAATTTCTTGTGCAGAAAGTTTGTCGCCATAGGCAGGCATTGTGTTTTTGCCATTGGTAACCATTTCTTTAATGCCAGCATTATCAAGCATAGTTACTTGTAGGTTTTTAGCACCAGCAATCATAGCATCGCCTTTATCGCCGTGGCAACGTTGGCATTCGTTGGTATAGATAATAGCACCTGCTTCTAATAAATTACCAGAAGCCAATTGTGCCGTAGCATCTGCCTTTTGAAGGGTCAACGATTTTGCCTGAGAAGCAATAAATACATATACAAAGCCCAATAATACAACTATTGCCATAGGCTTAATTTTCTTGTTAATAGCCACAATACCCATTGGGATTAAGGCAAGCACAAGGCCAAGTTTCACCATCATATACAAAGGTGGGTGACCTAGTTTAGCAATCAAATAGCCGCCTGTTGCTAGGATAAGCACGCCTAAAATAATATCAACAAGCTTAAATTTAGCTCTTAGGCTATCTAATTGTGCGGTTTTGCCAGTAAGTAAAAGGAATGCTTTGTAAGCAAACCATACCATAAATAAAACTACTATGGTAATGTGTAAGTGATTCATTTGGTTACGATGTAAATGTTAGATGAACCTATAATAGGCTCGGAAATATAACTGCAAAACAAAGCAATAAACCTTCAACTTGCTGCATTTGTTGGCTTGCATTTAAAAATAAGTAAGGCAATAGGCAAAGCTTGCCATTTTTATAGAACCTATAAACCTAATAAATTCTTACTTTACACTTGATTTACAAGAACTACAAAGGGTATATGGCATTAGCTCAAACATTATCGGAACCAAAACGAATTATTAGATCTGTGGCAGTTTTAGGCAGCGGCGTTATGGGCTCTCAAATTGCCTTGCACTTTGCCAATGCAGGTTTTAAAGTCTTGCTTTTAGATAGAGCACCTGAGCAATTAACCCTAGAACAAACCGCTAAGGGACTTTCATTGGCTCATCCTAAAGTTGCCAATGCAATAGTAGATGCTGCCTTACAGGCCGCACTAAAGTTGCAGCCAAACCCATTATACCATCCAAGTTTTGTAGAGAGAATTACTACAGGTAATTTCAGAGATGATTTGCCTAAGATTGCCACTGCCGATTGGATTGTGGAGGTGATCATTGAAGACCTTGAAATCAAGCGTGGTTTATATGAGCAGGTTGAACAATTCAGAAAGCCAGGAACCTTAGTAACCTCTAACACCAGCGGCATCCCAATTCACTTATTAACTAAGGGAAGGTCGGCCGATTTTAGGCAGCACTTTGCGGGCGTTCACTTTTTTAATCCGCCTCGTTATTTGAAGTTGGTAGAGATTATTCCAACTCCAGATACCGATTCTAAAATTGTATTATTCCTAGATGGATTTATAGGTAAATTCTTGGGTAAGGAAACTGTTATCTGTAACGATACGCCTGCTTTTATAGCTAACAGAATGGGGGTGTTTTCCATTATGTACACCCTGCAATTGATGGCGGAGTTTGGCTTTTCAGTTGAAGAGATAGACTACCTCACGGGTCCTATTATTGGCAGACCAAAGTCGGCAACTTTCCGAACTGCTGATGTAGTAGGTATAGATACACTTGCCAAAGTTGCCCAAGGTTTACACCAAGCTTTAGTTAACGATGAGCAACGAGAAGTGTTTCGTATTCCTAACTATATTGAGTATTTAGTCAATAACAAATTCTTTGGCGATAAATCTGGAAAAGGCTTCTATCAGAAATCAAAATCAATAAATGGAGAAACAGAAATAAGCTTTTTAGATGTAACTAGTTTGGAGTACAAACCAAAATCTGAAAGGTTGTTTCCGGAATTGAAGCAAATACTACAAGAAACGAATCTACCAAGAAGGATTGCCGCTCTTCTGAAAATTGAAGGAAAAGTTGGAAGTTTTTATCAAAAATTGTTTGCTGGTTTGTTTGCCTACGCTGTGAACAGAATACCTGAAATAAGTTCAAGTTTTACCTCAATGGACACTGCTTTAAAAGCAGGGTTTGGTTGGGAGTTAGGCGTGTTTGAGCTTTGGGATAAATTAGGTATTGAAAAGGGAAAAGCTCTTATTGATAAATATATAACACTTGAATCTGGTTGGTTTACTTCCTTTATTCAGGAAGGATTCCAAACCTTTTATGATTCAGAAGCTCAGGGCTGGCCTGATAAATTTTTTAATGAATCTAAAGATGTTATAAATAGTCCTCTTAAGTTTTATTTAGTTAGAAGTCATAACCAAGTGTGGACCAACTCAGATGTGACTTTGGTTGATATGGGCGATGGTATTCTAAAGCTATCGTTCCTAACCAAGATGAATGTTATGGGCGGCGGCGTAATGGAGGGAATTGCTGAATCTATTTCCATTGCTGAAAACCACTTTGATGGAATGGTAATTGCTAATGGAGGTGATAACTTTTCTTTAGGAGCTAATTTGGTGATACCTTATATGTTGGCTTGCGATAAGGATTGGGGGCAATTAGATATGCTTATCCAGCAGTTTCAGCAAATTATGCTAAAGGTTCGGTATGCCAACATTCCAATTGTTGTAGCTCCTCACGGTATGGCCCTAGGCGGAGCTTGCGAATTAATGTTGCATGCTTCGGCAGTGCATACAACGCCTGAATTATATACAGGATTGGTTGAGTTTGGTGTAGGTTTAATACCTGCTGGCGGAGGAACTAAAGAAATGGCAAGACGCATTTCTGAACGAAGCATAGCTGGAGATGTGGAATTGAATATGCTCCAAAGGATATATATGAACATAGCTACAGCTAAGGTTTCTGGCAGTGCTTATGAAGCTGTAGATTTGTATTATATCAAGAATGGTGCTCTAGTTTCCATGAATAGAGCTAACCAAATAGCTGATGCAAAGGACCTAGCCAAGCTTATGGCAAATAGAGGGTATGTGGCACCACAGCCAACACCTATTAAAGTGCAAGGCAAAACAGGATTAGCTGGTTTATATGTTGCTGCGCACCAAATGTTGGAGGGTGGCTTTATCTCTGCCCACGATAAGTTAATTGCTGAAAAGTTAGCTTACGTAATCTGTGGTGGCGCATTATCGGCACCACAAAACGTAAGCGAGCAATACCTTTTAGACTTAGAGCGTGAGGCCTTTTTAAGTCTGCTAGGCGAGCATAAAACTCTAGAGCGAATTAATGCTGTATTGACTGGGAAGAAGGTGGTGAGGAATTAGCTGGTTTAGTCCACAAAAAAAGCCCCGGTGCGCGGGGCCCAAATGCCTATTTTTAGTTCAAGTCTAATCCCTTACCTAAGTAAAAGTCAAGCAGTTTTATGCGTAGTACCAAGTCATATTTAGCTCTTACTAAGTCAGATTCTGCGCGAGCAAGGTTTGTCTTGCTTTGTGTATAATCTACAGAGTTAATGGCGCCTACGTTTAGGCGTTGTTCGTTAGCACGCAAGGCTTCTTTTAATGATTGCACTTGCTTTTGGGTGCTTTCATAGCGTTTGCTTGCTGTTCTGGCATCTAACCAAGCTTGTTCTACTTCCTGACGGAGCGTGTTTTTGGTGGTTTGTGCATTCAATTCTGCATTGTATCGCTGAATTTTAGCATTGCTTAAATTGGTATGGTTTTGCCAATTGCTAAAAATGGGCACATTCAAACTAAAGCTTAGTGATTGTCTCAAGTTGTCTCTGAACTGTGAGTTGAAGCCAATTTTTTCACTTCTCCCAATGGGTGCTACCTGATAAACTGGTACCACTCCATTATTAGCATCTCTATAATAATACTGGCTCAATCGTTCTTCTGCACCTGATATAGCAAACTTGGTTGCCAAACCAGAGTAATTAGTAAAGTAACCAAATTGCATATCCAAAGTTGGGGAGAAGCCACCTTTGGTAATCCTGATATTTTGGTTGGCTGATTGAATACGTGTTTCAGCAGCCTTTACTTGAGGTAATGCCTTTTCTGCTGTCTGATAGATTTGCTGTGGGTTTTCTGCCAACGAAGCGGAGTTAGGCACATTCAACTGCGGACGATCAATTTCAAAGTTCTGCTCCACTGGCTTTTGCATCAATTGCTGAATTTGTAATCGCGCCAAATCAAGTGAGGTTTGTGCTGTTATCAAATTCAGTTCGTCGGTTGCTAATTGCGCTTTCAGGTTCAATAGATTTACTTCTGCACTAGCTCCAGCGTTTACCAATTTCTGGGTTCTTTCTACCTGTGCCTGGGTAAGTTTTAGCTGTTCTTCTGCCACGGTAACCTGCTCATAACCAGCCAACATATTTACATAAGCCGATACTACATTTAAGGAGATAGTATTCTTTTGGGTTTCTACATCAAACTCAGATGCTTTAGTAGTTAAAGCACTTTGACTTAAAGCATTTATATTCTGAAAGCCTCTGAACAAAGCCCAGTTAGCACCCACGCTAAAGTTATTACTGCGGAAGGTTTGGTCAACCACAATAGTATTAGTAAAAGGATCGACCGAACGACCACCCCCGCTATACGATTGCGATGCCGATGCACTAGCTCCAGGCAGCAAATTCATTTTGCTCTGGAACTGGTTGTTCTTATTGGTTTGAACGGCGTTTTGTTGGGTCTTAATAGAAACATTGTGCTGAAAGGCATAATCAACACATTCTTTTAAGCTCCATTGTTTGCCCGTTTGGGCCATCGTTTTGTGAGTGAAGCCAAAGGCTAATAAAAGCCCTAAGGTGGCTAGTCTTTTTTTCATCGGACAGATTTCAAGTGATTCACGCTTCTTACCCAAGTAAGATGCTGAAGGTATTGGATAGTTATATCTCGTGGTGGCGAATCTATTTCAATTACAAGGCAGGCAATATCGGCCTTGCCACGGCGGTTGCAACTCATGGTGGCAATATTGCAATCGTCGGCACTAAGTACATCGGCAATAAAGGCAATAGAACCTTTAACATCGTCTGCTTCAATAATCAAGGTATCGGTACCTGCGCTAAAATTGCAGGTAAACCCGTTCACATTCACTATACAAATTACCCCTCCCCCTAAACTTTGGCCAGTAACTTCAATGCTTCGATCGCCAGAGGTAGCATGAATTTTAATAGTATTAGGGTGCATTGTACTTGCATTACCTACTGGTTTAAACTGATAGGCAATTCCTCTTTCTTTGGCTACATCTAGGGCAGTTTTTATTCGATTATCGTCGGTAGGCATACCCATAAGCCCAGCCAAAATAGCTCTATCGCTACCATGCCCTTCAAAAGTGGTGGCAAAGCTATTATAGAAAGTAACAGTACACTTTTCAGGCGCACTATTTAAAAGGAGATGGGCCACAAGTCCTATGCGTACCACACCTGCAGTATGGCTACTACTAGGACCAATCATAACGGGTCCAATCATATCAAATACGGAACTTCTTTCTGCCATTTTGTTGTAGTGTTTTAGGTAGTGAATGCAAATTACATATATTTACCGCCTAACTACTTCAACCCTAAGGTAAGGAGAGTAACAATTTCTTTCATATAACTTTATGATAAAAGGCAATAGCCTGTTTTAAACCACCTTTCTTCTATTTATTCAGTAATGTACTGCATTTTAAACGACCAACTTTTGCTCGAAAATTCTTTATCAGCATTCCATTTCCAAAGGGGTTTTACCTATGGCGATGGTTTGTTTGAAACTTGTCTTTTTGCCAATGGTGCAGTACATTTATTCGATGCTCACATTACTAGATTAAAATATGGTTGCCAAATACTTTCGCTAATGCCTGATGAAATAGCATTCGACAATTTGGCCCAAAACATAGCCTTATTAGTTAAGGAAAACCAATTAGGCAACTTCGCCAGAATAAGAATTACTTTAGTACGAGAATCAGGTGGTTTATATGCCCCAACTTCAGATAAGGCTAATATTCTAATTACCGCCGCACCTTCAAAAGGAATAGAACAAACCGTTACCAATGCAGATATTAGCCGAAAGGTACTTTTACAATCGTCGGCTTGGAGTAGCTTGAAAACCACCAATGCCCTGCCTTATGTGCTTGCAGGGATAGAAAAAAGAGATAGAGGCCTAGGCGAAATTTTAATATCAAATACCAACGGTAAGGCTGTTGAGTCTGGTTCTGGTAATTTGATAGTATTTAATGAAGTAGATAATGTAATAGGCTTGGTAGATCCGCGCCCCTTTGGCATTAAAGGAGTTATGTTTCAAGAAATTTCCGATTGGGCAATGCAGACTAATCTGCCTTATGAGGTAAATCCTTTTTACCAACAATCGTTCCAGCGTTTGCAAAGAGCTACGAGCATTTTATGTTGCAATAGTATGCGACTTACTTGGCTTAATCAGTTGGGCGATACCCCTCTAGATCCCGCCCCTTTGCAGAAAATATTGGCTCCTTTCTTGGCGCAAATTCCGCTTGCGCAATAATAAATTATGGAGAGGTGCCATTCCTTTTATACATTAGCACCCTAGTACACCAATTACAACGAAAATTACTTATTTGTGGCTATAGCTACGCCTTTACGCACGTTGATTTACGACGAGTTGCACCTTGGTATTCAGGATGCACTCTCGGCTATGGGCTTAGAGGTTACTTTTTCACCTTATTTAACTGCCGCACAAGCTGCAGAACAGTTACCTCAGTACCACATTATTATTGGTAGAACTAAACTTCCCCTAACTAAGGAAGTATTAAGTCAATGTCCTGATTTAAAGCTTATTGTAAGAGCAGGTGCAGGACTGGACGATATTGACATTGCCTACGCAGAAAGCCAAAACATAGCAGTAATCAATGCCCCAGAAGGGAATAGAACTGCTGTTGGCGAACATGCTTTAGGACTAATTTTAGCCCTACTTCATAAAATTGTAAAGAGCAATAACGAAGTAGCCAACGGTATTTGGGAGCGTGAAGCAAACCGTGGTGCTGAATTAGAAGGCAAAACATTAGGTATTATAGGTCTTGGTAATAACGGATGCGCACTTGCAAAAAGGGCAATGGCTTTCGATTGCCGTGTAATTGCTTACGATAAATATTTAAAATCTTCACCACTGGAAAATGTGGAGCTAGTGAGCCTTGAAACTTTACAAGCTGAAGCAGATATTGTAAGCCTTCATATACCACTCACCACCGAAACTCACCACTTAGTAAATACACAGTTCCTGAATTCATTTAAAAAGCCCATATATTTTATCAATGTAGCGAGAGGTAAAATAGTAAGCCTAAATGCCCTTTTTGATGCTTTAAAGGCAGAAAAAGTAATTGCAGCAGGTTTAGATGTGCTAGAAAATGAAAAAATAATCCAATTTAATGATGCCGAGAGGCAACTATTAAAAAACTTTACAGGTCTACCTAATACAATAACTACCCCGCATATAGCTGGCTTAACTCAAGAAAGCTATTTGAAAATCAACCAGATTATTGTGCAGAAAGTTCGCTCCTTTCTTCACCATTCGGGGGTTCAACATTAGGTACTGTGATTAAAATTCAGAATTGGATAAGGATTTTTCCTTGCTATTCTGCAACTTTACACGCTGTTTGCAAAATTATTAACCGTTCGATAACCCCATACTCGAAATGATGCACCGTTACGTTCATTTCCTGTTATTCTTACTAACCCTTCCGGTACTTGCCTTTGCGCAAACTGGTAAGCTCTCTGGTAGAATAACCGATGCCACTACAAAAGAACCATTATATAATGCACTTGTAAAAGTGTTTAGTGGAGGTTCTTATAAAGGTGGAGCAACCTCAGATTTTCAAGGCGATTACTCCATAGGTGGTCTTACACCTGGTGTGTACGATGTTGAAGTAAGTTTTGCAGGATACTCCAAAACTAAAATTTCTAGTGTAAGGATTGGTGTAGATAGAACTGAACGTTTAGACGTGAAGCTTAGCCAGTCTACACTTACTACTACCGTTGTTGATGTTGTATACACTAAGCCATTAATTGATAAAGATGGTTCATCAACTGGTGCAAGGATTTCAGCAGACCAAATCGCGAACTTTGGTACTCGTGATTTTAGCACCATGATTACTGCCGTTACCCCTACCGTTTTCTCGGCCGATGCGGGTGGTGGCTTGTTCATTAAAGGTAATAGAAGTGGCGATAACGCTACCTATATTAACGGTGTGCGCCAATTTGGTAGCAGCTTACCTCCACCAGAATCGGTTGAAGAAGTTGCGGTTATCACTGGTGGTATCCCAGCAGAATATGGCGATGCATTGGGTGGTGTTATTTCATATACTACTAAAAATGCTGCTTCTAAATTTAATGCTGGTGTTCAGTTACAAACTAGCCGTCCGTTTAATGCTTGGAGAAACGACCTCATAAGTGTTTCTGCTAGTGGTCCGCTTTTAATGACTAAAGAGAAAACAGTTACCGATACCAACGGAAAAACTAAAACTATTGCGCCAAGAGCCTTAATAGGTTTCTATTCGGTAATGCAATACTCAGGTGCTAGAGATGGTAGTCCATCGGCTTATGGTTACTGGAAAGTAAAAGACGATGTTCTTGAGCGTTACGCTAACGATCCTATTGTAACCTTGCCAAATGGGGGCTTGGCGAGTAAAGGTAATTTCTTTACTAGAGATAGTATGGAAAACATCAAGTACAGACCTAATGCCTATTCTGGTTCTATTGTTTACAATGGTACTTTCGATTACCAGCCAACAGAAAATATTCTTGTTTCAGTAGGTGGTAACGTAGAATACAATAGAGGAAGAAATGGTGCCGATTTCCGTTTGTTTAACTATGCAAACAACAGCCAAACTACTAACCTGAACTATAACTTATTTGCAAGGTTCCGTCAGTCGTTCCCTTCTGGTAAAAACGATCTTTTAAAGAACGTTTACTACCAAGTTCAATTCGATGTATCTAGAAGCAGCACAATTACCCAAGATGCTGTTCATAAAGATAAACTTAGCCGTTACAACTATTACGGTACTTTAGTTGAAGAAACTGCTGTTGTAAACAATTTTAACGGCATTTTACCTTCACTTAATCCTGATGGCTCTCAAGGAGACCCTAGAGTATTCAATGGCACATTGCTAAACAGTGTTACAGGTCTTAGATACACAGGTAGCGATATTAATACTGATTTGAATAAGTGGAACCTCGCTGTTTTACGTTCACGTCAAGGATTTTTAACTGGATTTAACTCTGCCAACATTGACCAGTTAGACGATGTTAACTTCGGTATTAACGGTGGTGGCTTAAATAACATAGGTTATTCTTTAAGTAGTGGTGCATCTGCAGTAGCATCTTTTGGTGCTTTAGGTAACTCAATATCTGGCTTTGGCAGAAGCTTAACTCAGCAATACAGAGTTAATGCAGTTGCCTCAGCTGAAATAAAGAGTCATACTATTAAAGTAGGTTTCCAATATGAGCAACGTGTTATTAGCTCATTTAATGGGCCTACCAATATTATGCAAAGAGGTAGAAACTATGCCAACCAACAATTCAGCACTCGTTTTGCAGCAAGAGAAGATGCAGATGGCAATATTACACTTGCTCCAGCTAAGCGTTTAGATGCCAATGGTCAATTAATTGGTCAGCGTGCATTTGATAAAAACTTAAGAGCACGTGCAGGAATAGGACAAGATGATTGGTTAAATATTGATGCCATTAATCCTGATTTAATCACACTAGATTTATTCTCAGTATCTGATATCTTTGGTGGTGGTTTCACTCCAATGGCTTCTTGGTCAGGTTACGATCCTTTTGGTAACAGACAAACCCAACGTACTTCTTTTGAAGATTTCTTCTTAGATACAGTTAACCGCCCAATTGATGCTTGGCGTCCTATTTACATCGCAGGTTTCATTGAAGATAAATTCGAACTTAGAGATGTTACCATCCGTATAGGTTTACGTTTAGATAGATTTGATGCAAACCAAAGAGTATTGCGCGATCCTTACAGCTTAACTCGTTTACGCACAGTAGGCGAAACCAACCTAAATGGCTTTGCTAATGGCGCAGCACTAGGTTCAAACCCTGGTGGCGATGCAGCAATCTATGTAAACAGAGATGCAACCTCATTTGATGGTTCTAACCAAAACATTTTCTCAGTAGTTGGTTACCGTGTAGGAAACAGATTCTTTAATACTTCTGGCACTGAAATAGACAACGCCAGAGAGTTAGAAGTAAATGGTAACCTATATCCTTGGTTCAATATTTCTGATATAAAGAACGATCCTATCCGCAATCAGTTATGGCAAACAAGCAAGCTAACGCTTGATGCCTTTACCGCTTACAAGCCACAGCTTAATGTATTGCCAAGGGTAGCTTTCTCATTCCCAATTTCTGAAACTGCATTATTCTTTGCTCACTACGATGTGTTAACCCAACGTCCATTGAACTTTGGTGGTGGTAGTAACTTTGGTAGCCCAATTGTTTACTATGCATTGGCACAAAATGGTAATGGTGTAAACCAAGTTTTAGGTCAGGTACAATATATTCCTAACCCTAACTTGAAGCCTCAGCGTAAAGTTGATTACGAAATTGGTTTCCAACAGGCTTTGAACGATAGAAGCGCATTGAAAATCACTGCCGCTTACTCAGAAATCAGAGATCTAATTGCTATTATCCGTATTAACAATGCTTTCCCAACCGCATATAATACCGATGGTAATCAAGATTTTGGTACAGTTAAATCACTAAGCTTAGGTTACGAACTACGTAAAACTGAAAACCTAACCCTGAACGCTAACTATAGCCTTCAGTTTGCTGAAACTTCAGCATCAGGTTTTGCAGCTAACCAACTGAATAACACTCGTAACCCTAACTTGAGAAATACTTTACCAGCAGGTTACGATACTCGCCACTCTTTAAAGGGTAATATCGATTTCCGTTATGGTCCTAAGCAAGGTCCACGTATTAAGGATAAGGCAGTATTTGAAAACGCAGGTATCAACTTTACAGCCAATACCTTCAGCGGTACTCCTTACACCCGATTCGATGCGGTAAACTTTAATGCCGATCAGATTGAAGGTTTCCAAAATGGTAGCCGTTTGCCTTGGAACATACGTTGTGATATTCGTATAAACAAGGAGTTTATCTTCCAAAAAGAAGGTGGCAAGAGAAGAGTATTAAATGCTTACATCTATATCACCAATATTTTTGATACAAGAAACATATTAGGTGTTTATCCTCGTACTGGTTCTGCTAAAGACGATGGTTATTTAGCAAGCGACCTTGGTCAGCGTACCATACAAGCAGCAACTGCTGGCGGTATTGGTAGTTCTGAAGCTGCTATTATGTTCTATAATATGACTATGCTAAACCCAGGTTTAGTATCGCTACCACGCCAAGCTCAAATAGGCGTTACCTATAACTTCTAAAATTACTCCTGTTTACATAAACTACTTCAATATGAAACAGTTCACTCACAGCCTATTGCGCATATTGTTAGTGCTTGCACTAGCAGTATCAGGGGTTCAGGCTGGCCTCCCTTCCGGTGCTAAAGTTGAACCGGCTGCGGTAAACCGAGATTGTGCTCGTCCAAATACAAGGGCTGAACTTAATATTAACAATATTAGGACCCAGATTTGGAACGATGGTACTATGTGGTGGGACCACGTAGGTACTGCTCGTTACGAAATCCCTAAATCATCTGATCCAAATGCAGTAAGGAAGAACTCTTTATTTGCAGGTGGTATCTGGATTACAGGTTTAGATCCTGCAACAAGTAACCTACAAGTAACCGCAATGACCTTTGGTACTGGCGGTCAGGTAACTTATTGGAGTGGACCTATTGATACTATTTCAGGTTCAACCACAAAAGACCGTTGTGCACAATGGGATTATATCTGGCAAATTGATAAGCGTACTATACAAGATTTTGTATTGCGTTTTGAAGCTGGAAACATACGTACCCGTGCCGATGTTCCTGAGCAAATTTTGTATTGGCCAGGCAGACGTAACCGTTATTTAGCTGCACGTCCTGAAAAGCCTTTGACCGAAGCCGATCTTAATTTCCAAACTGCCAGATTTGTTGATAAAAACCGTGATGGTATCTATGATCCATTAGCAGGTGATTACCCTCAATTGCCAGGTGATAAGGGCAGAAATCCAGGTGATATTAATTCAGCTGCCGATCAGTCTTTATTCTTTGTAAATAACGATCAAGGTAACACCAAGAACTTGGGTAATTTCCAAAGAGCCGATGCTATTGGTATGGAAATTCATACGGAATCTTTTGCTTATGCAACTGCAGATCCAAGGAACGACATGACCTTTTACAGAAACAAACTGATTAACAAAGGTTCTAAAGTAATTGATAGCTGTTATTTTGCCCAGTGGGTAGATGCCGACTTAGGTTACGCTTTTGATGACTATGTAGGTTGTGATGTAGCGCGTGGTTTAGGTATTTGCTACAATGGCGATGACCTTGACGAAACTTTACAAGGTTATGGTTCTAACCCACCTTCAATTGCAGTTGACTTCTTTATTGGACCTCAAGCCGATGAATTAGATGGTATTGATAATGATAAGGATGGTATTGTTGACGAAGAAAACGAAAAGATTATTGCTTCAAACTTCGTATACTATAACAATGGTGGTGGCATAAATGGCGATCCAGTTTCTGCTCGTGACTACTTTAACTACTGTCGTGGTAAGTGGAAAGCTGATAATGGTAGCCCATGGATGACCTATGATATGCGCCAAGGTACAACCCCTGAAGGCCAAACCATAAACTACCAAGGCAGAAATATTATTGCAAGACGTACTAAGTTTATGTTCCCAGATACCAGCGATCAACGTATTTGTTGGGGTCAGGAAGGTAACGTGTCTCGTCCTTGTCCAAGTCCAGATCCGTGGGGTAATAGCCTACCATTACCTGCTTGGAATGAAAGAATTGCTGGTAACCCTCCTGCCGATAGACGATTTATTACTTCAGCTGGTCCGTTTACTTTGGTACCTGGTGCAGTTAACGATTTAACTATTGGTGTAGTTTGGGCACGTGCAACTTCTGGTGGTGCTACTGGTTCATTCCGTCAGTTATTGATTAACGACGATAGAGCACAAAGACTATTTGATAATGATTTCGTAGGTGTAAATGGTCCTAACGAACCAATTGTAGATGTTGTAGAGCTTAACCGTGAAGTAGTGCTTGTAATTAGGCCTGATAGCTTCCTTGGAACTACTACAGAAACATATACAGTACGTGATGGTAGCTTTACCGATACTCGTTACGATTCATTATATCGTTTCCAAGGTTATATTGTTTACCAATTGGCCGATGCAACAGTTTCTACAACTGAACTAAGCAATCCTGATAGAGCTCGTATTGTTGCCCAGTCAGATTTACAAGATACTGTAAGCACTATTATAAACGAATTTGACGATCCAGATTTGGGTGGTAGAAGTCGCCAAGTAATGGTACGTGGAAATAACCGTGGTATTCAACGCATTATCCGTATTAACCGCGATCAGTTTAACGATGACAGAGAAGGCTTAATCAATTTCAAGAAGTACTACTTCCGTGTAATTGCTTACGCTTACAACAATCACCCTCAAAACTTAGGAGAAGATTTCTTATTCTCAACTCCACGTCGCGATCCTAAAACTGGTGGTTTAATTACTGTAGTAACTGGTATTCCTCACAATCCTGCTCCAGAGCAAGGTGGCACCGTAATTGGTGGTAGAGTTGATTTGAACTTGCCATTGGTAAGAGTTACAGGTAGCGGAAATGGTGGTAATGAACTAGATAGTTTAAGTCCTTCTTCAGAAGCTGCAATAGTTGCTCAGACTTTAACCAATAGCGAAATTTCATACGCTGGTACAAGCCCAGTTTCTGTGAAAGTGTTTAACCCTAAGCGTTTAACTAACGGTAGCTTTAAACTTGAAGTAAGTAGCAGAATAAGAATGCGCAGAACAGGTTCATACCTTCCTGCGGTAGGCGATAAGTTACAAGCTACCTTATCAACAGTAATTCCTCCAAATGCTGGCGAAGCTGCATTTAGTCTTTCAACATCAATTGCACAAAGTGCAGGTAGGGCAGTAGTTAATAGGGTATTACCTACTTCTACTCCAGATGTTTATGACTTGGATGTAACTATGTATAACGACGATGAAGGTGGTCGCTTTACTAGAGTTATTGAAGAGCGTAAGGCAAGTAACGGCTCGTTTATTCAATACATTGAAACGCAAGAAACCTTTAGCAAAGAAGGCGATAATAGCCAAGTTGCTACTGCTATTGAATATGTAGGTGCAGATTATTGGAAGTTAACCAATACCACTTCTAACAGCATTACTTATAGCGATTTCCGTATTTCTCAAGCACAAGAGCAATTATTACCACAGTACGGTATTGCTATCAATGTAACTGACAAAGTAAACCCAGGCGAGTTTTATGAAATTAACCCACGTTTAGGTTTGCAAAGTGGTACTGTATTACACGCCGATAGAAGAAGAACTTGGGTAAGCCAAGCTAATGCACTATTAAGCGTAGATAGAGGTATTAAAGGTGGCGATAGAGATGCTTGGTTAGCAGTAGATAAAGCAGCTAATTACTTCAATGTATTGAATGGTTCATTTATGCCATACTTCGCAGCCAGACCGGGTAATAGACCAATCTCTCCTTACGATACAGTTATTGGTGGAGCGCTAACACTTAGAACCTTTGGTGCTAGATATTCATCTGGTAGTGTTGATGAAGATGGTATCCGTTCTACTTTAAGAAACCTACACAACGTAGATGTTGTACTTACAGCCGATAGGACTAAGTGGACAAGATGCGTAGTTTTACAAGGTAACCCAGAAGGTGCAGCTAATGATAATGAGCGTTTATTAAAGAGCACTGTGCCATCAATTACAAGAGATGGAACTCCTTCAGGTGAAAACGCCCCAGATGGTACCCCATCAACTGGTATGGGTTGGTTCCCTGGCTATGTGGTTGATTTAGATCGTGGTATTAGACTAAACTTAATGTTCAGTGAATTCCGCTACGATGGTTCTTATGCCTCATTTACACAAGGTGTTAATCCTGGTACTCAAGCTTCTGGTAACGATTTGCAATATACCTTCTCTGGTTTTGCTGGAACGTTTATCAGACCTAGTCACCACCACTTATATGTGATGAACACTCCTTATGATGAAGCGAGGAACTATGAGCGTGAGTTTGATGAAATTGAGGCATTCCCTCGTTTCCCTATCAACCGTTTCTTAGGTAAAGTAATTGGTGTTCACGCACAAACTATGTGGGTGGGTGATATCCAAACTGTAGGCGATTCATTACAAACCGATGCTCGTTTACAATTAAGAGTTGACCGTAGGTTAGAAAGTTACCCAAGACGTGGTGGCGATACCCTTACCAACCCTGTTTACTCATTCAATAGCCAAGGCTTTGCCACCCAACGTGGTGTAGAAGCAGTTGCTAAATCGGCTTTAGATATAATTAGAGCGGTTCCAAACCCATACTATGCATATAGCCAGTATGAAAGTGATAAGGTAGATAACAGGATATATATCACTAACCTACCAAGCAAGTGTACGGTAAGCATTTACAGCCTAAGCGGTAGCCTTATCAGACGCTTCACTCGCGATGTATCTAATGTAGCGAACCAAAATGAACAAACTTACCAAGAGTGGGATTTGAAAAATCAGTTTGGCTTACCTATTGCAAGTGGTACCTACCTCATTCATATTGATGCGGGTAGCCTAGGCGAAAAGACCATTAAATGGTTCGGAGCCATCAGACCAATTGACCTAAGCGGACTTTCAGCCAACTAATTTTAGAACTCTTCGTGCTCCAAACTAATACTTTGGAGCACGATAAAAATATAACTTCCCAATGAAAAAGTTTTACAAGGCAGTTCTCTTACTTTCAGCATCGGTATTAAGTTTTAATGCTATTGCTGGTAACGATACAAAACGTGGTCAAGGTGGTGCAACCGAACTATTGGTGAATCCGTGGGCACGTACTAGTGGTATGGCTAATTCAATATTAGCAGGTGTAAATGGCGTAGAAGCAATGAACTTAAACGTTGCTGGTACATCGTACACCACAGGTACTGAAGTAATGTTCGCAAGTACTCGTTATCTATCTGGTTCAGATATTCGTATTACCGCTTTAGGTCTTACTTCAAGAGTAAGTGAAACTGGTGTTATGGGTATTTCATTTACAGGTTGGAATCTTGGCGATTTTATTGAAACGCGTTTCGATCAGCCTGAAGGTACTGGTGCTACATTTAGCCCTAATATCTTTAATATCGGTATGAGCTACTCTCAAATGTTCTCTGAGAAGATTACGGGTGGTTTATTACTACGTGGTTTATTCCAGAGCATACCAAATGCGAGTGCTAGTAATGTGGCAATAGATGCTGGTGTGCAATACAGAAGTGGTGATAAAAAGCAGTTTAAAATTGGTGTATCGTTACGTAACGTAGGTCCTAGGATGATTTATCGTGGCGATGGCTTTGCTGCTACTGCACGTATTCAGGATCCAGATAACCAAGTAGAACAAAGTACAGCACAACCATTTGTGAATAGCTTTGAAATGCCTGCTACTTTGTCAATTGGTACTTCTTACGATTTCTATTTCAATACTCAGAATCGTTTAACCCTTGCAGGTACTTTCCAAAGTAATAGCTATACCCAAGATGAGTATAACTTTGGTTTGGAGTATGGCTTTAACGATCTGTTTATGTTAAGAACTGGTTTCAATGGTCAAAATAACGTATTCAGTGAAACTGATAGAACATCGTTAAATACAGGTTTAACAGCTGGTTTTTCGGTAAAGGCACCTTTAGATCAGATCTTCACCAAAGAAAACGGTGGCGAATTAGAAGGAACAGAAGCAGCCGATGCAACTAAGCCTAAGAAGCGTTTCTTCACTATAGACTATTCATTCAGAAGCAGTAACCCATACAACGGTACACACTCTGTAGGGTTAAGTTTTAATTTCTAGTCTAAAAACCTTAATTTTGAAAATTACAGGGAGCGGCTCTGCCTAAGAGCCGTTCTCTTTTGTTTTACTATTGGTACTTCAATTTGGTTTGGGGTGCCAACTTATAATTTCTAATCAGATCTTAATTTTAAGTGATATGAGTACTGTATCGTATTATACCGCCGAAGGCTTACAAAGACTAAAAGACGAACTTCACGAATTGCGTACGAAAGGCAGAGCTGCTGCAGCCGCTGCTATTGCCGAGGCACGTGATAAAGGCGATTTAAGTGAAAATGCTGAATATGATGCTGCTAAAGATGCTCAGGGTTTGCTTGAAATGAAAATTAGCAAGCTGGAAGAAGTAGTGGGCAATGCTCGTGTTTTAGATGAAAGCTCTATAGATATATCGAAGGCTGGTTTGCTTACCACTGTAACTTTTAAGGATACTAAAAGCGGTGCAGTACAAGCATTTACTTTAGTTTCTGAAGAAGAGGCCGATTTGAAATTGCGCAAGATTTCTATCAAGAGTCCTATTGGTCAGGCTTTAGTGGGTAAGGCTATTGGCGAGTTAGCTAAGGCACAAACTCCTGCTGGCGTGAAGGAATTTGAAATAGTGGATATTGCTCTAGCTATCTAATTTATGGCTTCAATTTTCATAAAGATTATCAATAAGGAAATCCCTGCTTTCATAGTAGCTGAAGATGAACAACATATTGCTTTCTTAGATATTATGCCAGTGGCTATGGGTCACGTTTTGGTGGTTCCTAAAAAGGAAACTGACTACGTTTTCCACCTTTCTGATTCAGAGCTAAGTAGCCTGTTTGTTTTTGCAAAGAAGGTTGCTTTGGGTGTTGAAAAGGCTGTTCCTTGCAAGAAGGTGGGCATTGCGGTAATTGGCTTAGAGGTGCCTCATACCCACGTGCATTTGGTGCCTATGCAAAATGTTGGCGATATTAACTTTGCCAAGGAAAAGCTTAAGCCAGCAACTGACGATTTGCTCATCATTGCAGAACAAATAAAAGCGTATTTATCATAATGGGTTTTAAAGTGCTTCATCGGACTATGTTAGATGAGGCCGCTTATCTGCGTTGCCTCGCCTTTACTGATAGTAGGGGTGAGGCTTCTGCCTTTTATGCCCAACCTTGGTACCTAGATATTGTCGGTAATGGTAATTGGTCGGTTGCGGTTTGGCAATTGACAAACAAAGAATACGAACTGGTTTTGCCCTTTGTGCATCAGCGTAAATGGGGTGTTTTGCCAGAGGTATTTATGCCATTTCTTTGTCAGCAATTGGGTGTTTTCGGAAAGACTAAGGAGTTTTTAGTCCCCTTTGTAAAGGAGGTATTTAAGTACTGGCAGTCTAAATTTTTGAGGGTAGGTTATTCCTTTAATACTGATCCACTTTTTGATATATCGGAACTTATCCCTAATGTATTCATTAGCTTACAAAGAGTTAACCAAGAGGTGGATTGTTCAATCGCTAAAGAAGCTATTTGGAAAGGTATTTCAGATACCAAACAAAAGCATATCAGACGTGGGGAAAGGACCATTAAACTTGCAAACAAAGATGCACTAGTTGCAATTGATTGGTTTTTGAAAGGTGAAACTGGGATATCCCTAAACCTGAAACCAAAACAGATAGCTCTCTTACATCAGCTTGTGGAGGCGTTTTCAATCCGTGATATGCTTGTTGCATATACAGTTGTTCATAAAGAAAGCGAAGAACCGTTGTTAGGGCTTTTGCAGACCAGATACGGCAATAGAGTGATTTCTTTATTTGGTGGTCCTACTAATAAAGCAAAGGACAATTACGCACAAGATTATGCCTTATGGCAAACCATGCAACTGATTGAAGGCCTACCTAATGCCATACTCGATTTTGAGGGGTCTAACCTGAAGGGGGTGCAACAATATAATGCAGCCTTTGGTGCTGTAGTTAAGCACTATCTGCATGTGACCTATAAGCGCTGGTAACGAGAATAGTTTAAACAAAATGCTTAATTTCTGTATTTAAGCTATTATGAATAAGCCTGAAGTTGTCTTGTCTTGGTTCCGCAGAGATTTGCGCATTGCAGATAATACTGCCTTTTTTAATGCCTTAAATAGCGGTACTCCTGTGGTGCCTGTTTTTGTATTTGATAGGGCTATACTAGATAAGCTGGAAGACAAGAACGATAGACGGGTAACCTTCATTTATGAGGCATTAGGTGCAATGCAAACTGCCTTTGTAGAAGCAGGTAGCACCTTAGATGTTTTCTATGGTACGCCACAAGAGGCTTTTGCCTATTACACTGATAAGTATAATGTTAAAGCTGTTTATACCAACGAAGATTACGAGCCTTATGCTCGTGAACGAGATACTGTAATAGCTTCAGATTTGGCAACAAAGAACATAGGCTTTCATAGCTTTAAAGATCACGTAATCTTTGCTAAAGAAGAAGTGATGTCTGATGCGGGTAAGCCCTATACTGTATTTACTCCATTCAGTAAGAAATGGCGTAAACTATTGACAGAAAACCATTTATCTGAACGTCCTTCAGAAAATATGTTAGGAAACCTATTCAAACAATCGGTAATTGAAATACCAAGTTTGGCTTCAATGGGTTTCAATCATACAAGTTCCCCTTTTCCAAAATCAACAGTTAGTAATACTTTAATCAAGAACTACGAAGAGCACAGAAACTTCCCTAGTGTGGCAGGTACATCACGTATTGGGGTTCATTTGCGTTTTGGAACTGTGAGTGTGAGGCAATTGGTAAAGCAGGCATTTTCTGTTTCAGATACTTTCGTAAACGAGCTTATTTGGCGCGATTTTTACCATGCAGTGCTTTGGCATTTTCCACAAACTGCCAAGCAAAGTTTAAAGTCAGAATACGATAGAATGGCTTGGCGTAATAGTGAAGCTGATTTTGATGCCTGGAAAGAAGGTCGCACAGGCTATCCTTTAGTTGATGCTGGTATGAGAGAACTTGCTGCTACTGGCTTTATGCATAATAGAGTACGTATGGTGGTTGCTAGCTTTCTAACGAAGCACTTATTGATTGATTGGCGTTGGGGCGAAGCTTGGTTTGCGGCTAAGTTGTTAGACTATGATATGGCTGCAAATATTGGTGGTTGGCAATGGGCGGCTGGTGGCGGTGCCGATGCTGCTCCATATTTTAGGATATTTAATCCAACCTCTCAAGCGGAAAAATTTGATCCAGGCTTTGCTTATGTAAAACAGTGGGTACCTGAATTTGGAACTAATAAATATCCACAACCAATTGTAGACCATAACTTTGCAAGAAGCAGAACCTTAGCGGCATTCAAACTAGCTTTAAAAGGCGAGTCGTCTGATTTACCTTTATTCCCTTCCGAGTAATAGAAATAAGCGGTAGTCAATCTAGCCGTTTTGTTCATTGTAAGCTTGTTAGTATATTTACTATTCCCATCAGGTAGTTTTAAACACCTTAATCTTCAGAAATGGAAGCGGTAATACTTATTTTCTTCTTCTTGATTTACATAGTACTAAGGGTACTGTTTGCTGAGAAATCAACAGAAGAAAGGGATGCTGCGCGCTTTGCTGAAGGTATGGAACTACTTAGAAAGAAGGATTGGAACGCAGCCCAGCAATATTTTGGGAAGGTTATCCAATCGCATAATAAAAGTGCGGTAGCCTGGACAGCTTTAGGTGCTACACATTTCCACCAAGGCGATATGCTGATGGCCCAGATTTGTCTGGATAAAGCTATTGTTTACGATAATATTGCAAGTGCATTTTTATATAGGGGTAAAGTTGCTTTCGCTAACCAGCATTACCCTTTAGCGCTTATTGAATTGAATAAGGCAATTTGGTACAACAGAAAATCTGCCGAGGCTTACCGATTAAAGGGACTTACATTACTTCAACTTTCTAAACCAGATGAGGCTATTACTGCCTTCAAAGATGCTGTAAAGCGAGGTGATGAAATTAGTAATGCGCAGCTGCAACAAATGAGGATTCCTACTGAAAAGGGAAAATAGATTTTCCAGTATTGTTAATACCAAGCAATATTTTTGAACTCACCTTCAGTAACACTAAATGGAGGAAAAATTCCATCGTTAGGCGCACCGCCTGAAAAGGATCCGCTTATTTTGGTAGCCGTTATTTCTGAGATGGTAACCGTTCCTTCAGTTGATAAATAGGCATCACCATTATTTATTTGAATAAATGTTCTACCAGTTCCACTTACTGAATGTGTTCCAACAACGGCAGGACAAGTAATTGCTACACTATCCGACCCTTTGTAAGCTGTAATGTACATGGTTGGCTCTGGTAATCCACTAAAATTTGCTCTATAAGCGGTAATTACATTAGGCTTAAATTCAGTACCGTTAAACTTATAGGTAAAGTTTATTGAGGCCGTTGGATTGGTAGGTGTGGCAACATTATTCGTCCCATCGCTGCAAGCTGTTAGGAATGCTAATGAAATTATTATTGATAAGAAGTGTTTTGCTTGTTTATGCATCTTTTCCCCGTTGATTTATTTTACTATTCTCAATTAAACTTTTTAAGCTGATAATTCCAAATATCACCATAGCTATTTAACACTTTGGCCTTGTTTAAACTAACTATTGCACTGTTTTTAATACCTTTGGTTAGTACAATGCACCATTCAACAACCAAATACACATGAAGAAATTATTTTTTAGCTTAGCTATTGCCGGCTTGGTAATGGGAACAGCTATTGGGCAAAACAAAAAGCCTTTTCCTGCTCCTAAACCATCGTTTAATGGTAAGGCTATTACAGTTTACACCACTGCAGATAGTTCTAAACTACGTCTTTCGATTACTGATAAGTTAGTTTTCGGTGAATCCGTTCAGCCGACAGAAGGAGAGGTTTCAGTTTTCGTAGAGCCAACAAAATCTTTTCAGACCTTTTTAGGAATCGGCGGTGCCATAACCGATGCAAGTGCAGAAGTATTTGCCAAGCTTTCAAAGGAAAAGCAACAAGAGTTTTTAAAGGCTTATTACAGCCCAACTGATGGTATTGGCTATTCTTTAGCTAGAACCACTATCCATAGTTGTGATTTTAGTAGTGGCAGTTATACTTATGTTCAAGAAGGCGATAAGGACTTAAAAACCTTTAGCATTGACCACGATAAGCAATTCCGTATTCCTTTGATTAAACAAGCAACTGCTGTTGCGGGCGGTAAATTGATGTTGTTTGTGAGTCCTTGGAGTCCACCAGCTTTTATGAAAAGCAATAAGAATATGTTACAAGGCGGCAAGCTCTTGCCAGAGTTTTACCAGCCGTGGGCAAACTACTTTGCTAAGTTTATTAAAGCTTATGAGAAAGAAGGTATGCCTATTTGGGGACTTACAGTGCAGAATGAACCAATGGCTACCCAACGTTGGGAGTCTTGTATTTATACAGCAGAAGAAGAGCGAGATTTCTTGAAGAATTACCTAGGACCAACATTGGCTAAGAATGGTTTAGGCGAAAAGAAAATCATAGTTTGGGATCATAACCGTGATTTGATTACCCAACGTGCCAACGCTATTTTCTCTGATCCTGCAGCTTCAAAATATGCTTGGGGTATTGGCTTTCACTGGTACGAAACTTGGGCAGGCGGTGCTCCTATGTTTGATAACCTGAAAGTAGTTCAAGAAGCCTATCCTGATAAAAAACTGTTCTTTACAGAAGGATGTCAAGAAGGTTTTAATGAAGCTAAAATACAATATTGGCCCAATGCAGAACGCTATGGCACTAGTATGATTAACGATTTTAATGCAGGTACCGTTGCTTGGACCGATTGGAATATTTTACTAGATGAGGTTGGGGGTCCTAACCATGTTTTCAATTTAGTATTTGCTCCTATTCACGCCGATTCTCGTACTGGTGCATTAATTTATACACCTAGTTATTACTATATAGGTCACTTCTCGAAGTTTGTACGTCCCGCTGCAAAGCGAGTAAGCACAGCTGTAAGCAGAAGTCATTTATTAAGCACTACCTTCCGCAATGCCGATGGCAAAATGGCTACTATAGTTATGAATAAGACTGACCAAAAGTTAACCTATAACTTTATAGTTGGTACTGCTAAAACGGTGGTTACTATTCCTGCCCACGGTATCCAGACTTTAGTGTATTAGGGCTTAAACATTATATTTGCAATGTATTACCAGAGGCTCTGTTATGAATTTATTCATATTAACCTTTGGGTATCTTGTTTTAGAGGTGCCCATTTTTATTCGTCCATCCCCAAAATTTCCCCACCGCCTATACCTGCTTATATCCTACATTTGCGTATGATTTTGCAGGCAAAAGCAATTACCAGAAATTTTGGTTCGTTACAGGTGCTCAAGGGAATTAACCTAGATATAGCACCCCAAGAGATTGTTTCTATTACGGGTCCGTCAGGGGCTGGTAAAACTACTTTACTGCAAATTTTAGGCACACTGGATTCTCCCAACGGAGGTGAGCTTTCTATTGATGGCAAGTTGGTGAACAACCTAAATAGTAAAGCCTTAGCTGCTTTCCGTAATACGAAATTGGGTTTCATTTTCCAGTTTCACCATTTGTTGCCTGAGTTTACAGCATTGGAAAATGTATCGTTACCTGGCTTGTTAGCTGGAAAATCGACCAACTCAGTAAAGGCAAAAGCTACTGAGCTTTTGGAACGATTAGGCTTAGGTCATCGATTAAATCATCGTCCTACTGAAATGAGTGGTGGCGAACAACAACGTGCTGCCGTAGCTCGTGCTTTAGTAAATGAACCTGCCATCGTTTTTGCCGATGAGCCTTCTGGCAATTTGGATAGCACCAATGCCGATGACTTACACCAGCTTTTCTTCCAACTGAGGGATGAGTTCAAGCAAACTTTTGTAATTGTAACCCACAACGAAATCTTAGCTGAAATGGCCGACCGTCGCATTCGTTTACGCGATGGCCTTATTGAAGCCTAATTATACTTAATACACCAAAATACAGATATGAGTCAGTTAATTGAATGCGTACCTAATTTTTCTGAAGGACGCGATTTAGCAATCATCAAACAAATTACCGATGCCCTTGAAAGTGTGGCAGGTGTAAAATTATTAGATGTAGACCCAGGCGCTGCCACTAACAGAACAGTAGTTACCATTGCAGGCGAACCTAATGCAGTAATTGAAGCTGCTTATCGTGGTATTGCCAAAGCTAAGGAGTTGATAGATATGCGTGGCCACAAAGGCGAACACCCTCGTTTTGGTGCTACGGATGTATGTCCGCTAATACCAATTTCAGGTATCACGATGGAAGAAACGGTGGAGTATGCAAAGCAACTGGCCAAACGAGTAGGCGAAACTTTGCAATACCCAGTTTACTTATACGAATCGGCAGCTCAAACACCAGAACGTAAGAATTTAGCAACCGTTCGTGCTGGTGAATACGAAGGCTTGGCTCAAAAGCTGCAAAATCCAGAATGGAAACCAGACTTTGGTCCTGCTACTTTTGTTCCTGAAACAGGTGCCATTGCTATTGGCGCCAGAGATTTCTTGTTGGCTGTAAACTTTAACTTAAATACTACCAGTACACGCAGGGCAAACTCTATCGCTTTCGATGTTCGTGAAGCAGGACGATTGGTAAAAACTACTAATCCTAATGGTACAGTTAATGAAACACGTGAACCAGGTACCTGCAAGGGCACCAAAGCAATTGGTTGGTTTATCCAAGAATATGGCATTGCTCAGGTGAGTATGAACATTACCGATAGAAACCAAACCCCTTTACATATAGCCTTTGAAGAAAGTGCTAATAGTGCTTGGAAACGTGGAATGCGTGTTACAGGTACTGAAATAGTAGGTTTGGTTCCTTTAAGTGTACTTACGGATGCAGGTAAATATTTCCTGAAAAAGCAGCATCGCTCAACAGGGGTATCTGAAGCGGAACTCATTAAAATAGCGGTAAAAAGTATGGGCTTAGACGACTTAAAGCCGTTTGATCCACAGAAAAAAGTATTGGAGTATTTTTTTAGAGATGCTGCAAACCAGCCTTTAATCCATTTAAGTTTAAAGGATTTCGTTAATGAAACAGCTAGTGAATCGCCTGCTCCTGGTGGTGGTTCTATTTCAGCTTATATGGGTAGTATGGGTGCTGCTTTAGCAACTATGGTGGCTAATTTAAGTAGTCATAAAAGAGGTTGGGACGATCAATGGGAGCACTTTAGCAACTATGCTGAGATTGGCGAAGCTTTAGCCACTCAACTTTTAAGTAAGGTTGATGAAGACACCGCTTCTTTCAATAAGATAATGGATGCTTTTGGCTTGCCAAAAGGAAACCCTGATGAAAAGGCAGCCCGCAGCAAAGCCATTCAAGATGCTACTCGTTATGCCATTGAGGTGCCTTTAAGCGTTATGGAAGCCGCTGTAAAAGTCTTAGACTTATGCGAAGCTATGGCAAATGAAGGCAATCCTAATTCTGTTTCAGATGCAGGTGTAGGTGCCCTAGCGGCAAGAAGTGCAGTATTAGGTGCAGGTATGAATGTGCGCATAAACGCAGGTTCTTACACTGCCGATGAAGCTTGGAAAGCAGAAACCCTTTCCTATTGCGCTACTTTAGAACAACAAGCTATTGTTAAAGAGGCAGCCATACTCGCTTTAGTTGCTACAAAACTCTAGCGATTATTGTTTAGCGTTGGCTTTTCTTCAGTTTTCACTTCCTCAAACTCGTTTTTAGGAATTTCAATACCTTGCTCTTGCAAAGTGTTAAAGTTTAGCCCAAAGCCTAAAACAACCCTGTAAAATAGAATTAGTGAAATTGCAGTAATAATCAAACTTAAACGGGGCCTCACTTGTGAGGTCCTGTCTGTTTTTACGGAGGTAGAACTAACCCTTAAATTATATAAGGAAAGCATAGGAACCATCATTAGCCCAATTACAGGAAAATACATTGTATAGTAAACACCATAATTTGGGTATTGCAGCCCTAATATGAATAACGACCCTACAAACCATGGTATGGTAGTTGCATTCAATAAGAAGCGCAAACGGAATTTAGGTCCACCTTTAAATAAACGTCTGCTTACAGATGTTTTTATAGCAAACTGATAACTCAATAGCCCAATAAGAACCATACCGATAATGCTTATGGCAGAAAGAAATATTTGCCAATTATTGCTAAGCCCCATAAAGAAAAAGGTAAGTCCAAAACCTCTATTGGTATCTAGCAAATCACTTAAGTTCATGAGAACACCTACAATTGCATTGCCAAAAAAGAAGCCAATACCATGGAAATAGGTCCAGAAAACAATATTTCTTAATACATTATCGCGGTGCTTTAATACAGTGGCGTACAAAATTCTTGAAAATAGCGCTATACCTAAACTAGCTAGAGGTCCGGAGGTATAAATAACTATAATGCGTTTTTTGCTCCACATCCATTCTTCGGCAGGGGTAACTTTTAAATGGTAATAAAACCACTTTAGTTCCATATCGAAGAATATACCGAAAAACCCAGTAATTGCTGAATAGGCTATATATACAATTACATAGGCTGCAATAAAGGAAAGTGTACCAATAACAGCTGTGTTAAAGTACATCGCTTTAAGCGAATTTTCTGAAAGGTCTTGGGTTAAATCTTCTGTTTCAGCCATTTTGTGCGCAATATTATTTGGTTATTCTGGTAGTATTTGGTCTGCATTCTACAATAAAAACTAGAAAAAGAAAAGGTAAACATTCAAAAGCTTACTAGGTAGTGCTTTTTCATGCGTTGAAATAGAATTAATTACCTAATGCATTGCGGTAAAGTGGTTGTATTTTTGCCAATTACACTGCAATTTCTAATTTTGCGCAGCTTTAAACCTAAGTTTGGGTTGCATACTCATTTAACCTAAATAATAGGTACCCTATATGATTGCTTATCTGGAAGGAACCATTACCGCATTAGATGCTACATCGGCTATAATTGATGTAGGAGGTGTAGGTTATCATGTGCGTATATCGTTGCTTACTTGGCAAAGGCTTAAAGATATTACCATTAAAACAAAGGTTTATACTTGGCTTCAAGTAAAGGAAGATAGTCATACCCTATATGGCTTTGTGGAACCTCAGGAAAAGAATCTGTTTTTGCACTTGGTTTCGGTTACTGGCATAGGTGCCAACACTGCCTTGATTATGCTAAGTTCTATGCCAGCCGCCGATTTGCAGTACGCTATTGTTCATGAAGACCTTCGCAGTTTATCTTCCATCAAAGGCATAGGAGCTAAAACAGCACAAAGGGTTGTGCTTGAACTGAAAGATAAGTTAATGAAAGACCCTGCTACTTTATCAGTTGGAACCTTACCATCTGCTTCTGTTAATCACAATACCCAGCGCGATGAAGCGTTAATTGCATTGGTAACCTTGGGCTACGTGCGTAATGTTGCTGAAAAGGCTTTAGATGCCATCATTAAAAATGGTGGTGGCGAAACTTTTACTACCGAAGATTTAATTAGAAAGGTACTTCGCAGTGCTTAATCTAATGGCTTATATCTGTTTACCAACTCACTGAATAACCCTCATAATTAACCATTTACCAGCTGATTAATTAAAATAAGTCTAGTACAATTATTCTTTTTCATTGAGTTTTGAGTAAGCAACGGTTTGCGTATTTTACTGTATGGTGCTTTATCCTGATTTTAGGTCAGGCAGTAACGCTGTACGCGCAATCCGATACCAGCAGAAGCCTTTCAGATACTGCTAAATATCGCCCGAGTACTAGGCCAAAAAACAAGGGTAGAGATAGGCAAGGCGATATTTTTTCTAATCCTGATAATAGAACTCCCTTATTACTGCCTAATCCTGCAAACGTCCAAACCAAAGTAGAGCTAGATAGTGCAACCAATACCTATACCATTTATGAAAAGGTAGGCTCACTAGATTTTAGGCCAGTGAGTACCATGACTTTTGAAGAATACTCTCGCTATAAAATGCGTGAGAGTATGCGCGATTATGCCAAAGCTAAAGCCGATGAAAAGGCGGGCGAAGGTGGTGCTTTTGGTAATAACAGGCTTATACCTATTATATATGTAAACCCTGCAATGGCCCAGATTTTTGGATCCAATGCAGTTGATATTAGGCCAAACGGTAGTGTAGTGCTAGACTTTGGCGGTCAAATTCAGCGCAGTTATAATCCTGCTTTGCCTATTCGGCAACAGCGAAATTCACAGTTCATTTTCGACCAGCAATTGAGCCTTAACGTACAAGGTAAAATTGGTGAGAAATTGAAAATGACTATCAATTTCGATACCAAGGCAAGCTTTGAATTTGAAAACCAGATTAAGCTAGATTATACAGGTTTCGACCATGAAATCCTCCAAAAGATAGAGGCTGGTAATGTATCGTTACCAATCAGTAGTACCCTTATTACTGGTGCACAAAACCTTTTCGGTTTAAAAACTACCATGCAATTTGGTAGGCTAAAAGTAGTAAGCGTAGTAAGTAACCAAAGAGGTAAATCGCAAAAGGTATCGGTTAAAGGTAATGGTGCCAGCACTAAAAATATTGAATTAAGTGCCGATAAATACGATGCCAACAAGCACTTTTTCTTAGCACAGTTTTTCCGCAACAACTTTGAAAGAGCATTAGCCAACCCAACTATTCCGGGTACAACTTCTGGAGTAACTATCAGAAGGGTTGAAGTGTATGTTACAAACAGGAATAATGCTACCCAAAACCTAAGGAATATTAATGCCTTAATTGACCTTGGCGAAGGATCGCCATTGGATAGAAGAAGGCAACGTGCAGGTTTTGATAGTACAACAGCTGCCGATAATGCCGCTAACGACCTTTTCCAATTGATGAATTCCGACCCTGCGTTTAGAAATGCCGAACAGGTGAGGGATAAACTATTAGCCCAGCCACTTAATTATGTACAAAGCACCAATTTTGAAGTAATTAGAAGTGCCAGAAGGTTAGAACCAAATAAGGATTTTGCCTTTCACGAACAGCTTGGTTACATTTCATTAAATACGCCTTTGAATTTTGATGAAGTGCTTGGTGTTGCTTTTCAATATACTTTTAATGGCCGCACTTACCAAGTAGGAGAATTACAAAACGATGTAAGTAACCGTGGGGTTGATGATGTTATATTCTTAAAGTTACTACGTCCTGCAGTTTTGAATACCCGCCTACCTACTTGGAATTTGCAAATGAAGAATATCTATTCTTTAGGAGCGAGCCAAATAGATAAGACTGGCTTTAGCATGACTGTTATTTATAGGGACGATAGTTCTGGTGTAGATAACCCTGTTTTAAGGCAAGGCGTAAACATCCGCGACCGCCAATTAGTAGAAGTATTTAAGGTTGACCAAATAAACCAAGCAGGCGAACGTGGTCCTGATGGTTTGTTCGATTTTGTTGATGGTATTACTATTGATGCGAGAAATGGTAGATTAGTTTTCCCGGTGCTTGAACCGTTTGGTACACACTTACAGCGCCAGTTCAATGCTAATACAGAACAAAACCTGATTAATAAATACGTATTCTTTGAACTGTATAGGTCAACCCAGCAAGATGCTTTGCAGGCTGCCAATAAAAACAAATTCTTTATTAAGGGGAAAATACAAAGTGCAGGAGGTAGTGAAATTACCCTTCCCGGGATAAACATTGCCCCTGGTAGTGTGCAGGCATTTGCGGGAGGTGAGTTATTGATTGAAAATACCCACTTTACGGTCGATTACTCTTTGGGGCGTGTCCGTATTATTGACCAAGGTATTTTGAATAGTGGCAAGGATATTGATATTCGGTATGAACAGGCCGATTTATTCAGTTTCCAACGCAGAACCTTTATGGGTTCTAGGTTAGATTATGTGCTGAACAGAGACATAAGTTTTGGTGGTACTATTTTATACCTAAATGAAACCCCGCTAATTAGGAGAACCCAAATGGGCGAAGAGCCCGCAACTAACGTACTTTGGGGTCTAGATGTAAACTATAGAAAGGAAAGCCGACTGCTTACGAAAATTCTTGACAAGCTACCATTGTATAGCACTAAAGAAAGTTCATCTATCCAAGCAACAGGAGAATATGCCCGTATGATGCCAGGTAGTAATAGGTTTGTTGATAAATCTGGTGCTGGTATCAGTTACATCGATGATTTTGAATCGGTTAGGACTGCTACTGACTTGGGCAGGCAAATTACATCTTGGAAGTATGGATCAACACCCGTAAGGTTTAGGCAAGGAATTACCAATCCTATTGAATTAAACCACCGTAGGGCAAAACTAGCTTGGTATAGTATAGATAATATTTTCTACAGAAGCAGTGGCGCTGCCCGTCCTACTAATATTAATTCAGACGATTTAGCCAACCAATACCAAAGGGTTGTTCCTTTTAACGAAGTATTTCCGAATAGAGACGCTTCTGCGGTTAACCTACCAGAGCAAACTTTCGATTTAGCTTATTATCCTTCTGAAAGAGGGATGTATAACTACAATCCAAACCTAAATCCTGATGGTACATTGCCAAACCCAAGAAATAACTTTGGTTCAGTAATGCGCCCGATTACAACCAATACCGATTTTGATGCTGCGAACATTGAATACGTGGAATTCTGGATGATGGATCCTTTTGTTAATGGCGAAGTAGGTAGAGTAGGGGATAATACAGATGGTAATAGACGTAGAGGGGAGTTGACTTTTGATTTAGGTACCATTACTGAAGATGCACTTGAAGATAACTTGCAAGCCTTCGAAAATGGGTTGCCTACACCAGGACAGCAATTAGTGCGTACCGATACTACTCGATGGGGAAGGGTAACCAAGGCTCCCCACATAACCAATGCATTCGGCAATACTGCTGATGCCAGAACTGCCCAAGATGTTGGTTTAGATGGCTTAGACGATGAAGGTGAGCGACAATTCCTAAGCAATAATGATTTGAATGGAAGGTTTTTGCAACAAGTCCAAAGCAAAGTTAGTCCGGATGTATATCAGGAAATTCTAGCAGATCCTGCAGCAGATAACTTCCAATACTATTTAGGTGGCGATTGGGATAGCAAAACCGAAGGAGCTAAGATTCTTGACCGTTATAAGTTCTTCAACAATATGCAAGGCAACTCGCCAGTTGCCACAGGTAATTCATTGTTCACCGCTTCTGGAACGCAAACTCCAGATAATGAGGATTTGAATGGAGATAATACAGTTTCCAATTCAGACCAATATTATAGTTATAGAATTAGAATAACACCTGAAGAATTCCAAACAGGCAGAAACTATATTGTAGATAAAATACAGCCTGATAATAATAGAGCGGCTTGGTACTTATTCCGTATTCCTATTCGTGATTTGAACCACCCTAACTTTGCGGGACGTACAGGAACCATCTCTGATTTTAAGAGTATGCGTTTTATGCGTGCTACTGTTTCAGGATTTGAAGTGCCTGTAGCTTTACGTATGGTGCAGTTCCAAATGGTGGCAAGTACTTGGAGGCCATATCCTAAGCCATTAACTCCGCCAAAGGCAGGCTTAATTGATCAAGACGATGCTACCCTTGTTGTAGGTACAGCCAATATTGAAGAAAACGGTCAAGTTGCTGAAAACAAAGTCCCTTACTCAGTTCCTTCTGGAGTTCAAAGAGATAGAGATGTTACCAGCGGCGTAAACCGTAGACTTAACGAGCAGTCGTTAAGCTTGTGTGTGGATAGACTTAGAGATTCTGATAGTAAGGCTGTTTTCAAAAATACCCGTTTAGATTTCTTGAACTATAAACGCATAAGGGCTTACATTTCAGCCTATACCTCAGATCCAAGAACAAAGGATAATGAAGTTTCTGCATTCATACGTTTCGGTACCGATTTTACAGAAAACTTCTACGAAGTAGAAATACCTTTAAAGTTAATTCAAACAGGTACCGCAGGGGTAGATGTTTGGTTGGCAGAAAACGAATTAAACATTACGCTAGATCAGCTTTACGCAGCTAAAGTGCGGAGAAACAGGGATAGTATTCCGCTTATTATGAGCAGTCCATCTTATCCTGTAGATGGAAGTACGCAAAGAATATCAGTAACTGGTAACCCAGATATGAATAATGCTGCGGTAGTAATGCTAGGCGTTCGTAACAATGCTAGTGCCGATGGCAGAGCTAAATCGGTTTGTGTTTGGTTCAACGAACTTCGAGTTACTGACTTTGAAAAGAACGATGGTTGGGCCGCCACAGGTAGGGTAAATGTGAAGCTGGCCGATTTAGGTACCATTACTGCAAGTACACGTTATGTGGGTATAGGTTTTGGTAGTATTGAACAAAAAATTAGCGAACGAAGCAGAACGCAACAACTTTCCTATGCTGTAAGCGGAAGTTTTCAGTTAGATAAATTTACGCCTAAAAAGTGGGGGCTTCGTTTACCAATGTATCTGAGTTATGAACGTAACTTAATTACTCCACAATACGATCAGTTAAATCCTGATATTAAACTCTCTGGTTCCTTGCAAAGCTTTGGCGAAGGCGACCCCCGGCGAGACCAGTACTTTAGTTTCCAACAAGATCGGACAACGCGGCGGGCTATAAACTTTACTAACGTAGGTAAAAACAGGATGAAGCAAAACAAGATCCCATTGCCGTGGGATATTGAAAACTTAAACTTTACCTACACTTACAACGAAACCAAGCGAACCAATATCAATTTGGAAGATAATTTCCAGTTGAATTATACTTATGGTGTTGGCTATAACTACACGATGAAAGAGTTCTTTATTGAGCCTTTCAAAAAGGTAGGATTCCTAAAATCTTCTTGGTTTAAGTTGATATCAGATGTGAACCTAAACTTGGTTCCTAATGCTATTAACGTGCGTGGGGATTTGAATAGAACTTGGGCAAAAACGCAGCAGCGTTCATCAAATGTATTCTTAACTGGCGAAAGTAACCCAATTACTCCAACCTTTGAAAAGAATTTCTTCTTTAACAGGCAGTACGGTGTAACCTATAACCCGACCAGAAGCATTCAGTTGAACTATACTTCTACAGCGAATGCCCTGATAGACGAACTTTCGGATACGGTTAGAAGTGAAGCTAGAAAGCGCGACTTCCAAAAGGAAAGTCTATTGCGTGGTGGTAGGGTTAAAACCTTTAATCAACAGGTTAGGGGTAACTATAAATTACCTTTTGATAAGTTTCCGCTTACCAATTTTATTACTGCCGATGTTACCTATGCAGGTACCTTTAATTGGCAAGCAAACCAATTAGCCATTGCCGATAGTTTGGGTAACATTGTTCAGAATAACCGTGAGCAAAGCTTTAACGGACGTATTGATTTATTGAAACTTTACAATAAAATAAAGCTTTTAAACAAGATAAATAATCCGCCTACTGCCCCAGCCCCAGTTACTAAGCAAATTGATCCTAAAACAGGTAAGGAAGTAAAAGATACTACCAAGAAGAAGCCAGAATACAAGGCCTTTAAAGCAATGCTGAGGGTGTTAATGGCTGTGCGTAATTTTAACGTTACTTTACAACGCACTGAAAATACAAACTTACCAGGTTTCTTGCCAACGGTAGATTTACTAGGTTATAACTTCAGTAAAAACTCAAGCGATTGGTGGGGATTTGTGCTAGGTTCTCAAGACCCTAATGTGCGTTTACGTTTGGCAGAAGGTGGTTTAATGGCTCGCAGTCCATCGCTAACGCAGCCTTTTACCCAAACTAGGCAGGATAACTTTAGGGTTCAAAGTAATATAGAGCCATTCCGCGATTTTAACGTGCAGGTTGAAGCTCGTATGCAGGTTACAAATAACTATTCTGAAATTTTCAGGAGTGTAAATCCACTCACCGATGTGCCAGATTTCCAAAGTCAGTCGGCAGCTAGAACAGGTAATTATTCTGTGTCCTTTATTGCCATTAGAACAGCTTTCGATAAGGACGATGCAGAAGTTAGAACTCCTGCCTTCCGAACCTTTGAATCTAATAGAAACCTAGTTCGCAATAGATTGGATGCGGAAAGCGGTAGAACTACCTCCCGTTTCGATACTAACGCACAAGATGCAATTATACCTGCTTTTACATCTGCTTATCGAGGGGTTAATGCAGCAACTTCAAACCTTTCGCCTTTCCCTGCTTTGCCAATGCCAAACTGGCGAGTAACCTACAGTGGTTTGAATAGAATACCTTATTTACAGCGAAAGCTGCAATCTGTTAGTTTATCACACGCCTATAACGGTACTTATACTATTGCTAACTATACTGCTAACACCAACTACGACCCTACTTTCTTCCAGTTAAGCAAATCATTGAACGATTATAATAATTTACGTCCTACCCAATCAAGGTCAGAAGGTGGATCAGATTCTATTTATCAGCCAGTTTATATCATTAACTCTGTCGTAATTAACGAGCGCTTTGGTCCTTTGATTGGTATCAACTTCCGAACAAAGAATCGTTGGAATGTGCGTATGGACTATAACCGCGAACGTAACATTCAATTAGCAGTTTCTAACGCCCAAATCACGGAGCTTAGCAGTCAGGATGTGAGTATTACCATTGGTTATAGTAAGAGCGGCATGAAGCTACCTTTCAGAGATAAAGGCAGGCAGATTGTTCTTAACAACGAAGTGCAGATCAACTGTAACGTAACCATACGCGATACCCGCACGGTTCAACGTATATTAGATCAAGTAGGTACTTATACTGCTGGTATGCAAGATATTCAGATCCGTCCTACGGCCAGTTATGTAGTTAACCAACGTTTAAATGTTCAACTCTATGTTGAACACAGCCGTAACAACCCAAAGATCAGCAGCAGCTTTAGAAGAACACTAACTAGGTTTGGGGTGCAGTTGAGGTTTAACTTGGCGTAGAAGGAGTAAGTACAAGATTATCCTACTTTTAATTTCATGCCTTCATTTAATAGTAATGCTGGAGGCGGTGTTTCCAGCTTCCAAGTTATGCTTATTGGTTTACGCCCTTCATGTTGTAAATAATGTAGCTTCCCACAACAGACAAATGCCATTGTTAAACCATTTTCATCCTTAGTTGATTCGCGAACAAATAAAATAATATCTTTTTTTAGCTGTGCTTGGTTAATATATGATTGCCCTATTTCAGTTTCAGGAGAAATACTGTTTTGACTTTGCCAATGAAAAAGATGTTCGTTAATAAAGTAATCATTGTACATAGTGCTGGCATTAAACTTTCCATCTTCTTTGATTAATGTTACAAATAGCAATTCTGTTTCTTTTCCTGACTTGTTAATCCTGTAAGCTCCTTCTCTACTTGGAGCCTTTCGGGTTAATGTACTTTCTGAAATTCCTGCTAAAATTTGATTTCTTGTATATCTTCCATGAAGTTTTAAAACACTTGGAAATTTTAATTCGATTGGCTTCTCAATACTTTCTAATTGTTCCAAGCGATAGTTTAAATAGGAAATTACCTCGTGGCGAAGGTTTGGTTCATTAAACACCAAGTTTAGCTTTTTTTGTAACTCTTCATAATTATTAAGCATAGGTGCTTCATCAAAAATATCTATGTAGCACATAAGTAAAAATTGCTCATTCATTTGATTACTTAAGTTTCCTGAAATAAACTCAATTAAGAACTTAAAATAGCTCTCACTATCACATGAAAGCCATGTTGTTCCCATTACTATTGCGAGTCGGTTAGCATAGTTTGCTTTAGTAAAACCTTGCCCTTCAAGTTTAAGTTTTAGTTCAAAAAACAATTGCCTGCTTCTATATAATACGAACAATTCGATGTTCATCGTTTCACAGAAGTTTTTTATTGTTAATTCCAAGTTATAATCTTCAAGAAACCGCCTCATGGCTTTTAACAAAGATTGTTCGCCGCCGCTGTAAGAGCTTTGAATATTTCTCAGAATTATGTCTTTAGCTGTTTCTTCAAGTACAATAGAACACCCTAAGGGCAAATTTGGAAAGTCTTGAAGTAACTCATCTTTGATTTTTGAGTGTGTTTTTCCGATCATTGCTCGGAATTTATGCTCAAAACTATATTCGTTATTTTGTTGCCCTACAAAATCTAAAACTGTCAAACAAGTTTTATCTTCGTGAAGACGTAGCCCACGCCCTAATTGCTGCAAGAAAATGGTTAAACTTTCAGTAGGTCTTAAGAATAACAAAGTATCTATTTCTGGTATATCAATTCCTTCATTGAAAAGGTCAACTACGAATAGATAATTGATTTCTTTTGTTCTTAATTGTTGAATAATAGAATTTCTATTTTCCCCGTTTTTAGAATGCAAGAATGCTGATTTCAATCCTTTTTTGTTGAATTGTTCTGCCATAAACTCTGCGTGTCTTATAGATACACAAAATCCTAAACCTCTTACTTCCCTACAATCTGTTAGATACTTATCACAGTTTGCTATTATATCATATACTCTTCTATGGTCTTCACTATATATTTTATCTAACATGCCTATTTCATATCTTCCTCTTCGCCAAGTAACATGACTTATGTCCGTTTCATCCGTAATGCCAAAATATTGAAAAGGGCAGAGTAATTTTTGATTTAGTGCATCTGTAAGTCTAAGTTCTGCAGAGATGGTATTACCAAAATATTTTTTAATATCTTCTCCATCGTGTCTTTCTGGAGTTGCGGTTAATCCTAAAAGTATCTTCGGGTTATAGTGCTCAAGCAATAGTTGATATGAAGTGGCGGCACTATGGTGAACCTCGTCAATAATAATGTAATCAAAGAAGTTTTTTGCAATCTGTAAAGTCTTAATTCTATTGTTTAAAGTTTGAACAGATACAAATAATTGACTGTATTCATTTGGTGTTTCACCATTAAACCAAAGTTTTCCAAAATCATTATTTTTAAGTATCTGTCTAAATGTATACCTAGCTTGCTTTAATATTTCTTCACGATGGGCAACAAACATGAATTTAGCTTGGGGATTTGATTTAAGGAATTTCTTAAAATCAAAAGCCGCAATTACAGTTTTTCCTGTTCCCGTTGCTGCTACGATAAGATTCCTAATTTCTCCCTTTTCGCGGGATTGTGCGAGTTTGTCAAGAATTTGTTGTTGAAACGGAAATGGACTTATATCAAAGAAGCTTGAAATTGATTCGTCGTTATTTCTGTTTTTTCCCTTTTCTAAAGCTGCTTGTAATTTTTCCTTATGTAATGAGGCATTGTATAGTTCAAAATTTGGATCTCTCCAATAGTTATCAAACGTGTTTTTACATTTTGTAATTATATGCGGGATCTCTTGTTGTGTAATTTTTAAATTCCATTCAAGTCCGCTTGTTAAAGCGGATTTACTTAAATTTGAAGAGCCGATGTAAGCGGTGTGAAACCCAGAATCTCTTATAAATAAATATGACTTTGCATGTAATCGTTCCTGATTAATATTAAAGGATATTTTAATTTCCACATTACTGAAATTGGAAATAAATTCAATTGCCTTTAAGTCTGTTGCACCCATATATACAGTACAAATAATTTTTACTTTCTTTCCATCCCTTTCCATTTTGCGAAATTCCTTTTCAAAAACTCGAACACCTTCAAACTTTAAGAATGAAACGAGCCACCATATTTCATTGGAAGTAGCCATTTCTTTCTTTAGTTCGCTTTCTAAGCTTGGCGTATTTTTGTTTCCGCTGAAAAGGGTTGATTCTGATAGCCCTGTTATAGGAAAAGATTCTTGAACATGTTTTTTAAGATCAGAATGGGTATAGGTAGACCTCTGGAAGAATGCCTTAAGGATTTCTCCTTTAGGTGAAATTCGTTCTTGATCAAAATCTTCGTCATTCAAATAGTTTGCTGTAATTTTAATTAGCTCATTAGTAAACGCTATAAGTTTATCTTTAGCTATTTCATCTCGACTTTCAGTAATTTGATTAAATGCTTGAAGAAGAATCTTTTGAAGATAGCGCTGGATGTAAACAGACCCATTAGTCTTGCTGAATGATTCAAGAATTATAGTTTTATCACTTTCTTGTTCTAATGCTAGTGCCAGTGATTCACTTATGATTCTTTCGTAAAATCCTTGTTCCATTATTTTTTTATTTTTCGACATGGACTCTTCTTGTTTCGAGGTTTTAATCAAACTTATGAACTACTTACTCAAAGAGTGTACTGTGTTTTTATTTTGTAAATATAAGAATTGAAGTGCTGAAAATTGATTAGTTATTTTTTAACTTTTGTTGATTATTAATTTCACATGAATGTGCTTTTTCTTATATTTTCCATCACAACCAGCATTTTAGGTTTAAGTCCTCTTCACAATCATCTTTGAATTTGGTTTTCTATGGAGGTTGGTAATTTAGCTTCCGCATACATAAAGCTAGTTCCAGGATAGAGCCTTCCTTAAAGTTTGAAATAAACTTAGTGGGTAACCCGCCAAGTTTGTTTACACAACATATTGCTGTCTAAGTTTTTTGTTCGAAACTTTTCGTTTGCCAAACTTTTTCCTATTCTTGTATTAATGTTTAAACATTAAAACTCACAACATGAACAAGAAAATAGGACTTGGACTCCAGTATTTAACGGCTTTAGCGCTATTAGGTAGCGCAGCAGCAAAGTTTTTTGCTCCACCAGCACCAGAAATGAATGCCTTCCCTCACCTTATTGAAGCTATCCCTTACATTGGGGCATTAGAAATTCTGGTGGTATTGCTTTGGGTAATTCCACAAACTAAGAAAGCTGGCTTCTATTTGGTATGTAGTTATTTAGGCGGTGCTATTTGTGCTCACGTATTTACGGGCGAAGGAATGATTTTCCCTGCCATTTTCTTGGCATTAGGCTGGGTGGCTATGTACTTACAGGATAAGAATATGTCAGGTCCTTTGGCAAAGTAAGCACTAGAATTAGATGTATCAGAAAAGCCCAAGGATTGTTCCTTGGGCTTTGTTCCTCTAGTAATTTTTAAACTAGATTCTGCTACAGTTTAATATCTACAATGCCAACTTTTGTTTTATACTTCAAATGGAAAGTTTCTATTAGAGTTTCTCTATAAAAAGGTCGGCGTTTAGACATAACAATAAAGGCTTTAGTACTTCCACTTAAATAAGTTATATTATCAATATAATACCCTTTTTCTAGCGGAATATCAATTTGTTTCCATTCAGATTTTTCGCTTTCGGTTATATCATAAATATAAATTGAATGACCCTTGGTTATTTTGTAGTCTATAATTTTCATTCTGTCAAACAAGTCAATGTTTTTTGCTTTAGTAGTAAAGTAAATAGCTGTTTTGTTTCCCTGGGTCATTAAATTAAAGGTTTTCTTTGCAACTTCGCCTGTATAAACCTCGGGTATTCTAACGTTGGTAATATATTCTAACTTTCCTGTTTTATCGTATTTTTCGAGTAATAACTCTGAACCAGTATAAAATTCAGATATTGGTATCTTTATTTTTGTTACAGGGTTTTCTTTTCTTTTATCCTCTTTAATAGATTGTTCGTTTATATTAAAATATTCGCCATTGCTATTTATTTTAGTATCGCTAAATTCAAATCTTACAAGACCTCGATCATTTTTTACGTCTCTTTTACTTAGAAATGCTTCTTTAACTGAAACTGGTACTTTATTTGTTTCTTTTAGAATGAATTTATTTTGAGTAGCACTGTATACATAGACAACAGAACCTTCAATACCGTACGATTTGTCGTCCATATAATAGGCTATAAGCCTAGTTTCATTTCCAACTCTAAGTAATTTAAAATTATATAAAGTACCAATACCAAATCTCAACTCTTGATTAAATACCTTATTTCCAGTTTTAGAAAAGGCAAATACCGATGATACTCGATTAATCTTATTGGTTTTATCTTCTTCTTGAAAAATATTAATCATATATAATGAATCTGAATAGCCGTAAAGTGGATACATGCTGCCTCTTTTGTTTTGTAATATGTCTTTTGTATTTAGCTTTAAAATCGACTCTTGTACAAAACTGTATGAAAAATTAGCAATAGTAAGTTCCTCTTCAATATAATTATCTAAAATTGATTTAGTTCTTATCGTGAAATTGGTTGAATTGAGATCTACCTCTACATTTACCTTTGACTCTTTTTTAGAGTTGACCTTTAAAAGTAGTTTTGAGGCACTTTTTACAGAACCCTCACTTGAAATTATTGAATAGGAAATTTTTAGTAGGTTATCATTTTTAGAAAAATCCTGTGTCAGAAAAACCAAGTTGCCTTTGTAAACATAACAGCTTATTACATCTGACAATGATGTTCCAGCCTTTTTAAGTACCGTTTTTAAATTAAAGCTATTGCCAACCCTTTTAGTGGCAATTGAAAAAGCGGTTAGGTAATACTTTTTATTGTCTTCAAGAAAGTATACAACGTTTGTGTCGCATTTATAAACCGTAGGTTCTCTCAGGTGGGCCTTAAACTCATCAGTTAAGTTCAGGTTTACTTGGTTGCTGTTCTGTGCGAAACCAATTAATGTTGAAAGAACTACAATTGTAACAATTGAAAAAATTGTTTTAAGTGTTTTTAACATAAGGATTTTGTTTTTATCGCTAATTAGGTAAAAATAGTGAAAATTTCAAATTTTCATTGTGTTAAGTTAAGCTTACTTTGACCAATGTTGTTTTTCTGTGTTTTAGGTTGTACTTTTTTTGGAGTATGACATTCTATGAATTAGTTAGCCTATGGCACAGGATCATAGCCACTACCTCCCCAAGGATGGCACTTGCCTATCCGTTTGGCAGCGAGCCAACCGCCTTTTAATGGTCCGTGCTTTTTGATTGCTCCAATAGCATATTGACTGCAGGTAGGGGCATATCTACAGGCATTCGGCAGTATAGGTCCTAATGTGTATTGGTATATTTTCACCAAGAGGATCAATATCCCACTGAACAACTGCCTCACTATGCTTGTTAAACTTTTCATAATACACGTGCCAACTAAGGCTCCCCCACAATTTTAGTACCTTTAAGGCACAATTTCCCTATTTACTGTGAAGGTTAAAGAACTTCTGACTATTTATCGGGCCGATTCGCTCCTCAATACTCTTGTTTCGCAAATTAAGGCTACGCCTGATAAACGGTTTTATATCAAAGGTTTAAATGGTAGTTTAGATGCTGTTGTTATTGCATCTGTTTTTCAGAATGAGCTAAAACATCAATTAATTATAGCTCCTGATAGAGAGGAAGCCAATTACCTGTATCACGATATGCGTGCCTTGGCCGATGGTGTGGAGGTTTTACTTTTCCCAGCGTCATTTAAGCGTCCCTATCACTTTGAAGAGGTTGATAATGCCAATGTACTAGAGCGTGCCGAAACCCTTAGTTATCTGAATACGCCTGGCGCTAAACCTGCCATTGTCGTAAGTTATCCTGAAGCTTTGAGCGAAAAGGTAATTAACCAAGCAGCTTTAGAATCTAATACCTTTCACATAAAAGTGGGCGACCAACTTGATATGGCCTTCTTAAGTGAAGTCTTGGTAAGTTATGAATTCGAGCGATCAGATTTTGTATATGAACCTGGTCAGTTTAGTGTGCGTGGGGGTATTATAGATTTCTTTAGTTATAGCAGCGATTATCCTTACCGTTTAGAGTTTTTAGGGAACGAGATTGAAAGTATCCGTAGCTTTCATCCTGAAACGCAGCTTTCCGTAGAAAAGAAAACGGTAGTATCGTTAGTGCCTAACGTGCAAAACAAACTCCAGAAGGAGGCAAGGGTAAGTTTTACGGAATTTCTGCCCAAGAATACCTTTATCTGGATTCAAGAATATAAGTTAGGTGTTGAAGTAATTGACCACGCTTTTGGCAAAGCGCAGAAGAGTTTTGATGAAGCCACCGGTCATGGTGGTGTTGCCATAGTAAAGGAACCTACATTCTTATATGAAACGGGTAAAACCTTTCAGCAATCATTAAAGGAGTTCCCTATAATTGAGTATGGCAGCAAGAATACCGTTAAGGCTGCTGAAACCTTTACTTGGGAAAGTGCAGTCCAAACTATCTTTAATAAGGATTTTAAGCTACTCGCTACCAGACTTACAGAATTACAGAATAAGGAATATACCCGTGTAATTTGTTCAGACAATGCCAAGCAATTGGAACGACTGAATATGATTTTCGATGAGATTAATTCAGACGCCGATTTTCAGCCATTATATTGTTCGCTACGCAAAGGCTTTGAAGATAACTTGCTGAAGGTTGCCGTTTATACGGATCACCAGATATTCGAACGTTTCCACCGCTACAAAACAAAAGAACGATTTGCCAAAAGCAAATCAATGACTTTGAAAGAACTGCGCTCCATGCAGCCTGGCGATTATGTTACCCATATCGATTATGGGGTTGCGCGTTTTGCTGGTTTGGTGCAAATGGAAATGAATGGCAGGGTACAGGAAGGCATTAGACTCGTCTATAAAGACGATGACCTAATGACGGTATCTGTCCATGCCTTGCATAAGATAAGCAAGTACTCGGGTCAGGAAGGGATGAACCCAAGCCTAAGCAAATTAGGCAGTGGCGAATGGGAAGCCAAAAAATCGAGAGTAAAGAAAAAGGTTCGGGATATAGCCAAAGAATTGATTGGCTTATATGCTAAGAGAAAGGCGGCACCTGGTTTTGCCTTTTCGCCAGACAGTTATTTGCAAGTGGAACTGGAAAGTAGCTTCATTTATGAAGATACCCCTGACCAAGCCAAAGCTACTGCTGATGCCAAAAAGGATATGGAAAAACGCTATCCTATGGACCGTTTGGTTTGTGGCGATGTGGGCTTCGGAAAAACGGAAATTGCAATTAGAGCAGCTTTTAAAGCAGTAACTGATAGCAAACAGGTCGCTGTGCTAGTGCCAACTACCATTTTGGCAATGCAGCACTACAAAACTTTTAGAGAGCGATTAAGCAAATTCCCTGTAAAGATTGATTATATCAATCGCTTCAAAAGCACGAAGGAGATTAACGAGACCTTGAAAAAGGTAGCTGAGGGTCAGGTAGATATATTGATTGGAACCCACCGAATTACCTCCAAAGATATTAAGTTCAAGCAATTAGGCTTAATGATTATTGATGAGGAACAGAAGTTCGGGGTTAAGGTAAAAGACAAACTCAAAGAGCTAAAGGCGAATGTAGATTGCCTTACCCTTACAGCAACTCCAATACCACGTACCCTTCAGTTTAGCTTGATGGGTGCCAGAGATTTAAGTATTATCAGTACCCCTCCGCCTAATAGGCAACCAGTTACTACGGAACTACATATGTATGATACTGCCTTTATTAGGGATGCAGTGAGTTATGAGTTGCGCCGTGGTGGTCAGGTTTTCTTTGTCCATAACCGCATTGGCGATATTGAAGAAATGGCCAATGTAATCCTGAAAATGGTGCCAGATGCTCGAGTTGCTATTGCTCACGGACAAATGGAAGGCGATAAATTAGAGCAGGTAATGCTCAAGTTTATGGAAGGCGAATACGATGTATTGGTAAGTACCAATATCATTGAAAGCGGTTTGGATATCCCGAATGCCAATACCATTATCATTAACCGAGCGCACATGTTCGGTTTGAGCGATTTGCACCAGATGCGGGGTAGGGTAGGGCGAAGCAATAAAAAGGCATTTTGTTATTTATTATGTCCTGCAATTCACTTGCTTACCAATGAAGCAAGGAAACGTTTGAAAACCTTGGAAGAGTTTTCTGACCTTGGCGATGGCTTTAAAGTAGCGATGCGCGACCTTGATATAAGAGGCGCAGGCGACTTATTAGGAGCAGAGCAAAGCGGTTTTATAAACGATATTGGCTTTGAAGCTTACCATAAGGTGCTGGACGAAGCAATGGCAGAACTCAAAGAAACGGAATTCAAAGAGCTATTTGAAGGTGAGCTAAACCTTGCTCCTCTGGTACGAGATGTAGTTATAGAAACCGATTTGGAAATCATTATTCCGAACAACTACGTAAGCAATATCAGTGAACGTCTATCGCTTTATAACCAGTTAGATAATATAGGCAGCGAGTCTGAATTACAGCTTTTTGAAGCAGGCATTATCGATAGATTTGGTCCTTTACCAGTACCCGTTCAAGAGCTTATTAAAACAGTACGCTTGCGTTGGCTAGGCGAAAAGCTAGGTATGGAAAAGATAGCTATCCGCGATAATATGTTGCGCGCTTGGTTTGTCCCTGCTGAAAAGACCAACTTCTATAACGGCGAAGTATTCGGACGTATCTTACAATATGTTCAAAACCACGCCCGCACCTGTCGACTAAAAGATAGCAAGGG
>JAIYDB010000002.1 GCA_027487695.1 Cytophagaceae bacterium | reverse complement strand
TTTGTGCGCCCGCTACCTTCATAACCATAAGTAATAAGCACTTCCCCTGCTTTTGGACTACCTGAAAACTTCTTCTTCAACGCCTCGTAAAATGCTTGACGCTCCTCTTCCGAAGGCAGCCCTTCCACTTCAATATGCAGCGATGGAAACATCCCATTTTGCATACTATGCAGCCTAAATTGTGCATATTCATACTCAAACTGCATATCGGCAATTGCTGGCATATAGCTAGGCAAGGGGTAAAAATCCTGCTCAGGAGTATAGCGTTGAATCACTAAAATTTGCCTTGGGTACCGTTGGGCAAGCGCAGGATTAAATACCGCCATTGGTACTGGTTGGCTATAAGTAGTAGCCTGACTTTCCCAGACCTTCCAGTTCGGACTATAATACCAAAAGCCGATTTCGCCCTTGTTATCAGGTACCCCAGAACGAAGTTTGGCGAATGCGATAGGCTTTACTTGGGCAATAGTTTCTCCGTTTTTACTCCAGATAACTTGCAGTGCAAATCCCCCGAAAGTAGCGTAATCATTACTAATCCGTTGCAATAATTCTTGGTTGCACCAATTGGGCAATTCAGCAGCACTTTGCCAGCCATCGCCAGCATACAACTGTGTTTTCAGTTGTAAAATGGCCTTGTGCGTAGTGCTTATATTGGCATAATGCAGCAATTGGTTGGGGAATAAATTATCGGAACCGAAAGGAATGTATCGGTTTTGGGCAATTGGCAACTCCACCAAAGGAGTATTTTGTGCCGAAAGTTGTAGTTGGGCAATGCGTTCTATATACATCGTAGTTTATTCAATAATGAGGTAAGAAAGGATGAGGTGCGCAAATGCCGTAGTCGTTTGCGCTTTACGTTGTACTTGTAAATAGATACCTTCTGGTGCAGTGATTATACCTGCAATACCTATAAATGGAATAGGCTTTGCCTGCTCAAAATTCTGGTTCAGCGTTAATGAAGGACACAAACTTGTAGCCTCCTGCCCTACCCCAATACTGATAATAGGGGCATTTTCAGCAGAATAAGGAGCTTCCGCATCGTTCAGAATAATAAGTGGATTAGATAGAAAAAAGAGCTTGGAATAATCGGCTGGTGGTACCAACGTATAATTATTATTGGCTCTTAAATCCAAGTCTTTTAGCAGAACGTGGAAGGGTGTTGCGCGTAAAGCTTCGGCGGTTTCATTGTATTTACGCACGAAGTCTTGCACCAAATCGCCTGGTGTTACAAAAGGGACTAACATATCATTAGATTTTTAGGGAAGAAAACAGATTTTAATTCACAGGGACTGCATAGTATCTCAATACATTGATTGAAAGACTATTCGAAATAATTTCAGAAGTATTCAAAACTTCCTCATCAGTAGGTTGCTTGCTCACCAAATACGGCGGATAAACAGTATTTGGAACCTTAAATAAAGTAGCTTCCAAAACTATTTCATTACCTACCACTTGTACGGGAATACCTGCAACACCAGCAGGAAATAAATACATTTCATGATCAGTTTCAGAAGCATTGAAAATGACCAATAACCTTGATTTTGCATTTCGCAAATGAGTAGGTATTTCAGTTACTGAAATCCGAAACTTATATTTCCATAATGCAATACCTTCCTTTAATTCCGTGCTTGTTTCTACACTTGCAAAAGGAACAAATTGCCATTGTGAAATATCTACCACCGTATTTGAACGTCGCACTTCTAAGAGTAAATCATAGCTTACAATAGCATTCAATTCAGGTTCCGATGGCAATATCCAAAGACCTACTTTTTTCTCATTTATGTTCATCGGATTTCAAGAATAAAGTCGGTAATAATTTCCTCTTTAGTTGTATGCAGCACAATAGCACCCTTTTTTCTTGGCAAAGCATCAGGCAAACGGATAAGCATTTCATAATTATCCTGATAGCCAGTGAGCAAAGGAGTACCTTGCCAACTAACCGCCACTACCCCAGCTAATTCCTGACCTGTAACATATAACTCATTCGCAAAGGCATTTGAAAACACCTGATAATCAGGATTCAGATAAGGTACTTTAGGTAAATGGGCTAAGAATAACGCTCTTTCAGCTAATAGCAAACCTCCTGTTTCCGCTTCAAAAACAATGTTTTCAATACTGTTTGCTGTGAGTTGGTATTGCCAAGTGCTTTCTTCCATAATGCCTGCTACTCGCAAAAACCCACGATGCTCTACAGCCCAAATTAGATCAGGATATTTATTTAACAAGTCCAACAATCCTTTAGGAAAAGGGTATATAAGTCGCACCTGAAACAATCCTTTCGTTTGTGTAATGGCCACCATATCAGCCCTTATTTCATACTGATGAATGACCGAATTAGGCTGCAAAAGCAATTGATACAGCCATCCATTATTGTGCATTAGGCTCTTAACTGCCTCTATGGGCAGTAAGTATAATTTGAAATGTTCCATAGCTGATTTTAAACTGTTTGAAATAGGAGAGGGCGTGAATACCCTCCCCTATTCAGATTCAATGGTTCAATTGAATTACTAGGCTGGCCTATAAAGCACCACTTCCCTGGCGAAACCATAGTTTACATCGGCACTGAAATTGGCACGGTATCTCACTTTCTGGTCGGCCGTGGTGGCACGCATATCCACAATTTGTAGAGTATTAAAATCGGCCAGCAAATCCGTTCCAAAGAATAGGTTATTGCTATGTGTAGCCACCAAAGTATTGGCATTGAACCAAGGCAGTTCCACTAAAGGGAAGCCTAAGAAATTCAGCGGTTTATCGGAACTGAAATAAGTACCACTACCATTGGCAACTGCAGCTTGCGCCAATCTGTATGCATCTGCAATATGCATAGGGACAAATATTTTGAAGTCAGGCGAATGCTTCACCGCATCAGGAACTGCATTAAATAAGCTGCTTAATACCGCAATCACATTGCTGTGATTCACAAATTGCACCTTGCCAGCGGCACCAGTGGCAGTGCCCGTTGTGGCAACGCCCAAGCTAAAAGTGGTATCAGACAGTACAGTAATACTAAAAGACTGTCCTGATATAGCGGCACCACCTACCAAAGTTGCTGCATTTGCACCTACGATAGTAACCTTATCGCCTGTTTTTAAAGTGGCTGTGCTAGCAACGGTTACCACACCAGGATTGGCAATGCTAATTCCAGAAATGGCCAATTCACCTATACTGGTCTTTTGCTTGGCAACCTCTGCATCGGCCTCCATCAATGCCAATAAGCCAGGGAAGGCAGCAGTAAAAGTAAAATCGGCACTTACTTTTCCTTGCCAAATAAGCTTTTCAATCCCGATAGCAATTTTATCCTGCATACGACGGATTAAGAACTGGGCTAAATCGGTCGGCACTTGTTCTTTTCCTGAACCACCAGTGAGCATATCGGCCTCCCAACTTTGATGCAGATCTTTAAAGCAAAGTTCATACATCACGCTCATTTCAACTGGCGCTAAATAGCGTTCACCAAAGGTTGTATTGCCATCGGCATTGAAGTTGCAACTGGCATCTTGAAATACCACTTCTTGCTCTAAGGTGCGTAAAACACGCTTCTTTTTAATGTTAGGAACTACCTTCAAATAGCCCTTTTGTAAACTGGCTGCACCTAATAAAGCAGCCGATAAATAGGTACCTGCGGCTTTGCCTGCATAGGTATTGGGATTAAAAACTAATGTACTGGACATAGCAATGGTTATTTAATAATGATTGGGAAATGAATTGGATTGATTGATTTTGGAAAGAATAGTCTGCTACACCTCTTCAGGCAGATACTGCAATTGGTGCGCTATCCTAGCAGCCAGCGAGGTATCAGCCTCTACAGTTGGTAGCGTTTCAACAGATTGCGCTGCTGGGGCTTGTTGTAAAAGGGTGATTTGCTTTTGTACCTCGGTCAATTGTTCGTCAATACTGCCCCAGCGCAAGGCCCAAGCCTTTATTTGTTCGTCAAATACAGCTAACGCATCAGATTGTAAGGCTATTAAGGCAGTGAGTTCTTCAGAAGTAATTACCAAGCCTTTTGTATCTGAATTAGCTACAACACTTTCCTTACCTTCTTGGAATGATAGCAGAAGTTTTTGCCAAGCCAATTTCAGTTTTTCAGATAGGGCGAGCCAAGTAGTTTTGGTTTCTTCAGCAGGTAAGGTTGGTTCCTCACTAAGCATAATTTCAGCCTCAGGATGAGGCAATAACTCAAACAGTCCTTCAATAGAAAAGCCTTGTTTTGCCCCACTGGCAATTTCCTTTTCCCAATAAGCTGCATCGGGAATATGGTAGCTTGCCATCCAAGTTCCTTTCGGTAAGTCGGACAAACCTAACTGTACCGCTTTATCGCAATTAGAATCGGCAATTAGCCAGCTTTCAATCAAAACTGCTTCTTTTACAGGCTTTTGATGTTCATCGGTCACCGTAGGCAATTGCTTTAAACTACTACGTGAAAGCTGGGCAATCGTGCTTTCCGAGAACGATACATAATAATGAGTACCATCTGGGTGGGTACGCTTGATAGGTAAATCAGGTATCAATACCGGACCTGTTACCACTTGTTGAGTAGCACTCAATGCAAGCTTGGTATAAGCGGCAGGGGTAACTTCATCTGCACTTAAGGCAATGAATTTCCGCTGAATAGCTGGTCTGCGGACCAAGCTAATTTTAAAGTCGGCCGCTGTTTCTGGTAACAGCACCGCTTGAAAATGGGGGATGTTTTGTTTATGTTTCATGAGCACAAAGTTGCGGCAACCCGTATCTGAACGCAATACATTGTACCTGTATTTGGATATACATTATATCCATTCAAATATTTATATATCTTTTTTGGATAAATATATAAAAAGTATTTACTTGCCACCCTAAACCCATACAGCTATGGAAAAGAAAAGAACCCGATTAAGAACTTTAGTAAGCTTAAATCCTTACGCTTGGAACAAACTCCAACTCATTAGCGAACAGCAAGAAAAGCCCTTCGCTACCTTATGCTCTGAAATTATTAAAGCCGCTATGCGAGGTGAACTCACCGATAAAAGCGGACACAATCCGTGGGATACCTTGCCCTCCCAAACCTTGCAATAGTTATGGCTTGCTAATTTAAACCGAGGGCAGTATATTGAACTGTGATTAAGTTACAACCACCTGCATCAGCTCCAATCAGCTCATTTCTTTTGAAAATAATGAGCTTGGGTATTGTTTGCAGTATGCTATTAGGTTGTAGCACACAAACTAAGGTAAACTGCCCCGGTTCTTACGACCAAGTATTCGGCATTAAGGGCATTAAAGACCCTAACAAGAAACAGAAATACAAGCGCGTAAGACTAGACAAAAACGGTCTTGCTAAAAAGAAACAAGGGTACTATAAATAGCCCACTTTTAAGCCCTAAAATTATAGCCCTTTTTAGCTATATTCTTCAATTATAGCCTTTTTAGGCTATAAACATAAATGAGAATATTTTTTATATAACATTCATTTACAATTACTTAACTTTATCATTCATAAAATTATAGCCTTTTTTAGCTATATTTTGCAATTATAGCCTTTTTAGGCTATATACATAAATGAGAATTAAATTTATATAACACTCATTTACAATTACTTAATTTTATCATTCGTAAAATTATAGCCTTTTTTAGCTATAATTTGCTTACTATCTGAAATTCCGTAGCTTTGTGATTACTAATGGTTATTGAAGCAATTATTACTGCCGATATTGTAAACTCTTCCTTGTTGCGGGCAACCGAACTAGAAGAGGTACTTGCTGCTATAAATGCACTCATACATCCCTACGCTAAAAAACACGAGTTTTACCGTGGCGATAGTTTCCATACCCTACTCAATGCCCCTGAAGATGGTTTAGAATTGGCTACTTTGCTCCGATTATGTGTGCGGAAAATGCAGCCTAGCCGCTTAAAAAAGCCATTAGATATCCGAATTGCTATTGGTTTAGGTGAGATTGATACACCCATCAAAAAGCTAAGCACCGCTACTGGAGAAGCCTTCGTGCTTTCTGGTCGGGAGTTGGATAAGTTGAGTCAAACAGAACAATGTCTTTCTATTGTAACCAAAAGTAATTCAGCTAACGAAGCCTTTCAAATTCTAAGTGAGTATTCAGATTTGCTACTCGCTAATATCTCATCTACCCAAGCAGAAGTATTATACCTTTTACTCAATGGTTTTAAAGAAACCTTGGTAGCCGAGCAACTGAGAAAGACCCAACCTACTATTAACCGAATCAAAAAAGCAGGGCACTACAATGCCTTACAAGCAAATATTACCCATTATCGTGCTATGCTTAAAATGCTAAAAACCAATACTTGGTAATGCCTTATGGAGTGGTTGTTAATTGTTAAGCTTATTTGCGCGCACCTACTATCAGATTTTGTACTGCAACCTAATGCTTGGGTACAATCCAGAACTGAGCATAAAATACGCTCCAAAGCACTCTATTATCATATTGGGGTAACTGTATTTACAGCAGCATTGCTTACTGGCTTTTCTGATTGGGTGCCCGTAATTATCATATGCATAACGCATTACCTGATTGACCTTTGGAAAGCCTACCAACCCAATACCCGTATTTACTTTTTTGCCGACCAAGTCTTACACCTCTTGGTAATTACAGCCATTGGCATTTGGTACCCCACCAACCAATGGGACGCTATTATTGCTCAAATATCCCAATTAGATACGCCGAGAATTTGGGTAGCAGGTACGGTGCTTTTATTCCTAACCCAACCTGCAGGGATTATAATTGGGAAATTGATTGAGCCTTGGAGAAGGGAAGTTGACGACCAAGCCGAAACCCTTAAGAATGCAGGAATTTGGATAGGTACCCTTGAACGATGCCTTATCTTTTGCTTTGTTCTGAACCAACAATATGAAATCATAGGCTGGTTATTAGCTGCAAAATCTATCCTTCGTTTTAAAGAAACCTTTGCCCCTAAACGTACTGAATACCTACTCATTGGTAGTTTGCTTTCGGTAGGGGTGGCTATTATATTAGGCGTAGCTGTAAAGGCACTACCCTAAATGCACCACGGTAGCACCAAAGCCAAATACCTTAGGATCGGCCTCTTTAAAGAATTTTACTTTTTTATGGGTACTTAATACTTTTAGAATTTCGGTTTTTAATATTCCACTACCTACCCCGTGAATAAAGGTAATGCTTGGCTTACCCAATGCTAAAGCATTATCTAGCGCAAAATGAAACGCCTGCAACTGCTTACTGAGCATAGTAGCTCCATCTAATCCTGCCACTTGGGTCATTAACTTTTCTATGTGGAGGTCCACAATATCAGGCGGCATTAAGTGTCTGAACTCCGCTGGTTTAATAGCGCGCTTACTACCTGTTAAGTATTCCTTTAATACATCTGGGAAGTTTTCTGGCAATTTGGTATAGTCAGTATCTACTTGCCAAACGTATGCTTCTCTATCTAGTAAAGGCGCCTTTGCCACTTTTCTTACTGAAAGTTCGCCAGCACTTACTTTCACCGCTACATCCAAAACATCGAATAATTTACCATCGCCTTGCTGGTGATACATAGCTCGTAAATGCAAATCGGGCATTTTCTTAAGCTGATTGGCGTGCATTTGGTCGTTCCGCTTATAAGTTCTGGCAGGGATATGTCCCGCAAAAATACCTTGGTATTTGCCAATGCCTTTCATACCAAGCGTTACCAGAATATCTAAATCGGTATTATTCACCACATAGTAATGATATTCTTCCTTACCAACGTGCACGAAAGCAACATACACTCCAATAATGGCAATAGCTCTTGCAGGAGCATTTTTATCGGCAACGGCAGTACCTCTGAAAGCGATACGTTCCTCGACAGCAATAGTTACCAAATTACGCTGCATCTCTCTGGTAGTGAAGCCACTAGCAAGCTCAACAGTAGCGGTACCATCAGAATGTATTTTATGGATAATTCCTTCTTCTTTGCGGTTCAGTAAACGGACACGGTCGCCTATATTCATACCGCAAAGTTACGTTGGATAATCTTTTTAAATTGTATCATTTTAGTGATACCTTGCTTGCAGTTTTACAGACTTTTCTATTTATGGAACTCACCTCACAATCAATAGCTGCCTTTTTAATGATAGGCTCTACTGCCTTTGCCTATTTCCAATTTCTGAAGGCAACTAATTGGAACAAGTGGGTTGGTGCTTTTATGGCACTATGGCTCGTGGTACAAATGATACTTGCTCAACGTGGTTTTTATTCAGATACCACCGCTACCCCACCTCGCTTTCCTTTGTTGCTGATACCTCCAATTCTGGTTATCATTGCGGCTTTTACTGTCCCTTTCTTAAAAACAGGGGTCCAAAAAATTGAGCTCAAGTATTTAGTTTGGGTACATATAGTCCGCATTCCAGTAGAAATAGCCTTGCACCAATTATACCTAGCTGGCTGGGTACCTCAAATAATGACTTACGAAGGCAATAACTTCGATATTATTTCAGGCATTACTGCTCCTTTTATTGCTTACTTCGG
>JAIYDB010000081.1 GCA_027487695.1 Cytophagaceae bacterium | reverse complement strand
CTGTTTGTGATTGAAAACGGTATGCTATACGCCAATATCTTAGATGGAGATGGATACTTGAATGTATTTAACGTACAACCAGAAGAAGTTACCCCATTTGACGTGGAAATTAGTTGGCAGGCTTCCTTTTAGTTAATTTGCGTCCTTAATTATTATTACAACAACTTAATACGTTTACAATATGCTGCGTTCTCATACCTGCGGTGAATTACGATTATCAGATATTAACAAGCCTGTTCAGCTATGTGGTTGGGTACAGGGTATCCGCGATAAGGGCGGTCTTATTTGGATTGACCTTAGAGATAGATATGGTATTACCCAGCTTATCTTAGACGAAAGCAGGTCGGCTGCTGAAGTAGTTGCCAAGGCACGTACCCTAGGAAGAGAGTTCGTAATTAGTGCAAGTGGTATCGTAATTGAACGTAGCAGCAAAAACCCAAATATTGGCACAGGTGAAATTGAAATAGATATTCAAGATATTCAGGTACTTAATTCATCTAAAGTGCCTCCATTCTTAATTCAAGACGAAACCGACGGTGGCGACGATTTAAGAATGAAATACCGTTATCTTGATTTGCGCAGGGCTTCAGTTCGTTCTAAATTAGAATTGAGGCATAAAGTAGCCCAGCAAACCCGTAGGTATATGGACGAGGCTGGCTTTATAGAGGTTGAAACTCCAGTTTTAATTAAGAGTACGCCTGAAGGTGCTAGAGATTTTGTGGTGCCAAGCCGTATGAATGCAGGCGAGTTTTATGCCTTGCCTCAAAGTCCGCAAACTTTTAAGCAATTGCTTATGGTAAGTGGTTTTGATAAGTACTTCCAAATTGTAAAGTGCTTTAGAGATGAAGATTTAAGAGCCGACAGACAGCCAGAATTTACCCAAATAGATTGCGAGATGAGCTTTGTGGAACAGGCCGATATTATTTCGGTTTTCACAGGGCTAACCAAAACACTATTCAAAAATATTATTGGGGTGGAATTGCCTGAAACTTTCCGCACCATGGAGTATGCAGATGCCATGCGTTTGTATGGTTCAGATAAGCCAGACCTTAGATTTGGCATGGAGTTTCACGAGTTGAACGACTTGGTAAGAGGCAAGAACTTCCCAGTGTTTGACGATGCCGAAATGATTATTGGTATCAACGCTACAGGTGCTGCCGGCTATACTCGTAAGCAACTAGATGAGCTTACTGAATGGGTGAAGCGTCCGCAAATTGGGGCTAAAGGTTTAGCCTATATCCGCTACAATGCCGATGGAACTTTAAAAAGCAGTATAGATAAATTCTATTCAGAAGCAGATTTAAAGGCAATTGCAGAAGCATTCAATGCCCAACCGAACGATTTAATTTTAATCCTTTCAGGAGAAGAAAATAAAGTACGCAAGCAAATGAACGAGCTTCGCCTAGAAATGGGCGAGCGTTTAGGTTTACGTTCAAAAGATAAGTTTGAAGTATTGTGGGTAGTAAACTTCCCACTACTAGAATACGGTGAAGAAGAGCAACGTTGGTTTGCAATGCACCACCCGTTCACCAGTCCTAAGCCAGAAGATATGGCATTGATTGATACCAATCCTGGAGCGGTGCGTGCCAATGCTTACGACCTTGTAATTAACGGCGTTGAGATAGGAGGCGGCAGTATCAGGATATTTGATAGAACCTTGCAATCTCGCATGTTCGATTTGCTAGGCTTTACCCCAGAAGAAGCCAAGGCACAATTCGGTTTCTTAATGGAAGCTTTTGAATATGGCGCACCACCACACGGAGGCATTGCCTTTGGCTTTGACAGACTTTGTGCCATGCTTGGTGGCAGCGATAGCATTAGAGATTATATCGCCTTCCCTAAGAACAATTCTGGTAGGGATATGATGATTGATAGCCCATCGGCAATTAACCCTAAGCAGTTAGATGAACTGCATATTGGGTTAAAGGTGAAGTAATTCCTTATTATATAAGTAAAAACATAAAGCTCCACAACTAATTACAGTTGTGGAGCTTTATTGATTATAGGTTTTGGCTACTTATTCACCTTTCGGATTTGGACCATACATGTTTTCGCCAGCTTCGCCTTCGGTACAAGCAAGAACAAGGCTATAAATAGGTATTAGCATATACCACCCACTTTTACCCACATCATGCATCCTTCTTGCTGCAACTGCAATAAGTGGCAAAAGAGTGCCTAATGAATATATGTTGTAAATTATGTCAGCCATAAACATAGAAGCTAATACCTCTAGAATAAAGAGTATAATAATGTGAAATAGAGCAAAGTACCAATATTCGCTCCTACGGGCTCTGCCTTTGAAATTGACGTAATTAGCTAAGACTTTGAAATAATACTTCATAGAAAACCAACTTTGAATTAAAGTGAAAGATGAATGTTAAAACCAAAATAAAAAAGGACTTAACACCGTGAAAATTGGAACAAATTTTATTAAATCCAAATTTTACAAAACGTTTAGTGGCTTTATGGTTGTTAAAAATATGCTCATGCCTAAGACAAGTATCAATTAAAGTTATAATTTAGACCCATGCTCAGAAAGCCTACAACTATTGAATTAGGATTAATCCAACATTGCATTCGGATTTCTAACTATCCTGTTTCTGAATCTTGGCAAGAGGAGATTCTAGTTCACACCATGGACGATGGAGGCATGGGCAGTTTGTTATTGTTTTTAGGAGTTACCCCAACCGATGATAGACATTTTGGTAAGGAAATAGCTGAATTTAGTTTTGAAGATACCGATGGTGTTTCAGTTGCCTTAAATATTGATAACTTTGGAAACCTTTTTGAGCTAGATGTTTGGAAGGTAAATAATAGTCCAACCTTAGCATTTCCTGATTTGTGGAATGAGTAAGGCTTAAACTTTCCTAAGTCGTGGAAACTGTAGAGAACTAGTGGATAGTTCTAAAATACAAGCTTTTCTTTTATGGTTAATAAAAACAAAGAATTATTACAGTCTTCATAAACCAAAAAATCATTTGCAATTTTTATATTTATTACAGGGAAATTATGATGATATAAATCAATCACTATGTCTTTGATAAGTAGGTGTTGAGCTTTAATAACACCATTTTCATTCCCAGTTATAAAGAAGTTATTAAACAATTCAAAACAAATAATTCGTGATTGCGCATCATCGCTATTTAAGGGTTTTGAAATATTACTAGCTAAAGTTTCATACGCGCAAAATGTGGCAAAATTATCAAAGTCTAAATATTTAACCAATAAATCTAATGTCGCCTTATATGGAGAAGTATTAGATCTCACAATTTTAAACAATCTAGCTAACGTATGAGCAGATACAGAAATATTCAAACCAGCGAGTTCAGAGCTCAAGGCAACACAATCCGAATAATAAAGAACCTTATTATTAAATTTAGCTTCAATTCTCGATAAAAGCAACGGAATAAAATAGTTATTCCTAGGATCTTTGCTTACCATAAAGATTAAAACCAGCTGTATTTATAAACAACTCTAGCAAGACTTTTCGCATACATTTTAGCAAATGCTTTAGCTAATAAATCCACATTAATCCCATAGTTATGACGTCTATCCAGAAAAGGATATTTGCCATAGGTATTGACGCAAACGCCTTTGATAGGCAAACTATCAGTTTCTCCCAAAACCGTATAGCGCAAACTTATTCCATATTTTAGAGATTCTTGAGCATTTGCCGAAAGAATTATAAGAATAAGTAGCAATATAAGTGCGAATATAAGAGTCAACTTTATTAATAGTTTAAACTAATCGTGCAAGATGAGAATTTAAAAACAAATAAAAAAATTGCAACTTTTGCAAGTTGGATATAGGGGAGAGATTTAGATGTAGAATACTTGGCAACTTCGCCTTAAACCAATTCTCTAGTTCTTAAACTCTACCTCAATACAAGGTGCGTTGCCTGTTAATCGAAGACGGAGATAGTAAAACAAACAGTACAAACTATTGCTCATAGCCTTTTCAGATACCGATGCGCTAGGTGCCCTATAGTGGATAGGCACTTCTATATACCGTGTTTTGCGGAGTAAATAGCGTAGCTCTGTCTGGTAAAAATGGGCCGTGCTCTTTAATGGATATTTCAAAAATTCGCCTACTACATAACTATGAAACCCTTGGAAACCGCTGGTCATGTCGTGCATTTTGGTTCCTAAAAGTAGGTTGGCTACCCAAGTGCCAACATTTGAAATAAGCTTACGTTTAAAATTACTGCGCGCCATAGAACCGCCATTGATATTCCTACTGCCAAAGGCGCACTCGTTTCCTTCGTTCAATACGCGCAAAAACATAGGAATAGCCCTTGGGTCATGACTTAGGCCTGCATCCATTTCTATGATTAACTCATGCCCGTTTTGGTAGGCAATACGATAGCCTTCAATGTAGGCATCTACTACATTACGGTTTTGCGGGGCATAATGACAAACAAACCGTTTATCGTCGGCGGCTAAAGCTTGGCATAATGCTAGGGTCCGATCTTTGCTGGCATCGTCCACCACCATATACACCTTTCCACTATCTAGTTTATCTAGTACCTTAGTAACTGCAAGCACCAACCCACCGAAGTTTTTTTCTTCGTTTGCCATTGGAATTATCAGTGCCCAGTTATTGAAAAAATACATAGTAAACTAGTAATGCATTACTTGGAAAGCAATGTTACAAATTTTTTTAGTCTTTATCCTTTTAGCTCCTCTTTCAAGAATTTGGCGGTATAACCTAGTTTGCTTTTGGCTACTACTTCTGGTGCGCCTTGGGCTACAATGGTACCTCCACCACTACCTCCTTCAGGACCTAAGTCAATCACCCAATCGCTTACCTTGATTACATCCAAATTATGTTCAATAATGAGTACAGAATTACCCTTATCGGCTAACCTATTCAGCACATCTAACAAAACTTTTACATCTGAAAAGTGCAGACCCGTGGTAGGCTCATCTAGTATATATAGCGTTTTGCCAGTATCTTTCTTGCTAAGCTCTGTGGTAAGTTTTACTCGTTGGGCTTCGCCACCGCTTAAGGTTGTAGCATGCTGACCAAGGGTGATATAACCCAACCCAACATCGTTCAAGCTCTTGATTTTTCTGATGATAGTAGGCTGGTTTTCAAAGAATTCCACCGCTTGCTCCACTGTCATATCTAGTACATCGGAAATAGACTTTCCTTTAAAACGCACTTCCAAAGTTTCTCGGTTGTAACGTTTGCCTTTGCAGGTTTCGCAAGGCACCAGTACATCCGGCAGGAACTCCATTTCAATGACCTTCATGCCAGCACCTTCGCAGGTTTCGCAACGACCACCTTTTACGTTAAAAGAGAAACGACCTGGTTTATAGCCTCTGATCTTGGCTTCGGGTAATTGGGTAAACAATGCCCTAATATCTGAAAACACTCCCGTGTACGTGGCAGGATTAGAGCGAGGAGTACGTCCTATCGGGCTCTGATCTACCTCAATTACTTTATCAACGTGTTCCAAGCCTTCAATAGCTTCAAAAGCAAGCGGTTCGCGCTTGGCTCTGAAAAAGTGCTTATTCAGGATCGGGAACAAGGTATCGTGAATTAAGGAGCTCTTTCCACTGCCAGATACGCCTGTAATGCTAATCATCTTGCCAAGTGGCAATTCTAAAGTTACATTCTTCAAGTTGTTACCAATGGCGCCTCTTAGAATTAATGATTTACCATTGCCTTCTCTGCGCTTTTTAGGGATCTCAATGGCTTGGGCTCCGTTCAGGAAGTCTGCAGTAGTGCTGTTTTCTTTCAGTATTTCTTCTGGGGTGCCAGCAGCTACTACCCTACCGCCGTGTCGGCCTGCACCAGGACCAATATCAATGATATAGTCACTAGCAAGCATCATATCCTTATCGTGTTCTACTACCAGAACCGTATTACCAATATCACGCAGGTTTTTGAGGGCGTTAATCAGCTTTACGTTATCACGCTGGTGCAAGCCAATACTAGGTTCATCCAAAATATAAAGCACACCTACTAACTGCGTTCCTATTTGGGTTGCAAGTCTTATACGTTGGGCTTCCCCACCGCTAAGGGTTTGCATAGTACGGTCTAACGATAGGTAGTTCAAGCCTACATCTACCAAGAAACCAATGCGTTTTCTAATTTCTTTGAGCACTTCAGCTGCAATCTGATTTTGTCTGGTACTCAAACGCTTTTCTACATCAGAAAACCAAGCTGCTAGCACATCAATGTTCATTTGCGCTAGTTCACTGATGTTTTTACCATCAATCTTTATCCACAATGATTCCTTCTTCAAACGAGCGCCATTACAATCAGGACACTTTTGAATGGTGAAGTAATCTTCTACCGCATCTTGGGTTTTGTTACCGCCGTTTTCGTAACTGCGTTTTAGGAAATTGATAATCCCATCAAAGCCTGTAGTATATTCTTGTTGGTACCTACTGCTTTTCACCACCAAAGGTTCTGGCGTTCCAAACAAGATTTCATCTACCACAGTAGCAGGCATCTTATCAATTGGGGTGCTAAGACTAAGCTTATTTTGCTTGAGTAACTCCTCAATTTTATTGAACATCCATGTTTCACGGTATTCGCCTAGGGGTGCAATGGCACCTCTGCTTACACTTAAAGTGGTATCTGGAATAACAGATTCTCTAGTTATTTCTTGTATGTGCCCTAACCCATTACAAGTAGGACAAGCCCCATAAGGGGAGTTAAACGAAAAGCTATTCGGTGCAGGTTCATCATACGCCAAACCGCTTTCAGCATCCATTAAAGTCTGACTGAAATAGGTGATATTCCCTTCCGCATCAGCAACATAAAGTAATCCTTTTCCGTGCTTTAATGCAGTTCTAGTACTTTGGGTTATGCGGAACCTATCGGCTTCGGCAACCACCACACGGTCAACCACAATTTCAATATCGTGGGTTTTGTATCTATCTAACTGCATTTTAGCAGTAATCTCTTCAATTTCGCCATTTACCCGCACTTTGCTGAAACCCATCTTTCTGATTTCAACAAATAGTTCACGGTAGTGCCCTTTACGTCCCTTCACCACTGGAGCAAGGATTGAAAGTGCCTGTCCGCTAAAGCGATCAATAATTTGCTGAATGATTTGGTCTTCACTCATGCGCTCCATTTTCTTGCCTGTGATGTAGCTAAAAGCTTCACCAGTACGGGCAAAAAGCAGACGCATAAAATCGTAAATCTCAGTAACGGTACCTACTGTAGAACGTGGGTTGCGGCTGGTAGTCTTCTGTTCAATAGAAATTACTGGCGAAAGACCGTTAATCTTATCCACATCTGGCCTTTCCATATCGCCAATAAAGCTACGGGCGTATGCAGAAAAGCTTTCCATATAGCGTCGTTGACCTTCTGCATAGATGGTATCGAACGCCAAAGAACTTTTACCAGATCCAGAAATACCCGTTAAAACGATGAGCTTATTCCTAGGAATACGCACATCAATGTTTTTGAGATTGTGCTCACGAGCCCCAAAAACCTCTATATAATCATAACCACTGGCATCGAAAGTTGGCTGTACTTCTACTTCAGCAATAGGAGAAGTAACTTCTACAGAAGAAACTGAAGCAGCGGTAACTTTCTTTTTGGGTTGTGCCATGGTTTATGTTGTGGTAATGCAGGTGCAAAAATAACCTATTTACTAGCCCAAAGGTTATAGCCGTAGCCACATACTATTAATAATGCTGTTGAAGCACCAAAAAAGCGGTAAATAGCAAGCCAAACCCACATTACTCCATTAGCTATGGAAAAATATATCCCTCTGTTTCCGCTTAGCCTGGTTGCTTACCCAACAGAAAACTTGAATCTGCACATATTTGAGCCTCGTTACAAGCAATTGGTAACCGATTGTATAAATGGTAGTGTAACCTTTGGGGTTTGTCCGTATATAGATGGCACCATTGCCGATATGGGGACCGAAATGCAGATTATGGAGATAGAAAAGGCATATTCCGATGGTCGGATGGATATTCGCTGCAAAGGGGTAGGATTATTCCAACTGCTTAAATTCCATAACCCTGCTATGAATAAGCTATATGCAGGAGGGGTGATATTACCCGTGCCTAACGATTGGGACGAGGACCAAGAAATACGGGAAGAATTGATTGATGCCGTGCATAAACTTTATCAAATAGCACAAATACAATTCCAAGTAAACACCGAAGACCCTAAACCTTTGAGCTACCAAATAGCACACAAAATAGGGCTAAGTCTGCCGCAAGAATATGAATTGCTGCAAATTACTTCCGAAGCCGAACGACAGAAGTTCCTTTTGGTACATATAAGGGCAACCATTCCAGTTTTGGAAGAAATAGAACGCACCCGAGCCCGCATTAAAATGAACGGACACTTTAAGAATTTGGATCCGTTGCAGTTTTAGATTTCCTTTTGAAGGAAGAAATAGGCAATGCATATCCTACAGTTAGTGCATTAAATCCTATATAGGAACTCCACCCTCTAAGCGCCATGTTACCTGTTCTATTACCTGATAAGGTAAGACTTGCTATACCACCCCTTATTTTTGCATTTAAACCGATGTTTACTTTGTATAATACAGATGTAGTTCTAAACTGTAATGAATCACCTAAATTTCCCTTTCTTGATAATACATTAGAACAGCCAAAGCCGACTCCAAAAAAACAATTAATGTTAGGAGTTCCTAATGTTAAGTTGGGAGTAATTACAAAGTGATTAGTTATTAG
>JAIYDB010000005.1 GCA_027487695.1 Cytophagaceae bacterium | reverse complement strand
TTAGGTTGCTTGAACTAGATTGGCGTTTTACAGAAAAGAACAGGATAGTTGCACTTAAAGATGGCAGTTTCCGTTTCGATTCATTATTGGTAAAACAAGGTAACCAAGAAATTGATATTGAAGGCATAGCTGGATTTAAAGCAAATGATAAACTTACAGCTAGTGTTAAAAATGTAGATTTAAGATTGGTTAACGACCTCATTACAGAAAAGTTAGAAGGCACTATCAACTGCCAATTAAATGCTTATTCAATACTTAAAAACCCGAGCTTACAGCTAGTAGCCAATGCCGATTCATTCATTTTTAATGATATAAAAATTGGTTCACTAGAAGCTAATGCAGTTTGGGATAGTCTTTCTAACCAAATTATCATTGATAGCCGCATTTACTCTAAAACTGGGTTAAGTGCCTTCTTACGAGGTTATTACGATATTAAAGATACCTATCCATTACACTTTAAAGCACAGGTAGAATCGGCCCCGATAACAGTATTGCAACCTATTTTAGCTGGGGTATTAAATGAATTAGAAGGGACTGCTACTGGCGATATTCAGATAGGCGGAAGCTTTTCTGGGGTTAATTTGAATGGTAAACTTCAAATAGAAAACGGCAGGTTTAGGCTGCCATATATCAATACAAGGTACAAGTTTAACGATGTAATTAGAATAAGACCTAATGCAATTGATTTCGGGAAATCTACGCTGTATGATGATGATGGCAATAAGGCAAATGTAAACAAAGGTCTAATTACCCACGAAAACTGGAAAAACTGGCATGTTGATATTGATGGTAAACTCAATAACCTGGCTGTTTTAAATACTACACAGGCTCAATCATCTGCATTTTATGGGAACGTAAAGGCTAGCGGAAATCTAATGATTTTCGGACCTACCGAATTACTTTCAATCAAAGGCGATTTAAAGTCTGAAAAGGGCAGTAAGTTCGCTATCCCCATTGTGAGTTCAGGAGGGTATACAGGTAATGCTAATATTAGATTCTTTAATTCTAAAGCAAAGCTAGATTCCTTATCAAAGAATTTTGGACCTAAGGCTCCAGATCTTTCAGGAATAACAATGGACTTTAATTTGGATCTTACCAATGATTTAGATGTTGAAATCATATTCGACGAAAGGGCAGGGGAGAAGATAAAAACCAACGGCAATGGACGCTTAAAGTTTACATATGATTCTAGAGGCGATATAGCCATTTATGGACAATACCTATTTGATAGAGGTACCTATAACTTTACCTTAAGTAATGCCATTAATAAGAAGTTTAATATACAGGCAGGTAGCTCTATTACCTGGAACGGTAGTGTATATAGCGGTACTCAAGATATTAAAGCCGAACATGAACTTTATGCAAGTCTGAACCCACTTATTACCCAAAGCATGCTTGGTGCGGAAGATAGATCTGTTGTGCTTGCGCAACCGCAATACAGAAGAAAGTACCAAACCAAAGTTTTTTTGGATTTGAAAGGGGCTCTGCTTTCACCAGAAATAGCTATGCGTGTAGATGTTGTGGACAACCCACAAGACGCCAGGCTAGTGCAGGCCGTAAACAACTTTAGGTCAGTAATAGCCTCTAATGAAGCAATTCTAAATCAACAGGTATTAAGTTTATTCTTATTCAGAGCATTCTCACCAATTGATAATACTGGTGAGAGTAACTCTACTAACTTGGCTACTGGTACCATTAGTGAACTTTTAAGTAACCAATTTAGCAACTGGTTAAGCAGTGTGAATAACAACTTTGAAGTACAATTAGATGTTAATGGTCTAGATGCTAATGCTATAAATAACTTACAACTAAGGTTAAGTTATGCCTTGTTAGATGGTAGGCTTAAAGTTACTCGTAGTGGAGGTGTAGGTAACGGTAATGCAAACAATGCTAGCGCTATAGCCGGCGATTGGTATCTAGAATACCGACTATCGCCAGATGGTAAGTTATGGGCAAAGGCTTTTGCTAGGAATAACCAGTTTTACACATCAACCCTAGCAAACACCCAAACTACCACTGGAGCAAGTTTTTTCCATACAGCTAGCTTTAATTCCTTTTCAGATTTATGGGGAGGAAATAAACGTAAAAAGGAGCAGCAAAAGGCTTCTCAAACCATAATAGTAGAACCAAGCGAACTTCCTGAGGTACCTAATATTAATGAAAAACCTGAAGTTCCAGAACTTTAGTAGTGGGATTTCTAAAGGGAATTTGTTTTTATTGTGAATTTTTTAAAAATACCGATATTTTCTTGATTGTATTTAGAAGACTGTTAATAAAACAATCTTATTTTTATGTAATATCTAAATTAATGCTTATTTTATTAAAAATATTGCAGTTATTAAATTATTTATATAGGTTTGTATCAATAAAACGGCGTAATTTTTGTGAAATTATAAATTGTAAGGTGATGAAATTGGCAGACATACCCTCCTGTCTCGGGGGTGAGGAATAAGGGATAAACTACTTCTGTAGCTAACCGCCTCGTGGAGGTTCGAATCCTTCTCTTACAGCTATTGTATTTAGGGTTAGTAGTTAAAGCTTCACTTAATAGCCATTCGGCTTAATGAGTGAAGTTTTATTTTTTACGGCTTGCATATTCAGATTGCTTCATTTTAACGAAGTTAACTGTACCTGTATTTCTAAAAGTAAAAAATCGGTGACCGAAGTAGTTAATAAAAAATCCGAAGCAAATGCCAGCTACTCTGCCAATTAAATCTCTGTTAACCAATGATGGTAGTATAGGGAAGAAATTCAAAATATCTAGAAAATATTTATGGGCTTTGGGGTAAGATTCTATTCCCCATGTAGTAAATTTAAGCACTACAGTTCCTGAAATAGAGGTTACCACTAAGGCAACCAATGACACCATAATGTACTTTACTGCCTCTTTTCGAATAGAATAAGGCTCCCTTGTGTTAAATGCAAATGCTCTTGTTGCGAAAAAGCCGAATAACATACCTGCCAAATAACCTAATGCTAAACTTCTTGTAAAGCCTAAACCTAATTGGCTTTGCAAGGCTTCAGATATAACAAGATTTATCATAACCCCTGTAATGGCTACTAGCAAATACTTCAATAAGGCTAGGTTATTCCTGATTACAGAAAACATTGGTATATTAAACCGCTACTGGTGCTTTAATTGCTGGGTGAGATTGATAGTTAACTAACTCAATATCTTGATATGTAAAGCTGAATAAATCAGAGATTTCTGGATTAAGTTTTATTTGAGGTAATGGATAGAAGGTTCTACTTAGTTGCTCTTTAACTTGTTCCAAGTGGTTTGAATAGATATGTGTATCGCCACCCGTCCAAATAAATTCTCCTAAGCCTAATCCACAAACTTGAGCTACCATTTCTGTAAGCAATGCGTAAGAGGCAATATTAAAAGGAACACCAAGAAACACATCGGCACTACGTTGGTAAAGCTGACAGCTCAACTTACCATTAGCCACATAAAACTGAAATAGTGCATGGCAAGGAGGTAACTTCATTTGAGGTATATCTGCCACATTCCAAGCAGAAACCATAATTCGCCTGCTATCTGGATTAGATTTAAGGGTTTTAAC
>JAIYDB010000051.1 GCA_027487695.1 Cytophagaceae bacterium | reverse complement strand
GTACGAGAGTATAAAATATCTACTAAACCATGTAGGAAACGGTTACGACTTACTACATCGCCAACCGTTAAACGGATTACGTTTTTCGCAAACTCATCAGGATTACCGATACCATAAATACAAGATACTGAAGCCACTACAATTATATCTCTCCTGCCACTAGCCAATGAAGCCGTAGCAGAAAGACGCAGCTTTTCAATTTCTTGGTTAATGCTTAGGTCCTTTTCAATATAAGTATCAGACCCAGGGATATACGCCTCAGGCTGGTAATAATCGTAATAAGAGATAAAATACTCAACCGCATTTTCAGGAAAAAACTGCTTGAACTCGCCATATAATTGGGCGGCTAGCGTTTTGTTGTGACTTAGAATGAGGGTAGGACGGTTAGTTTGCGCAATAACATTAGCTACGGTAAATGTTTTACCCGAGCCAGTAACCCCCAACAAAGTCTGGTAAGGTTCATTATTTTCAACACCTTTAACCAGTTGCTCAATAGCTTGAGGCTGATCGCCAGTGGGTTTATAATCAGAAATTAACTTAAACTGCATAGCCAAAGGCCGTGCCCATTTTTATGGCAAACGGCAAAGAGTAAATATAAGCAAAAAGTGAGGATGTTGGTTTTTGGGATTGGGAAAAGGGGGTGGGGGCCTTAAATTTTTTATTTTTAAAATAAAGTTTCATTTTAAAAATATATACCTTTGTGGCAACAGTACTCGCCACGCTTAAGTTCTATAGGACAGCGTACCAGGGCGAGTCTTTTGCTAAGAAAGATTTATTCTAACGATAACAAACCTCCCTTGCCTCTTCACAATGCACACTTGGGGGGTCTTTTCTTTTTAAGTTTGACACAATTTCATCAAATGGAAATGTTATTTCAAATTTCGACTGCCTTATTGCTTTGTCACGAAATGGATGCAATCAAGCAAAAGGAATGGCGAATTTTACCTATTCTTAGAAGTCTCAATGACGATGAAGGATATAAATGGTTTACCGTATTACATTTGCCACTTTATTTTTTGTTGCTGAGTTGTATGTTTTCTGAAAATATACTTTTATGGTTTTTTGTTTCTTGTTTTTATTTTATTCATGGTATTTTGCATTTAATACTTTGGAGGCATCCTAAAAATACTTTTAATAATTTTATTTCCCAATTGTTTATACAGGGTGCTGCATTGTTTGGATTGATTTATATGATTTGGTTTACTTTAGTTATGTCTGTTTTAGGGAGTATTGAAATTTAGAATGTATTTATTTTTTAACGCTTGGTTCAAAATTAAACCTCTTACCTATGAATAGAATAGTCAAGATATTAGACATCAAACCAACTGAATACCAGTTTACAGTGCAATATAAAGAAGGTCAAATTGTACTCATTGACCTTAAAGAAGATGTTTTAGCCGCAAAAGAAAACCTTAATGCTCGGTTTGGAGCTTTAGCAGAACCAGAGTTTTTTGCGCAAGTACAATTGATGCATCCTGGTGTACCAGTTTGGCCTAATGAATTTGATATGTGTGCAGATGCTATCCTTAGAACTTACCCTACAATTGGCTTTGCCGATAACAAGCAAGTAGCTTAACGCTTATTCTTTAACTACTTAATTAGGGTATTGGCTCAATTATAAAGAATTTATTGAATAACCACACTTTTTTATATCTTTGGATATGGTAGATAACGGTAACAGTATAAAACTATTTGCAGGCGAGGGGTTAGCAGTTCTACGTCTTTGGAAATGAGTGGCTGCGCTTTTATTACCTAAGAGGAGCAACTGGAGCTGAATACATTCCAATAAAGTAAACAGTTATTAATATGGAAAATAAAATATTTTACGCGTTCGATGATGAAAGAGTAAGCAAGTTTTGCTATGACTTAAATAGCAAAAAGATTGAATTGCATTTTGAAGCATATTTTGATATCTTAAAAAATGAGTCTGTAGAGGCACCTTGTGTCTGGACAATTGAAAATTGGAAGGAGGCAAAAAGTGCTGAAGGGGCTAATCCAAAAATTTATTCAATTGATAAAAATATGGGTATATTTAATTTAATAATTTACTTTAAACTTACAGAAAGTAATGAACTGGAAATTTTCGTAGAAACTATTAACGATAAATATATTACCTTCTTTTTTAAGGAACCTACTTTAACTTTTAAATCTAATGAATATCCGTAACATGGACTAAAAGGTTAGCTTCATTGATTCAACAACTTACTGAGGAATTAGCGTAGCCTAATAACGAGGGAGACTTTGAACTGCTACCGAAATTGTTACATACATTGAGGTTATCCTGCCAACCCAACTCACTTAGAAAGCCAAAACCACCCTTACCCCCAAATTCCCATTTTTTCTGTATCATTGTTCTACATTCAACAACCGATACAATGAAATTTAAACTGTTTACGTTGGGGCTGCTGTGCGTTTTTAGTCAGTTACTATTTGCCCAAAACGCTTTCCCGACTGATACCAAGGTGCAGCCTAATGCTGGCTTTCTGAGAGTTAAGGGCAAAGAAATTATCAACAACAATGGGGCATTTATATTCCGTGGGTTAAACCTCGGCAACTGGCTATTGCAAGAGGGCTATATGATGCAAACCCCTAGGGTAGTTTAGCTTATTGCTTTTAACGCATTGAACCAAATATACCTACTTTAACCTCCCAACAATTTCTTCTATACCCATTTCCACCTGCTCGCCAGTTACCATATTCTTTAACTGCGCTACTCCTTTTGAAGCCTCATCAGAACCGATAATAATCACGTGAGGGATTTTCTTGTCATCGGCATAGCTGAATTGCTTTTTCATTTTGGCTTCTTCAGGATATAATTCCGAGGCAATACCCGCATCACGCAATTGCTTCAAGGCTTGTAAGCATTGGGGTAGGGTAGCGGCACCAAAGTTGGCTATCATTACCTGTACGCTTGGCTTGGCTAAGTTTTGGAACAAGTTAAGTTCGTCCATTACATCGTAAATACGATCCACTCCGAAAGAGAAGCCCACACCCGAAACTCCTGGTAAACCAAATAAGCCCGTAAGGTTGTCGTAGCGACCGCCGCCGCTAATGCTACCCATTTGCACGTTATTCACTTTCACTTCGAATATGGTGCCTGTATAATAGCTTAAACCACGTGCTAAACTAAGGTCTAACTCAACTTTATTGTAGTTGTAGCCAAATCTTTTAAGGTATGATAGTAGGGTAGCTGTTTCCTCTAAACCTTTAGCTCCTTCAGCGGTAGCTCCGAAAGTAGATTGTAAGGCTTCCAAGTTATCCAAACTTGGTTTTTGGGTAATGATAGCTTCTATTGCATTGCAGGTTTCTTCTGAAAAGCCGCCTTCTAAAAGTTCTTTTCTTACGCCTTCAATGCCTATTTTATCAAGTTTATCTATTGCAATGGCAAGCTTGCCTTCCTCGCCTGGAGCATTGGCTAAAATGCTCATTGCGGTGAGCAGCTTGCGGTTATTAATCTTAATGGTAAAATCGGTCAGACCTAAACTAGTTAGTACCTCATCTATCATTAAAATGATTTCCGCTTCAAATAGCAATGAATCTGAACCTACCACATCAGCATCGCACTGGTAAAATTCACGATAGCGTCCTTTCTGTGGTCTATCGGCACGCCAAACGGGTTGTATTTGGTAGCGTTTAAAAGGGAAGGTAAGCTGTCCCTTATTCATTACCACATAACGAGCAAAGGGAACGGTAAGGTCGTACCGTAATGCCTTCTCGCTAATCTTGCGGG
>JAIYDB010000104.1 GCA_027487695.1 Cytophagaceae bacterium | reverse complement strand
TGAATAGATTAGCAGTTCCACGTCTCGGAAATGTGCAGCTACGCTTTCATTTCCTAAGACGTGGAACCAATGGGGAGAACCTGTAAATGTGGAAAACGCTAGCTTTGGTTGGCAGAGCCCAGCATTGTGGACAAGTATTATAAATGATACTAGAGATAATCCAGACCCAAATGCGCCTCAATCAAGGTACCCTATGATTTACCAACGATATACCAATGAATTTGTAGGAAATGTGTTTCCTGTAAATAGTCTTTCTATGAGAAAACTAGAGCCGTTAAGTCCATTATTAGCCTATACAGTCGCTGCTAATGGTCCACTTTCAGGTAGTGAATATGAAGAAGTATGTACTAATGAGCTAACTAGTACTACCATTACCTTCCCTACTGATAGGAGGTATAATAATGGTGTAGAAGCAAGCAAAGATGAGGTAATCATAAATCACTTTGCCGAAAATAATACCATTAATATTCAATTACCAAATGGAAAAGATACCTATTCTTTAAGAGTAACTGATTTATTAGGTAGAACTTTGGTTAAGGAGCAAGGAAAGGGAAATCAAACTTTTACAACTCCTTCATTAAAAAAAGGTATCCATTTTGTTACCTTTGAAAGTAATGGAAAGCAGCTCACTAAAAAAATAATGGTTAGATGAAACTAAAGGTATTCCTTGCTATTTGTACCCTTTTCTGGGTACAAATAGCTTTTTCGCAAAATGTAGTTTGGGAGTCACGATTTGATTTTGGAACAATACCAAATGAGGTAAGTGCCGATGATGAATTTGTTGATTTAGCAGTACTAGATACATCGGTTTTTTTCTCGAATTCACGCCCTGTTAGACATGTTGTTTTTTATGGTGATACTAAATTTAAACCTGTAGTTTTAAAACATAACAATAGAGGTTTAGCAATAGATACCTTTGTGTATTTTGATACCATTAATTCATACCAATCAGTTGTAGATCGTACCCGCAGACAGCTTTGGATGGTGTACCATAAGATAGGTAGAAGTCAAAGGTTAGTGCTACAACGAATTGATATAAATGGAAGACTTCTTCAATATACTGCATTGCCTTTAGGTGGAGTTCCTAATTTAGATTCAATGCCTAAAGCAATTTATAAAGTTTTACCAGCTTCAGATGGTGGTTTTTATATAATAGCAACAACTCCTCGGACAATTGCTAATCAGAGCGTTACTTTATGGCAGGTAAGCCGCTGGGATTCAGTAGGTCAACGAAGATGGGTAAATGAATTTACGGATCAGTTTAGAAATGGAGCACCCTCCCAAGCGGAAATATTATCTAACGGGGAATTAATGGTTAGCGGTTGGAAAGGAACTGAAATTATAGCCCTTCATATTGATACTGGTAGCGGGAGACAATTAAGTAGGAAAGTACTTTTTACCAACCCTAGAAATGTAGGCTGGTATGAAATTATAGTAAAAAAGTTACCAGACGGTTACTTAGTTGCTGGACTTGATTTTGGAAACCCTGGACAAAACGTTTTCCAGAAATTGAATGATACCTTAGGAAGGGTTTGGGGTGGTTATCCAAGTGGCTTTTATGGATTAAGCGTTGAGCCTTTAGCAGATTCTTCCTTTTGGATGGTGCAACGCAGACCAGACAACTACTATTATGAGCGATTTTCAAAAGACTCTGTTTTAGAATTCAGTTTGAACCTGACCAATTATGCTCCAAACTTAGTGTACACTGCAAACTTTAAATCAGTAGGTTACTTTTCAGATGGCAGCGCAGTAATTGGTGGAGATAGAAGATTTATGTCTGGTTCATTTTCTAATGCAGACCTAGTCTTTATGAAGGTAGCCAATTTTGGCACCCCCTACAACCCCGTTTACCCACCAGTAGGTCCTGTTTTAAGCAGCAACCAAAAGGTAAACCAAGAACCTAACCTACAAGTGTACCCTAACCCGTTTACCAATACTTTGCGTTTATCGCATAAGGGTACCGCCCAGTTATTGGATGTTCACGGCAGGGTAATTCTTTCCCAACCAATTGAAGCAGGCGAGGAATTAAAAGTAGGTAATTTGCCTAAGGGTATGTACTTGCTCCGTCTGCAAAGTGTAGGTGGTAAATTGTATGTGCGGAAGGTGGTAAGGGAGTAAAAGAAAAAATGTAATTCATCAAAAAAGCCCGCGCAGCGGGCTTTTTTGATAAGAGGTAAAATCATCCCTTACTCTCCTACAGTTTCTTGCATCATTTTGTTAAGTATTTGCTGTGCCGCTACCGATATAATGGTGCCAGGACCATAGATACCAGATACACCGGCTTGGAACAAAAACTCATAATCAGCAGGTGGGATAACGCCACCTACAATCACCATAATATCCGACCTGCCTATTTTGGCAAGTTCTTCTATTAAGGCTGGTACCAATGTTTTATGTCCTGCTGCTAAGGAGCTTACACCCACTAAGTGCACATCGTTTTCGGCTGCTTGTTGAGCAACTTCGGCAGGAGTTTGAAATAGCGGTCCTATATCCACATCAAAGCCTAAATCGGCAAAGGAGGTAGCAATTACTTTTGCCCCACGGTCGTGACCATCTTGACCAATTTTCGCAATCAAGATGCGTGGCCTTCTGCCTTCTAAGGCAGCGAATGCATCTGATAATTCTCTTGCTTTTTGGTAGTTTTCATCGTCAGATATTTCACCATTATACACCCCACTAATAGAGCGTATAATAGCCCGATGCCTACCATATACTTTTTCCATAGCATCTGATATTTCGCCAAGGGTGGCACGCAGTTTGGCTGCTTCCACGGCTAAGGCTAATAAATTACCGTTGTTATTTTTAGCGGCATCGGTAATGGAGGCTAGGGCAACTTGCACCGCCTCATTATCCCTACTTGCTTTAATGCTTTGTAAACGAGCTACTTGCGATAGACGCACCTTTTCATTGTCCACTTCACGTAAATCAATGGCTGGAGCGTTGTTTACTTGGTATTTATTTACCCCAACAATAACTTCTTTACCACCATCTATACGGGCTTGCTTGCGGGCTGCGGCTTCTTCAATCCGCATTTTAGGCAAACCAGTTTCAATGGCTTTGGTCATTCCGCCAAGGCTTTCTACTTCCTCAATCAGTTCCCAAGCCTTCTGGCAAAGTTCTTCAGTAAGTTTTTCTATAAAGTGACTTCCACCCCAAGGATCAACCGCTTTGGTGATGCCTGTTTCCTGCTGAATAAACAACTGTGTATTACGAGCAATACGTGCACTAAAATCAGTAGGTAAGGCAATTGCCTCATCTAATGAATTGGTGTGTAACGATTGCGTACCACCAAGTGCCGCAGCCATTGCCTCAATACAAGTACGGGCTACGTTATTGTAAGGGTCTTGCTCGGTAAGAGAATAGCCACTGGTTTGGCAATGCGCCCTTAGAGCCATACTCTTTGGATTGGTAGGGGCAAACTGCTTGATAATTTTTGCCCATAACAACCTGCCAGCACGCATTTTGGCTATCTCCATTGCGTGGTTCATCCCTATTGCCCAGAAGAAAGATAATCTTGGAGCGAACTCATCTATGTTCATACCAGCCGCTAGGCCAGTACGTACATATTCTAAACCATCGGCAAGGGTATAGGCTAACTCTAATTCGGCGGTGGCACCTGCTTCTTGCATGTGATACCCGCTTATACTGATAGAGTTGAACTTAGGCATATTTTGCGCCGTATATTGGAAAATATCGGCAATGATGCGCATACTAGCCGCCGGCGGATAGATGTAGGTATTACGCACCATAAATTCTTTCAGAATATCGTTCTGAATGGTTCCGCTCAAAAGTTCAGGAGCTACACCTTGTTCTAATGCGGTAACTATATAGAATGCCATAATGGGCAAAACTGCACCATTCATAGTCATAGAAACCGTCATTTGGTCTAGCGGGATGCTATCGAAAAGGATTTTCATATCCTCCACAGAATCAATAGCCACACCTGCTTTTCCTACATCGCCAGTTACACGAGGGTGGTCTGAATCGTAACCACGGTGGGTTGGCAAATCGAATGCTACAGATAATCCTTTTTGACCAGCAGCTAGATTTTTTCGGTAGAATTCGTTGCTATCTTCAGCGGTAGAAAAGCCTGCATATTGCCTTATGGTCCACGGTTGGGTGGTGTACATCGCAGAATAAGGTCCTCGTAAAAAAGGAGCTTGTCCCGCACCGAAGGCGGTATGTGCTAGTTTTTCAGGCTTGTAGAAAGGCTGTAGAACAATTCCCTCGGGTGTTTTCCGCTTATTGGCAGAAGATACCTCACTCGGCTTTTTAACCGAGTTTGCAAAGGGTTCAGAGAAAGGTGTAAGGCTGTAATCGGGTTTCACAGCACTAATATAAGGCTATGGAATGTAAAATGGTGAGGGATAGGTTTATATTGTTGTTTTTGGATTGGAAAGGAGGATGACTCCAATAGCCCCCCATCAAAAAAGCACCCTTTCAGGTGCTTTAATTATTCAAGATTTATAATCCTTATTTCTTTTTACTGTTATACTCTGCGTTCAAGCCTTCTAATACCTGAGGCGTGATATCCAGACTATCGTTAGCGAAAAGGATACCGCCTTGCGCAGAATATCCTAAAACAAACTGAACACCATTTTTAGCAGCGAAGCCAGCACAATATTCTCGTATGGCTTTATTTAGGTTTTCGCTTAACTCGGCTTCTTCCTCAGCAAGTTTCTCGGCAGTACGACTTCTGAATTCTTGCATTTCTTGTTGCTTGCGCATTAGACTTTGCTCTGCAGCCTGCATTTGATCGGCTGAAAGGAGACCTTGTTGGGCTTTTTGCTGCGTGGTAGTGTACTCAGTTTCTAAGGCACGCATTTTAACCGCCATTTCGTTTTCTGCCTTCTGACCTTTTGCTTCTAGCTGACTCTTCATTTTTTTGAAGTAGTCATATTTCTTTAGCAATGAATCTGAATTTACGAATAGAATAGGGCTATTCTTTTTATTGCCTGAAAGTACAATAGGCTTAACAGCTGCCTTTTTTTCAGGGGCGGCACTGGTATTACTTTCGGCTGGTTTGCCATTGATTTGAAGGAATATTAACGCAATTACCGCTGCTGTTAATAACCCGTTCCATATTACTAATAGATTTTTCACTTTGTTTTTGTGGTGGATTTAAGTGGTTTTAACCGTTCATAGTGGCAAGGAATTCGCCATTGTTACGGGTACCTTTCATATTGTTTTTCAAGAATTCCATTGCCTCAATACTATTCATATCGGCCATATGCTTACGCAATATCCAAATACGTTGTAGTTCTGCTTCGTCCATCAATAGGTCTTCTCTACGGGTACCAGAGGCAGGTACATCAATAGATGGATAAATACGACGGTTAGCTAGCTTTCTATCTAATTGTAGTTCCATATTACCAGTTCCTTTGAATTCTTCAAAGATTACTTCGTCCATTTTAGAACCTGTATCAATAAGCGCTGTAGCTATAATGGTTAATGAACCACCATTTTCTACATTACGGGCAGCACCAAAGAAACGCTTTGGTTTATGTAGGGCGTTAGCATCTACCCCACCAGAAAGTATTTTGCCCGATGGTGGTGCTACTGTATTGTAGGCTCTTGCTAAACGAGTAATGGAATCTAAAAGAATAACTACATCGTGACCGCATTCTACCAAACGCTTGGCTTTTTCAAGCACTATTTGGGCAACTTTCACGTGTCTATCGGCAACTTCATCAAAAGTTGAACTGATTACTTCTGCCTTTACAGAACGAATCATATCGGTAACTTCTTCCGGACGTTCGTCAATTAACAATACCATTAAGTACACCTCTGGGTGGTTTTTGGCAATGCTATTGGCTATTTCTTTAAGAAGAACAGTTTTACCTGTTTTTGGCTGGGCCACAATCATACCTCTTTGTCCTTTACCAATTGGGGCAAAAAGATCTAAAATACGAGTACTGTATTGATTAGGCTCGCCACTTAATCTTAAACGCTCTTGTGGAAATAGCGGAGTAAGGTATTCAAAGGCAATTCTATCTCTAATTTCATCGGTAGTTTTACCGTTTACGCTATCTACTTTTAGTAAAGCGAAGTACTTTTCATTGTCCTTCGGTGGTCTGATGGTACCTTTTACGGTATCGCCAGTCTTTAAAGCAAATAGTTTTATTTGGCTGCTAGAAACGTACACATCGTCCATACTAGCTAGGTAGTTATAATCTGGACTGCGTAAGAAACCGTAACCTTCGCTTACAATTTCAAGTACGCCAATGCAAGGGATTACACCTTCAAATTCTTTAGCAAGCAAAGCAGGCGCATTTTTAGCGTTACGCTCTTGCCATTGCCTGTTCCTAATATCTTGGTAGTTATCCAATTTAGGTTCTACACCACCACGAGGCACAAAACTTTCAGTAGGTTGGGTAAGATCTTGGGCAGCAGGGATTGGTGCCCTTTCCGTATTTGGGTTATTTCTGAAGTTTTCCCTTGACGGACGCTCAAACGATTTAAAATCTTCACGAGCAGGGCGTTCTGTAGGGGTAAAACCTTCACGAGCTGGACGCTCCGTAAAACCTAAACGCTCTCTATTTCTTTGAAAACCTGAAGGTTGAGGATTTTCAGTATTGGTATCTCTATTATTATCTCTGCCATCTCTGCGCTCAAAACGGTTGAATGGTCTTTCCGTTTCAAGCTTATTTTCCGTTGAAGGGGCTTCTTTTGCCGTAACTTCAGGAGCTACAGGAGCTAGTGCTTCAGTTTTAACTTCTGCCACTTCAGTAGTTTCAGGCTCAAGGCTTTCTTCTAATCCATCGTCTGAAATTGGATTTCTCCTAACACGTTGCCTACGTTTTGGTTCAGCTAATTGGGTATCTTCCTCCTCGGATATTCTGCCACTCTTAGCCACAATTAGCGGCATATCGTCTGGCAGCGTTTTAGGTGCTTCAGTGATAGTAGGCTTAGCGGCTACACTTTTCTTCGTTTCGGCTATTGCTGCAGGAGCGTTTTTGGCTTTATCTGCTTGTTTTTCAGCTTCTTGGTGTGCAATTATTGCTTCAATGATCTCGTTCTTTTTCAGGCTTTTAGTGCCTTCTAAGTTCATTTCAGCAGCAATTTCTTTCAATTCGGCTATCAGCCTAAAACGTAAATCTTCCCTTGTGTACATAAATTGGTACTCACTGATTTAGCATCAGTATTAAACGGTATATTGGGTTGGATTGTGGCTTGCCAAAGCACTGTAAAGCGAAAAACAAAACAGGGCTTAAACTTCCAAGGAAAAGCTTTGGCTGTAAACAATAGATTTACAAAATATGAAAGCCAAAGAAATTAAGATTTTTGGAAACGAAGCGCATCGTAAAACGAGAAGCCGTTATGGAAAACTACCTTGGTAGTAACAATGCAGTTGCAATAATACATTCATTTGCCAACAATCACAATTTTTTTTGATAGCAAGTTTCCTGCAAGGTTTGGTGGGCTATGTAAAGCCTTTTGTTAGTTTTGCACATTCAAATACAGGTTTTCATTTTATTAATGCGTTATGCTGCCTATTCAACTCCTTAGAGAAGAAACTGAAAAAGTAATTACTGGTCTGGAAAAGAGGGGAATACCCAATGCTTCAGATAAGGTTGCTGCAATCATTGAAACCGACGATGCCCGCAAGCAGGCGCAGTTAGTTGCTAATGACTTGCAAGCCAAGGCTAATGCTGCTTCAGGTGAAATAGGCAAGCTAATGAAGGAAGGCAACAAAGATGCTGCCGAGGCTTTGAAGGCTGAAGTTAGTGTGCTTAAAGAGCAAATTAAAGCAGCTGACGACCTAATGAAACAAAAGGAAGCTGAAATTGCTGAATTGCTTGTGCTATTACCAAATGTACCTTGTTATGTGGTAAAGGCAGGTAAGAGTGCAGAGGATAACGAGATTATGAGCACTTGGGGTGAAATACCTACCCTACATGCTGACGCTCAACCGCACTGGGAGTTGATTAAGAAATACGATATTATTGATTTTGAATTAGGCGTTAAAGTTTCTGGTGCTGGGTTCCCGTTTTATAAAGGCAAGGGTGCTAGGTTGCAACGTGCTTTGATTAACTTTTTCTTAGACGAAGCAATGAAGGCTGGCTATATGGAAGTACAGCCACCTATCGTAATTAATAAGGAAAGTGGTTATGGTACAGGTCAGCTTCCTGATAAGGACGGACAAATGTATTACGCCACTGAAGACGAACTTTACCTAATCCCTACTGCTGAAGTTCCTATTACTAATATGTACAGAGATGTGCTTTTAAAGCCATCTGACCTGCCTATTAAGAATGTGGGCTACACTCCTTGTTTCCGCAGGGAAGCAGGTAGTTGGGGAGCACACGTGCGTGGCTTAAACCGTTTGCACCAATTTGATAAGGTGGAAATTGTACAAATTAGGCAACCAGAAGAAAGCTACACTGCTCTTGAAGAAATGAGTGAATATGTGCAAGGTTTGCTCCAAAAGCTAGAACTGCCATATCGTGTTTTGCGCCTTTGTGGTGGCGATATGGGCTTTACGAGTGCTCTAACCTACGATATGGAGGTATATAGTGCAGCCCAACAACGTTGGTTAGAGGTAAGCTCTGTAAGTAACTTTGAATCGTTCCAAGCGAATAGGTTAAAACTGCGTTGCAAAACAGAAGATAAGCGCAATTACTTACTGCATACATTAAATGGTAGTGCCTTAGCATTACCAAGAATTGTGGCTTCGTTATTAGAAAATAACCAAACACCAGAGGGTATAAAAATACCAGCAGCACTGATTCCTTATACTGGTTTCGATATTATCAATTAGTTAAATGGGGGCTTAGCTCCCATTTTCATTTTAAATTGACAAGGTAAATCCACCTTTTCAATGAATGCTGGTTTTGAGTTAGCACATATAGTACTGGAGGGTTTTGGCATAGCCTTGGTTCCGATGGACTTAAGCCATACCGATGCTCTTTTTACTTTGGCCTTGCAGCCGGATACCCAAACTTATTTTACCCAGGTTCATATTGAAACCATTGAAGATACCCGCCAGTATATTTTAAAAATGCTGCGTGAGCGCTACAGTGCCGATAGGTATCCGTTTATGATTTTGAATTCTTATGGTGAAGTGATAGGTGCTACTGCATTTCTGGATATCAGGACCAACCATAAAGGCTGCGAAATTGGTGCCACGTGGATTGATGTGAAATACCGACGATCAAAAGTGAGTACCGCCGCAAAATTCTTAATGATGGAATTAGCCTTTGAAACTTGGCAAGCCGAAAGGGTACAGTTTAGGGTGTTTTCTAAGAATGAGGTAAGTATAAAATCTGTCACTTCGTTAGGGGCAACCTTTGAAGGCTATATGCGCAACGCATTTCGCCTGAAAAAAGGCGTGCGTGATGATATGGCTATGTTCAGTATTATTAAACCTGAATGGCCGGCAATCAAAGAAAAGCTATTGGCTAGGTTATTAGCAGTTTAGATTATTACTAAAGCTTATCAACCAGTTTGGTTAGTAATATGCGGTGCACTACGGCTAGGGCAATAAAACACATAGGTGCTAAAAAATAGCCCATCGTTCCGAAAATGCCCTGCAAGGCAATAAAAACAAAAATAAGGCTAGAATTAAAGGCTAGGTTCCACATTGTGCTTTCCTTTTTGGAGCCTTTTTCTTGTGCATATTTAATTAACGATACCACGTAAAACATCCCCAAAATATGGGAAAGCATAATTACAAACAGTATAAAAAATCCTTGTCCTTGGGTAATGCTAATCATTGTTTTACAGGGGTTTGGCAGCCACAACCTGAACCGCAAGCACCACTTTTGCTTGGTTTAAATTGATAATATAACCGCCTTCCTAACCAAAAGGCTGCCACTGCAACAAGCAAGAAGGTGATAATGGTACTGGTCATTTCTTTAAATAATCATTCGTTATCTTAATAACGACCGCCAGGCTGAAAGGTTGTATCTGGCTGTGATGGTAAAGTACGGCAAAAACTGGTTTTGTTGTTGTGCCAATTGTTCGGCAGTGAAACTTTGACCTAAATAAATGCGGGTGGTAGGGTCATACCTATAATATACGCGGTTGGTTTGGAGCCATAAATCCATATAGCAGTATAGCCCAAAACTGGTTTGCCAGCTTAACCCAAATCGGGGACCGTGTTGAAGTATGATATTATCTAAGGCTATGGCCAAAACGCCACCTGTTTCTGTACTTAGTCCTACCTCATTTTGCCTTGTTTGTCTGAAATATCGGTAGCCTGCAAAAGTTTGTACACTGCTACCTTTTGAGTTTTGCCAATAATATTGAAAGCGAATACTGGCATCGTAAATAACCACCGTATCTAGCGGACTCTCCTTGAATTCACTCCAATTAAGCAAACTCAATCGGTTTTCTCTACGGGTAAAGTCAATAAGGGTATGCCACCTTTTGGTGAGCGTAGCATCTATATGATGGTTGGTTAAGAATATGCGGTTGCTGCGGTTTTTCAATTGCTCTGTAGCAAAGTTGCGGACGTTATAGGTTGATTGTATGCTGTAATCAGCCCGCCAGCGAAGTTTTTTAGTCCCGAGTATAAAGTTAGGTTCTAGCCTAATCATCCGCTCGGTATAGTTCTCGTTGCTTTGTTGTGGCGTGATATAGACTAGCTGACGCAAATTACTCGCCAACTTAAATTCAGTCTGAAAAATAGAATTCCACCTGCGTTGGTAGTTTAGTTCGCCGGCATAAAGCACCTCGTCACGGTCTTGGTTATTATCATTACTGCGGGTATCTACCCTAAAAAGTTGGGCGGTAGATTTTGCAATGAGTACGTCCCTTTCATTCAATTGGAAACTCAATTCATAAATCCAAGAGGTGGAGGCCTCTCTAATATCTTTACGTTGCTCGTCTTTTGTAGCGGCTTCTAGTTCGGTTCTACTTAAAAGAAGGTTATTATTCAAAAAGTAAGCCCTATCTGTTAAGGTATATAAAAACTGGGCTGTCCCCTTAAAGCGAGCAAACTGGGCAGTAAGTTCCTGTCTGGTATCCAACATTTGCTGGGTATAATAGATATTCTGCCTTGGGTTACTCCCTTCAAAAGAGCGGTAGTTAAAATCCCTTCGAGGCAAGCCGACATAGTTTTGACTATTATAATTGAGCTTATCGGAAATACGGTAGGCAATGGTAGCTATCCCTACTAAGGTATCTGAACTTATACTTTGGATATTGCCCAATAAGTAATCCTCAACCTTTCGGCTATAATAACCAGCACTTAAGCTGATGGCCGCGTTCTGGTCAAAAGTTTGTTCAATATTCACAACCGCCCTCGTAAACCAAGTATTTCGAGGAGCGATATCATAATACCCACTTTCAGATTCTAGTTTAACGGTGGTTCCACTATCGGGACTTATTAAATAGTAGGCACCCGCATATTCTGCCCCTAAGCCTGTATTATTAAAAGTATTTCTGTTATCGGTGAGCGACCCAGTGGCAAGGCGCAATCTCCAACCTTGTCGGTTATAGTTTTTGAGGGCATCTAAATAGGCTAGGTTTTTAGCTAGGGTAGTATTATTAGCTCCATATCGAAGAAAGTGAGCACTTGCACCCGTTCTTAACCAACTATTTATGATATAGCTGTAGTTGAAATTAAGATCTAAATCATTCGTAATAAACCTGTTACCGCTTACTGCCTGGTTATAGATGAGCGAGTTTCGATGGCTAAAATTGACTATGTTCTTTTTGTCTTGGTAAAAGAGTAAGGCATTACTGTATTGGTTAAATGTATTGATACCCAATCTGGAAGAGCCAACCTCAGTTTGAAGTACAGAATCAGGTGCATAAGGGAAGTAAAACGCTTGTCCATAGCCTAAACCTACATTGCCAGCAATGCATAGTATTAGGAAAGACAACCACTTTAAAATCCGCATAATGGCATAAATATAAGAATACCAAAAAAGAACTATTACAACAGCAGGGAATTCCTAAATTTGGTGAATTGGCTAGGCTATGGTTATATTTATATTCCCAACTGAAAATCCTATGTTATGGACCTAGGTTTATACACCTTAAAAACCTTAAAAACGGCAGCAAATAAACTTCTTTCCCTTTCAGATGGCGTTACAGTATGGTGCTTTGAAGGAGAAATGGGGGCTGGCAAAACTACTTTTATCAAGGAGGTAGCTAAGGTACTTGGTGTAACAGAATTGGTAAGTAGCCCAACATTTTCTTTAGTGAACGAATACCGAGGTATAGGCAACCAACCTATTTATCATTTTGATTTGTACCGACTCAACAACTTAGACGAAGCCAGAGATATTGGCTTGGTCGATTATTATTATAGCGGAAAGTTTTGTTTGGTAGAATGGCCCCAACAAGCGGCTGAACTACTGCCGGATTCATACCTTAAAATAGGTATAGATATAGTAGATGCCGATACCCGTAGAATAAGCTTTAAAAGAATAGCCATATAATTAGCATACTCCCCAAATTAACCCATTTTTACTCGTAGCGAATATGAAAGTTTCTGGTACACCCACAGGTTCAATTGCTGTAGAAGGCAGTTATGTACCTCAAGAACAGTTATTAGCCGTTCAGGAAATGCGTTCTGGTATTGCCATTGGTGTTCCGAAGGAACATTTAATGCAAGAGAAGAGGGTTACTTTGGTGCCAGATGGGGTGGGGTTATTAGTAGCAAATGGGTATTCAGTTTTAGTTGAATCTGGTGCAGGTGCAGCAGCCAAGTTTTCAGATACCGATTACAGTGAGGCAGGCGCACAAATAGTATATAGTACCGAAGAGCTATTCAAAAACTCAAATATCCTGCTGAAAATTAACCCGCCAACCAGGGCGGAAATTCAGATGATGAGCAATAGGACTACCTTAATATCGGCTTTGCAAATGAGTCAATTAAGTCCTGAACTCATTCAAGATTTGAATAACAAGCAAATTACAGGCGTTGCTTGGGAAATGTTAGAAGATGAAGTTGGCAACTTACCCATCGTACGCAGCCTAAGTGAAATTGCTGGTAGTACGGTAATGCTTATTGCAGCCGATTACCTAAACAGTAATAACGATGGTAGGGGAGTAATACTTGGCGGTATTACGGGAGTGCCACCTACTAAAGTAGTTATTTTAGGTGCGGGAACCGTGGCACAATATGCTGCTCGTACCGCTTATGGTTTAGGAGCCGAAGTAAAGATTTTTGATAACCATTTATATAAGTTACGCCGAGTAAGACAGGAGTTAGGAGCCCAGATTTATACTTCTATTATAGATAACGTAAATCTTCTTGATGCCTTGAAAAGAGCCGATTTAGTAATTGGTGCTTTAAGACCAGAGGAAGGACGTAATATGTATATGGTTTCAGAGGAAATGGTGGCAGCTATGAAGCCTAACTCTGTAATTGTAGATGTGAGTATAGATTCAGGCGGTTGTTTCGAAACCAGTATGGTAACCACCCACGATAAGCCGTACTTTAAGCGCTATGATGTGATTCACTATTGTGTGCCGAACATAGCGAGTAGGGTAGCCCATACGGCATCACAAGCTATCAGTAATTTGCTTTCACCAATGCTCGCTCACATAGATGAAGTTGGCGGTGTTGAAGAAATGATCTTTGCAAAAGAGTGGTTTATGAGGGGTGTTTATTGCTATAAAGGCAGCCTTACAAATAGGCATTTAGCAAGACGGTTAAACATGAAACACCGCGACCTTAATCTTTTCCGTTTGAGCCGTTTGTAAGGCTTTGGGTATGTCTTAATGACGCTTTGACGAGGTGAAGCTGATTTTTGTCCTAATTTATAATATTTCTAAATAAGAACATTTCCACCTATTGCTTCTTATAATAAGCTGATATACAGAATATAATAAGTTCATTACCGCTTAATTTTAGGAAAAACACATCCAAATTTAATTTGCCTTGTCATTTTCCTACTCGCCCATACCATATTACATTTGTAGCTGTTAAAACAGGCTAGTACCACAAGCCTTTTTACTAGAAATTTCTTGAACGAAATGAAGACGATTATCAAAAGCACCTTGCGTTTCACAGCGTATATTTTTCTACTAACCTTCAGCCTAAATTTATTGGCTCAGGATCCGGCTGCACCTGCTGCCGCTCCAGCAGCCGCAGCACCTGCAGCAGCAGCTGGCGGAGCTGACGATGCTCTGGCAAAAGCAGGTGAGGCAGTATTTAATGCTAACTGTAAACAATGCCACGGTTTTAACGAGGTTGTTGTTGGTCCAGCATTAAAGGATGCACACACACGTTGGAATAACGATGCCAAACTAAAGTTCTTTATTAAGTACCCTCAAAAATCAATCAATACTGAACCTTATGCTAAAGCATTGTATGAAAAATACAAGCCAAGCATTATGCCAAACCACGATGGTTTGCCAGATGGCGATATTGATGCAGTAATTGCCTACATTAAAACTGGTGGTCCTGCTCCAGCTGTATCAAAAACCGATACTCCAATAAACCCAGTAGAAGGTGGTGGTGCCGATAGTGCAACTACTACCTATTTATTAGGTGCATTATTAGTAGTGTTACTATTAATAGTGGGTGTTTTAGCTATGCTTATTTCTGTATTAACCAGAATGGTAAGCACTAAGACAGATGTTACTGAAGATGAGAAAGAGTACTTATTCGGTAAACTTCGTTGGAACGTTTTATTCGGTAGCCCAATTTTCAGAAGCGTAGCTACACTAGTATTGGTAGTTGTAGTTATCAAGTTTGGTTTTGACCAAGTATATGCAGTAGGTATTCAGCAAGGTTATGCGCCTAAGCAGCCAATTCCTTTCAGCCACAAACTACACGCTGGTCAGTACGAAATCGATTGTAACTATTGCCACACTGGTGTAAACAAAGGAAAATCGGCAGTTATCCCTTCTGTGAATATCTGTTTGAACTGTCACAATGCTATTAAGACCCAAAGTCCTAACATGCAAAAGCTATACAATGCTGTTGAAACCAACGAGCCTATCCAATGGGTACGTGTGCACAACTTGCCAGATTTAGCTTACTTTAACCACGCACAACACGTAAAAGTGGGTGGTATTGAATGTACTAAGTGCCACGGTAACGTAGCTGAAATGGAAGTAATTGAGCAACATAGCACATTAACCATGGGCTGGTGTATCAATTGCCACAGAGAAACTGTAGTAAAAGCAGAGGGTAATGCCTACTACGATAAGTTACTTGCTATGCACAATCAGTCAAGTAAAGACCCAATGAAGGTAGCCAACATAGGCGGTTTAGAGTGTTCTAAGTGTCACTATTAATCTGAAACTACCTCAAATTCAATAAATTATATTTCACCACAGAACACTGTAACTGTTCATCACCTTTATGGCAGATAGCAAAAAAACATATTGGAAAGGCCTTGAAGAGCTTACTAACGAATTAGATTTTGTTAAAAACGCTCATACAGAATTCGGCCCACCACCTTCTGATGATGTTGATAGTTCAAATACTCCTCGTAGGGACTTTTTGAAAACATTGGGTTTCAGCGTAGCCGCTGTATCGTTGGCTGCTTGTGAGGCACCTGTTCGTAAAGCGATTCCGCTTTTGGCAAAGCCTGAGGAATATGATCCATCTATTCCTAATTTTTATGCTTCTTCATTTATTGAAGGTGGCGACTATGCTTCTATCTTGGTGAAAACCAGAGAAGGTAGGCCAATCAAAATTGAAGGCAATAATGTATCTTCTGTAACCAATGGCGGTTCAAGTGCACGTGTGCAATCGGCCGTTTTAAGTTTATATGATACACAACGTTTCCAAGGTCCTAAAAAAGGCAAAACTTATGCCGATTGGAAAGCCTTAGATAACGATGTTATCAGCCAACTAACTTCTATTGCTGCTGCTGGTGGTGCAATCAGAATTGTATCAAATACAATTTTGAGTCCATCTACTAAGGCAGTAATCAATGATTTCATTGCTAAGTACCCAACTGCAAAGCACGTAGCTTACGATGCTAATACAGCTCACGGTATTTTGAAGGCTAATGCAGCAACATTCGGTGTGCGTGCATTACCTACTTTACACTTTGATAAAGCTAAGGTGGTTGTAACCTTCGGTGCCGATTTCTTAGGTACTTGGGTTAACCCAATTGGTTATGCTAAGGCTTGGAGTAAAACTCGTAAGCTTGGCAAAAACAATAAAGAAATGAGCCGCTTATATGCGGTTGAAAGCAATATGTCGTTAACCGGTTCAAATGCCGATTATCGTACTCCAATGAGAGCTTCTGAAGAAGGTCTTTACGTGGTTGCTTTATATAATGAAGTTGCTAAATTGGTTGGTGGTGCTGAATTAAGTGCTGGTAAGCCAAGTGGCAACACTAAGTACATTGTTAAGGCTGCGAAAGACCTAGTAAGTGCTAAAGGTGCTTCTATTGTTGTGAGTGGTTCTAACGATGCTAATGTTCAAACTGTAGTAAATGGCATTAACAATATGCTAGGTAACTATGGTAAAACGATTGATTTAGCTACACCTACATTAACTCGCCAAGGCGATGATGAGGCAATGGCTGCTTTCGTGAACGAAGTTAAAAATGGTTCAGTACAAGCGGTTATTTTCTATAACGCTAACCCAGTTTACGATTATCCAAAAGGTGGAGAATTAAAGGCAGCTTTATCTAAAGTAAGCCTTACCATTTCTACTGCTGATAGGAACGACGAAACTACTGACCTTTGTAAGTATGTGGCTCCAGATACCCACTTCCTAGAAGCTTGGGGCGATGCCGAACCAGTTAAAGGTTATTATAGCATTATTCAGCCATCTATTTCTAAGATATTCAAGTCACGTCAGGCACAAGACAGTCTATTAGTTTGGGCTGGTGCTTCGAAAGACTATTATACTTATTTACAAGACTATTGGAATGCCAATATGTATGGTATGCAAAGTGCTTACGGTAGTTTCCGTGAGTTCTGGAACTATACACTACACGATGGTATTTTCGAGCCAGCAAATGCTAAGCTTCGTACCTTCGAAGAGAAGACTTACAAGGTAGATGATACTACTAGTGCTACTGCAACGGTAGGTGCGCTTACCGAAGCAGCTAAAACAGTAAGAAGTATTGTAGTTACTGCGGCTCAGCCTGCATTTGTAGCTACTACATTGGATACTGCAGCTTCAGCAGTAGCATCAACTTACAAAGCTGGTTCAGGTACAGATGTTATTATCTATGAAACAGTTGCCTTAGGTACGGGTGTTCAGGCTAATAACCCATGGTTACAAGAAATGCCAGACCCAGTAAGCCGTGCTTGTTGGGATAATTATATTACCGTACCAGTTGCTTTTGCTAAGGCAAACAACATTAAAATGGTAGAAGGTAAAACTGTATTACTATCAGTTTCAGTAAACGGACAAACTATTAAGTTACCTGCAATGGTTCAACCAGGTCAGGCTAACAATACAGTAGGTATTGCTTACGGTTACGGTAGAGAAATTACAGGTTTAGCAGGTAAAGTAGGTGGTAATGCATTCCCATTAGCTTCAGTAGCTAACGGTTTTGTTAACTACAACCTATCTGGTGCTAAAGTGGAAGTATTGAACGAAAGCTACGATGTGGCACACGTTCAAACGCACCACACTGTAATGGGCAGAGATATTATTCAGGAAGCAAAACTGAAAGACTATCAGTCTAACCCTGCTGCAGGTCGTAGTTTCCCAACTATTGAAACTGCTGAAGGTCCTAAGCGTACTTCAGAAATCAGCATTTGGGATATGCATTCACGCCCTAACCACAGCTGGGGTATGATGATTGACCTTAATAGCTGTATTGGTTGCGGTGCTTGTGTGGTTGCTTGTAATGCTGAAAACAACGTTCCTGTTGTTGGTAAGGATGAAGTATTCCGCAGAAGAGAGATGCACTGGATGCGTATTGACCGTTACTACAGCTCTCAAGGTAAAGACGAATACGATTACGAAGGTCATGAGCAACCAGAGGAAAATCCTGAGGTTGTATATATGCCTTTAATGTGCCAACACTGTAACAATGCACCTTGCGAAACGGTATGTCCGGTAGTAGCAACTACGCACAGTACAGAAGGCTTAAACCAAATGACTTATAACCGTTGTATTGGTACACGTTATTGTGCTAACAACTGTCCTTATAAAGTACGTAGATTTAACTGGTTCAGCTACCCACAAAATCCTGAGTTCCCAATGAACTACGGTACCACTTCAGATTTAGGCCGTATGGTATTGAATCCTGATGTTACTGTACGTGCAAGAGGGGTAATGGAGAAGTGTTCAATGTGTGTGCAGCGTATTCAGGATGGCAAGTTAAATGCCAAGAAAGAAAACCGCAGACCAATTGATGGCGAAATCAACACTGCTTGTGCCCAGTCTTGCCCTACAGATGCAATCACTTTTGGTGATATGAACGATCCGTTGAGCAAAATAGGAACACTTGTTCGCGAAGAATTTGATAAGCGTGCTTATCACGTATTGGAAGAAATCAACGTAAGACCTTCAGTAGGTTACTTAACGAAGATTCGTAACCAAGACGAAGAACCAATTCATACTGCATAATACACTTCAATAGCAATTAATACTTAGATATATGTCTCACGTAACCTCTTCAGTAAGGGAACCGTTGGTAACAGGTGGGAAAACCATCAAGGATATCACCAACGATGTTTGTAGGCAAGTAGAAGGCAAACCAACCACTGCGTGGATGATTGCCTTTGCGGTAGCCCTATTAGTGCTGGCTTACGGTTGTTATAACTTATACTTAACCTGGTGGGTAGGTCTCGGTAAATGGGGACTTAACAAAACAGTGGGTTGGGCTTGGGATATTACCAACTTCGTATGGTGGGTAGGTATCGGCCACGCTGGTACACTTATTTCGGCAATTCTTCTATTGTTCCGCCAGAAATGGAGAACCTCTATTAACCGTGCAGCAGAAGCGATGACCATTTTCGCGGTATTGTGTGCGGCAAGCTTTATCCTAATGCACATGGGCCGTCCTTGGTTAGCAAACTGGGCACTTCCATTTGGTAACACTTACGGTTCGTTATGGGTAAACTTTAACTCTCCGCTAGTTTGGGACGTATTTGCGATCTCTACATACTTTACTGTATCAGTAGTATTCTGGTTCATTGGTCTAATTCCTGACCTTGCAACTATCAGAGATAGAGCGCAAAATCCAGTTTCTAAAACTGTTTACGGTATTCTAGCTTTCGGTTGGAATGGTAGCCAAAAGGATTGGGGACGTTATGAAGCGGTTTCTTTAATTCTTGCAGGTTTATCAACCCCACTAGTACTTTCAGTACACACTATTGTAAGTATGGACTTTGCTACCTCGTTAATTCCAGGATGGCACACTACCATTTTCCCTCCATACTTCGTAGCTGGTGCAATTTTCTCAGGCTTTGCGATGGTATTAACGCTAATGTTAATTACCCGTAAGGTATTCAAGTTAGAAGATTACATTACCCTAGCTCACATTGAGTCAATGAACAAGGTTATCTTGTTAACAGGTTCAATTGTAGGTGTTGCCTATATCACTGAGTTCTTTATGGCGGCTTATTCAGGTGTTGCTTACGAGCGTTATGCCTTCATTAACCGTGCATTTGGTCCATACTGGTGGGCATATTGGTCAATGATGACTTGTAACGTAATCAGTCCTCAGTTCTTCTGGTTCCGTAGCATGCGTCGTAATATTACTGTTACATTCATCTTAAGTATCATTGTAAATATTGGTATGTGGTTTGAGCGTTTCGTAATTATTGTAACCTCGTTACACAGAGATTACCTACCATCAAGCTGGGCGTATTTCACCGCTACTTCTACCGATATTGGTGATTACCTATTCTCATTCGGTTTCTTCTTTACCTTATTCCTATTGTTTGCTAAGTTCTTACCAGTAATCAATATGGCGGAAGTAAAGGCCATCGTAAAGTCTTCATCTGAGCCAACAGCTCATAAGCCTGCCACTGTAGTTGGAGCGGTATCAGGTAGCGAAGCAAATCACTCTCCAGATATCAACAAGCAGTAATTATTTTTAGAGATAGATATGTCTGCCACCACCTCCACAAATTACCTAGTTGGCGTATTCGAAGACGACGACGTGCTAATGAATGCCGTTCGTAAAGTACGTGAACAAGGCGTTAAGATTTACGAATGCTTTACCCCTTTTCCAATCCACGGAATGGAAGATGCTATGGGTATTAAAAGAAGTAGATTACCAAGAGCAGCCTTCATGTTTGGCGCAACGGGTACTACCTTCGCTATAACTATGATTACCCTAATGATGGGTTTTGATTGGCCTATGAACATAGGTGGTAAGCCATTTGCTGCACCACCAGTGTATATCCCAGTTACTTTCGAACTTACTGTACTATTTGCCGCTCTAGGTATGGTGGGTACTTTCTTAGTAGTTTCTGGTTTAGGACCAGGTTCTAACAAGTTGGTACTTGACCCACGTTTTAGCGACGATAAGTTTATTATGGCTATTGATTTAGGTAGCAATAAGAACTTAGATCCTGCTAAAATTACTGAATTATTAAAGAGCCTTGGTGCTAGTGAAGTTAACACAAAGGAGGTAAGCGAGTAATGAAAGCACCAATGAAGAATTTGCTAAGTATTTTAGCAGTAGGTACAGCATTGTTAGCTACTAGCTGCGGAAGAGATTCTCAAAGCACAGGTACTGAATATGCCCCTCAAATGTATAATGCTGTTGGTTATGAACCTTTTAATCAGGTAACCGATACCAACAGTGAGTTTTACAATAGTAACCCATATAACTTGAATGAGTCTGGCTCTCGTGCTAAGGCTACAAGTAATATGCGACCTCCTGTTGCAGGTACTATTGCCCGTAAAATGTATGCTGGTACACCTCGAACTGAATTGGCATCACAGATTTATGTGTATAATATCCCTGCCGATAGTTTAGATTTAGCTAGCCGCATACTTAAAAACCCAATTCCTTTAACTCCTGCAGTTTTAGAAGAAGGTAAAGTGCTTTATGGCAGATACTGTACCCCTTGTCATGGTGCTGAAGGTAAAGGCAATGGTAAAGTAGCAGAGCAATACAAAGGTGTTCCTGCTTACAACCAAGGCAATTATCGTAACCTAACTGGCGGACATATTTTCCACGTAATTACTTACGGTAAAGGCAGAATGTGGCCACACGGTACTCAGGTTAATCCAGATGAACGTTGGAAAATTGTTCATTATGTTGCTACACTTCAGAAGCAATCCTAAATTATTATCCACCATTTTTGTTTGATATAGAATCCAATGGGAGCTCATCATAAAGTTAGCGTAGATAAAGAGGAACGCTATGAATTTACTGCAGCAGCTAAGAAGCGTATTCTTACGTGGATGGGTGTTGGTATAGTAATGACTGTTATAGGTATAGCTATGCTTGCCTTAGGTATAGGTGAAGGTAAGCATGAAGCAGCGGGTGCTGGTCACGGAGCCGCCACACACGCTTCTGCTACAGAAAACCACAGCACTGCTAATGCTCATTCTGAAGCAAACGGCACAAAGACTGAAGCACATACTGGTGCTGAACATGCAGATGTTAAGGCTGATGCACATGGTGCAACTGCACACGCAGAAGCAGGTCATGCAACAGATGCGCACGCTGAAAAAGGTCACGCTGCTGCCGCTGAACACGGTGGTGGTCATCATGAATTTCACTGGACTACTCGTCTATGGGCCGATTTATGGCACAATGCGGTATTCTTTACTGGTATAGCTATTATAGGTGTATTCTTTGTAGCAGTGCAATACCTTGCTTATGCAGGTTGGAGTGCAGGTATAAAGCGTGTTCCTGAAGCTTTCGGTATGTTTTTACCAATTGGTGCTGGTATTATGTTAGTTGTTTTCGGTTTAGGTCACCACGATTTATTCCACTGGACTCATGAAGGTATTACCGACCCTACCGCAGCCAATTACGATAAAATTATTGCTGGTAAAAGCTGGTATTTGAACCTACCATTTTACTTAACAAGAATGGTTGCCTTCTTTGGTTTATGGATGCTGTACTACTCAATTATCCGTAAGAATTCACTCGCTGAAGATTTAGAAGGCGGTACTGCTCGTTGGAAGAAACTGGTTTATTTCTCTTCAGGCTTTATTGTTATTTTCGCAGTAAGTTCATCAATGGCAGCTTGGGACTGGGTAATGAGTATTGATCCACACTGGTTCTCTACTTTATTTGGCTGGTACACTTTTGCTTCTTGGCACGTATCTGGTTTAGCTTGTATTACTTTAACAGTAATTCTGTTAAAAGAGCGTGGCTATTTGAAGCACGTAAATATGAGTACAGTACACGATTTAGGTAAGTTTATGTTTGCCTTCTCTGTATTCTGGGCTTATTTATGGACCTCTCAGTTCTTGCTTTACTACTACGCTAACATCCCTGAAGAAGTAATCTATTACATTGAGCGCAGAGATGGTTTTGATGGCAAGTACACTGCATTGTTCTTCTTGAACGTGATAATCAACTTCGCTTTCCCATTCCTATTCTTGATGACTAGAGATAGCAAGCGTCAGATTATATTCTTAAAGATTGCTGCTATTGCAATTCTTGCTGGTCACTGGTTAGATTTCTACCTAATGATTATGCCTGGTGTAACTAAGGGCAACAGTGGTTTCGGTTTCTTAGAGTTTGGTTTAGTTTTAACGTTTGTTTGCTTATTTATTTATGTAATCTCAAACACTCTGTCAAAACAAAGACTTACTGCTATTAACCACCCAATGTTGGAAGAAAGTCTTCACCACGATATTTAGTACTACAAAAAAGTTAACATACTACTCTTATGACAGTATTTATCATAGTAGGTCTGGTTCTTGTTTTAGCAATTGCTGGCCTTTTACTAAGAGTTACCAAATTAGTTGAAGTTTTACGTAGCTCAGAAAACCAAAGGGTTGATGGTGCTAATAAAATCAACGCTATTTTATTCCCAATTTTCCTAGTACTTGGTTTATTAGGTTTCTATTGGTTATCAGACTACGCAGTTCAGTTTTATTTACCTGAGCCATCGTCTGAGCACGGTCAGTCAATTGACGATATGTTCTGGTTTACCATGATAATCTTAACTATCGTTTTTGTTGCTACCCACATATTGCTATTCATTTTCCCATATATCTATCAGTTTAAGGAAGGCAGAAAAGCTACTTTCTTTCCAGATAACCACAAGCTAGAGTTAATTTGGACAGTTGTACCTGGTATTGTACTTGCTTTGCTAGTATTCACAGGTTACAGCGTATGGACCGATATTACTTATGATAAGCCTGGTGTAAAATATGAAGTAGTTGAAATTGTAGGTAAGCAATTTAACTGGATGGTTCGCTATCCTGGAGCTGATAATAACCTAGGTAAACATAACTTCCGTATGACCGATGAAACTAACATTGTTGGTATCGATTTTAACGATGTTAATGCAGCTGATGATTTTATGTCACAAAAAGTGGTTGTTCCAAAAGGTAAGCCAGTGATGTTAAAAATCAGATCTAGAGATGTGCTTCACAGTGTATTCGCATTCCACTTCCGTCAGAAAATGGATGCAGTACCAGGTATGCCAACTAGCTTCCAGTTTACTCCTACAAAAACTACTGCTGAAATGCGTGCAGAACTAGGTAAAGCTGATTTCGATTATGAAATTGCTTGTACTGAAGTTTGCGGTAGAGGTCACTTTGGTATGCGTATGGTAATTGAAGTAATGGAACCAAGAGATTATGCAAAGTGGAAGGCTTCTCAAAAGTCGTTTATTGTAAGTAATCCTGAGTACATTGCTAAACTTGCGCCATCAGTTCAGGAACGTTTAAAGAAATTATTGCCAGTTGAAGCTGCTCCAGCACCAGCTGCTGAAATTTCTTCTACAAAAACTGAAACACCAGCAGTTGAACAACCTGTTATTCAAAAAGCAGGTATCTAATACATAATTCACTCGTTTAAATAATAAAAATATGGCTTCTGCAGAAATTTTAAGCCCTTTAGCAGTTGATCATTCTGCTCACGCACACGATGCTCATCACGATGAGCACCACCACGAGCAGAGCTTCGTTGAAAAGTACATTTTCAGCGAAGACCATAAAGTTATTGCCAAGCAATTCCTAATTACTGGTTTGTTGTGGGCTTTTGTGGGTGGTTTACTTTCAATGTTTTTCCGTATGCAATTAGGTTTTCCTAATGCCTCTATGGAGTGGTTGCGTCCTATCCTTGGCGGATGGATTCAACAAGATGGTAAGCTAGATCCAGACTTTTACCTAGCCTTAGTTACTATGCACGGTACCATCATGGTATTCTTCGTATTAACTGCTGGCTTAAGTGGTACATTCTCTAACTTCTTAATTCCACTTCAAATTGGTGCCCG
>JAIYDB010000030.1 GCA_027487695.1 Cytophagaceae bacterium | reverse complement strand
TTATGGTTGTATAAGTTCAAGACCAACCTATTCTTTACCAATTCAGAAGAGGCAAAACTGGGCAGCACAGTATCGTTATATATAGCAACCGTATTAAGCTTTACGCTTGCTTGGGGACTAGCTATTTACTTCGCTATACCGAAACCGATAGATTTTTGGCAGTATGGATATGGGTATTTGTTGCTTGGAATAGCATCTTGTTTAATCTTGTTACAACTGGGCAAAGCCAATAATAGTACTACGACAAGTGCAATTCGGTTTTTGTTATTGCCTTCAATAGTGTTGGTGGTTATTTTCCAGATGAACAATAATCCATTTTCGCTCAAGCCATTTTTGGAGCCAGAGTTTTTAATAGGTTTAGTAACCTTCGGTTTGCTTATGATTTTCAGTTATTTGGCAAATACATTCCAATCAGCTTTTGAGGAGGTTTTTAAATTACTAGGGATCTCTAAGCAAGTAATAAGCTATATAGCTGTTTTTGTCTTGTGGGCTACCCTTCAAAGCGAACTACATAAAGTAAGTATTTATATGTGGGATTTTTCTCAGCTGCAATTTGCATACATAACTGCCATCAGTTTAAGTATTACTGCGTTGCTATACAGCTATTTAACAAACAGAAATAAAGATATAATTGCACCTGTTTTAAGTTTAATTGCAGGCATTACTGCAATTATCTTTTTTATTCAGGGACAAGTATGGAGTTTCTTAAACTTTGACCGAGTAACCAATTTCAAAGGCATGGTAAAAGGTTTTGAACCTTGGCAAACCACCGATTACCTACTTATAATAATAGGATTAGCACTAGTAAGTATTTGGATATTTAATTCAAAAGCTTTGCTGTTTAGGCTAGTTGGTAGTCAAACCAACAGTGCAAAATCTATTTTCAGAGTTGGAATAAGTGTTTTAGGAAGTGTAGTAATGCTACTCTTGTTAAAGAACCTTTCAGGTAATTATTTATTACCAGATGTAAAGCTTTTCGATTCAGTGAGCAGGGTAATTAACTCTGTATTGCCAGTGGTAATAGGTACCGCCCTCATTATTTATGGCTTTAACCGACAAATACCACAATGGCGTAAAATAGGCTTGGTATTTATTGCCATTATTGTAGTAAAACTCCATTTAATAGATGTTTGGGGCTATTCTGGCGTAATGAAGATTATAACCTTTATCTCCCTAGGTGTGATGATGCTTGTTGCCAGCTTCTTATTCCAGAAGATTAAGAAGGTGATAGAGTAAGGGTGTTATTCGTTTTTAATTGATTAGAGTGAATAATAAAAGTATCAGTTTAACGATATTATCTTATATTACGGTCCCTAATAAAACCGAAAAATTTTTAAAACCAAAGTCATGAATAAATTAGGAATAACAATATTCCACTTGGTGGAATTTGTATTTATTTTTCTTGTTCAGAACTATGTTTTTAGGTATTCTTATGAGCCCATAAGAATTTATTTTTATGACCACTTTCCACTTAGATTTGAACTGAGTTGGGAATTGTTAGTTGCGTTTATGTTTGATTATTATGGGTACTTAACATTTATACTTTTACTGTTTTTATCAAGATTTAATGGGTACTTAGTTATTGCATTAATCTCCTTTGTTGTTATGATGGATTATTATAGTTGGTTAATGAGCTATGCAGATTGTCGTAAAATAAAAATCGCTATTTTTATAATTCCTACATTTTTAGGGATATCAACTTTGGTTCTGTTGAAAATCCTGTTCTTGAGGCTTAAGATTGCACTATTCCAATTAACTCCGGGAGATTATGGGTATCCTAAAGAAGCTTAGTAGTAATGATGCTTTTTGCCAGCTTCTTATTTCAAAAGATTAAGAAGGTGATAGAGTAGGGGAGTTAGAATTTTGAAATGACTAAATGCTATAGCAATAACTGAATTAGTTATCTTAGTGCATAGTAATAAATCAATAGATTGTTACAGGAATCAATGGTAATTCTTTCTGTTTGATTCGTCATATATTTAGTGTTTGTATAAACATCGCATTCGAAATATTTCAGTTCAGCAGTATAAAAATTGGACTTAAGGTCTTCATACGGTATTTTGACAAAGCCCCCACTGGTTCCACGTCTTAGGAAATGAAGGCGTAGCCGCACATTTCCGAGACGTGGAACTGCTAACCTCACACCTGCAAATAGTTTTGTGCTACTGCTGTTAATTACCATACCCAAAGATATAAAAAGTAGTGGTTGTTCCACGTCTCGAAAAAAATTACGCTTTGCTTATTTTTTCCTAAGACGTGGAACTGCTAAAACTGCTAACTCCACACCTGCGAATAGTTTTGTGCTACTGCTGTTAATTACCATACCCAAAGATATAAAAAGTAGTGGTTGTTCCACGTCTCGAAAAAAATTACGCTTTGCTTATTTTTTCCTAAGACGTGGAACCAGAGTTATATGCAAATCAGGTTTTTAAGACTTGGAGACAAAGGGCTATTTATATTTCGACAATGGTATTTTGACAGCAATGCAATAGTAAAAAGAAGAATAATTGGTGCTAACAGTCGTTTTGGTAAATGGTTACAGCGCCTCTAGCGAAACTGCCGATGCCGATTTAATCAAGAAACCCCCACTGGTTCCACGTCTTAGGAAATGAAGGCGTAGCCGCACATTTCCGAGACGTGGAACTGCTAACCCCACCCCTGCAAATAGTTTTGTGATACTGCTGTTATTTACCATACCCAAAGATATAAAAAGTAGTGGTTGAAAGTCAGCTTTACAATACCTCCTTCAACTCCAACAAATCCTTAATCTCAAATCTTAGCTTTTCCGTATGTGGGTGGCTATGTGGATTGTAGTAAACACCGTGTATGCCTACTCGCTCGGCAGCAAGTACATCGTTTTCTATTTTATCGCCTACCATCATACTTTGGCTGGCGGCTGCTCCCGCACTAGCTAGGGCATATTCATAAATCTCAGGCATTGGCTTACGACTGCCATTACTTTCAGATGTAGTGAGCGTGGCAAAATACTGGTCAATCCCTGCGCTTTCCATTTTCAAAGCTTGGGTACCGTTAAATCCATTGGTGATGATGTGCAGGGTATATTTAGGTTTTAGGTATTCTAATAGTTCAATAGTGCCTTCTATTAACCGTCCTTCTCGTGGACATAAACTTACAAAGGCTCCTTCCAAACCATCGGGCACGGCGGTAGCAGGCAGGTTCATTTCAGCGAAAACAAGGGCAAACCTATTCAGGCGCAGGGTTTCTTTGCTAAACTCGCCAATGTCAAATTTATGCCAAGCTAGGTTATTGCCTCGGTAAAAGGCTTGGGTAAATACATCGGCATTTTCAACACCCACAGCAACCAAGTCAAATTCTATATATAACCTCTGGAGCACGGCACTCGCATTGGCGTAATAGTCCCACAGGGTTTCGTCTAAATCAAAGAAAATGTGCTTATACATAGTAGTTTAGCAAAGGGCGTAAATTGGTTTTCGGCAAGTAAGTGCATTTTTGCTTACTTTTGGAACCAATTAATCAAATAATAACAGGTAATCGGCTACGCTCGATATGTTGAATGCAATACTATTGGGCCTTGGTTATGGCTTAGGCTTAGCCTTTTTACCGGGACCAGCGTTTTTTAAGCTTATCCAAACGAGCCTTGAAAAGGGGTTTAAACCTGCTGCATTTATAGCGGCTGGCATTGCTGTATCAGATTTTATTTATGTGGTATTGGTTTATTCTGGCATTAGCAGCATTATTGATAACGATACCTTTAAATTCTCCTTAGGGGCAGGCGGAGGAGCTATCCTCATTGCTTTCGGACTTACTTCAGTTTTCAAAAAACGAACTCAGCGACTAAACACTGCTGACCTAGACATTAAAAAAGAGAACCTAGGCATGTTTTTCAAAGGACTGGCTATCAACTTTATGAATCCTGGGGCCTTGTTCTTTTGGTTGGCAACCGTATCTGCTGCCCATATTCAGACTACAGTTAAATGGCAGCACTTTGGCTTCTTTGCAGCTATATTGATTAGTCTGTTATCTACTGATTTATTAAAAGCCATATTGGCACGTAAAATATCGTACCTACTTACCGAATCGCTTATGCGTAGGCTTAACATTGTGATAGGCTTAGCCTTGGTGGTGTTCGGTGGTAAGATGTTGGTAGAAACCTTTGTAAACACACCAGATCCCTTTGGGCTGGTTTGGAAATTATAACTATGGCTATGCCCCCAATTGCAACCAAACAGAAAAGAAGAGTGCTTGTTATTGCCTATTACTGGCCACCAGCGGGCGGTAGTGGGGTGCAACGCTTTTTGAAGTTTGTCAAATACCTAAGAGAATACGGTTGGGAACCAGTAGTTTACGTTCCTGAAAATGCAGATTACCCTGTATTAGATACCAAGCTACTTTCAGATGTACCTGAAAACTTAGAGGTAATTAAGCAGCCTATTTGGGAGCCTTTCGCCTTGTATAAGATGTTCACGGGTAAGGGTAAAAATGCCAAAATGAGCATTAACCTAACCACGCACGATAAAAAGCCTGGTCTAAAGGAAAATATCTCGTTGTGGATAAGAGGTAACCTCTTCATTCCTGATGCTAAAACCTTCTGGATTAAGCCTTCCGTTAACTTCCTGACAGATTACTTGAAGAAAAATCCTGTGGAGGCAATGGTTACCACTGCTCCGCCCCCAAGTTTGCAGGTGATTGGTTTACAGTTACATAGGAAGCTAAATATCCCTTGGGTGGCCGATTTCCGCGACCCTTGGACCGAGATTGATTACTATGCAGAACTTAAACTTTCTGCTTGGGCCGATGCTAAACACAAGCGTTTGGAAAAGGAAGTGCTTACCGAAGCCAATGTGGTAGTGTCCGTAGGACCAACCATGAACGAGATGTTCGGCAGGAAGGTAAAGCGTGACTATGAGGTAATAACCAATGGTTACGACGAAACCGATATGCAGCCAAATGTGGCTTTGAGTAAGAAATTTACTCTCCTACATATTGGGGTATTGCTACGTGGTAGAAACCATCCTTTCCTTTGGAAAACGCTTGGTGAGTTATGCAAGGAGTTTCCTGATTTTGCTGCCGATTTAGAGATTAAACTCATTGGTCAGCTAGATTTTAGGGTAAACGATGAACTAGCCGCTAACGGACTTACCCAAAATGCCTTTATCGGCAGCCATATCCCTCATGATAAGGCGGTACTAGAGCAGCAGGCAGCTCAGGTGAATATGCTGTTCATAGATAATATCCCTACCGCTAAGCACGAGCTCACGGGCAAGTTCTTTGAGTATATGATGGTAGGTAGGCCTATTCTGTGTATAGGTCCCGAAGATGGCGACGTTGCCGCCATTATGGAACGCACCCAAACAGGCGAAGTAGTTGGTTTCGATAATTCAGAAAAGCTAAGAACTGTGCTATTGCACTATTACCAACAATTCAAGCAAGGAACCCTAAACGGTAATACCGCCAACACCGCAGAATTTAGCCGGAAAAACCTTACGGGTAAGCTGGTAAACTGTATAGAAAAGGCTATCGCAAACAATAAAACGAAGTAGTTGGCGTATTGCTAATCTATTTATTATGTTGAACTTAGCCATAATTACTGTTTAAATAATCCTGATGCTTATGCAGAAGTTATTGCTTTTGATTGCTATGCTTTTAATGCCGTGCTTTGCTTTTGCACAAAAGCAGGTAAAGCGGTATTTCGATACCATAGGTGTTAAACTAGTAAAGGAGATTTACTACGTACTGCCTGGTCCTGATTCTCTGAAAACAGGAAATTATACCCGCTTTCATACCAATAAAGAAGTGGCGGTTATGGGTCAGTACGATGAAAAGGGACTGCAAACAGGTACTTGGCAAGAGTTCTACAGAAGCGGTAAAAAGAAACTAACCTGTCCTTACAAGGATGGCAAGAAGAATGGCACCTTGCTATCGTATGCAGAACACGGACAGCTGTTGAGCAAGGGCTTGTTTGTAGATAATAAGCTTACCGATACCCTATTTGCCTATTACCCTAACGGAGCTTTAAAAAGTAAAGCCTTATTTGTAAACGATTGGCCCGAAGGTTTGGTGACCGATTACTTTATGAATGGCAACAAAAAGACCGAAATTAACTACCAAAACAGCAAGCCCAACGGTGTAAGCAGAGAGTGGTACGAAAACGGCAAACAAAAACTAGAAGCATTCTATAAAAACGGAGCATTAGAAGGGAACTTCAAAACGTGGTACTTTAACGGAAATCTGGAAACAGAATCGGTTTACTTGGCAGGCGAAAAAACAGGTAGCTTTAAGAACTATGCAGAAGCTGGTTACTTACAAACAGAAGGCAATTACCTAAAAGGCAAAGTTCACGGTGAAACCAAGAGCTACCATGCTAACGGTAAAATCAAATCTAAAGTAGAATATAAAGAAGGCAAACCATCAGGATTATCTTACCTATATAATAACGAAGGACTACTTTCAGCCAAGCGTGAGTTTTCAAATAATGCCTTAGATTTAGAAGTAACCGAATACCATCCCAACGGTGAAAAGAGCCGAGTTTACTCCACCACCAACCAAGAAAAAGTTAAAACTGGTACTTGGAAATGGTGGTACGCCAACGGCAAATTGGCGCGTAAAGAAGGCTATGATGAGAAAGGAAAGCTCACAGGTTTAAAGGCTGAATACGATAGCCTAGGTAATACCACCTATGAAGAAACCTACGCTTTTGGCAACCTAAACGGTGAACGCACTACTTATTACTCTAATGGCAAAAAGAACGAAGTAAGTACGTACGAAGGTGGCAGGAAAACAGGTCCTTATAAAAAGTACCACGATAATGGCGCTTTAGAAATTGAAGGTCAGCATAAGAACGGATACAAAGTAGGCAAGTGGCTTTATTACAATACAGAAAAGCAAGCCACCAAAGAAGAAACGTATAGCAACGGCGGCAAACTAACCCGCACCAAAAACCTATTGAAATCCAAATAGGAAATAATTAAATTTGGAAAGGTTTTACTTCAAAATCTTTCTTTGAAAAAAGCCATAACATAATGATTATAAATCCGCAGCAAAGCGAAATTGAAGCCCAGTTTAATAAAGTAAGCAAAGGCTTTAAAGAACATTTTAATAAAGTGCCAGACCTTAACGGGATGCTATTTATCATTGGCATACAAGAGTTGGGCAAAGGTATCCGCACATTTTCTAAGGAAGAAAAGCAGGATCTTATGCATATAGCCAATTGTAAAGTATTGAGCTATGGCGGCTACTATACCCTTGATGGTCAGGATGCGGAAGGTTGGCCAATATGGGTACCTGCCAATCCTTTACCTTTCCTAAGCTTAGAAGAACAAGAGCTTATGCTGAAAATGTATATTGTTCAGTATGTGGAAACGGAACTAGGTTGGGTGTTGTAGAAAGAATAGTTTGAAAGCCCCGCGCAGCGGGGCTTTTTTGTTATTTATCTAAAAATACGATTCAAAAACCAATGTATTTAGCTATTTTTTTAAAGTAAAAATGATGCTGTCGGCATTTTTAAATTTTTTTCATCTAAAAAATCCTGCATTTAATTAAGAAAAATTTGTATTTTTAAATATACAAATTTTTTGCTAGGTTAAAAGATTAAATTATTGCAATTTGAAATGATTTAAATAATTTAAATAATAAAAATGAAAAATAGATTCAAATATAATCTTCTATTAGGCTTTGCCCTTCTGATTCCAATATTAAGTTTGGGACAAACCTATACAGTTACAACCCTTGCTGGTTCAGGTGAGGAAGGTTCAAACAACGGAGTTGGGGCAAATGCAACTTTTCATGAACCTTATGGTGTTGTTGTAGATTCAAGACGCAATGTCTACGTCACCGATTCGTACAACCACCTAATAAGAAAAATAAATTCTGCAGGGATTGTTACAACCTTTGCTGGCTCAGGAATTCAAGGTAGTACCAACGGTACTGGCACTGCAGCAAGTTTTTCCTTTCCACAAGGAATAGCCATAGATGCCAATAACAATTTATATGTTACAGAATCTCCAGGACGGATACGCAAAATTACACCTGCAGGAGTAGTTTCAACTTTAGCAGGTTCTACCATCCCTGGTTATGCAGATGCCACTGGAACAAATGCACAATTTTCATATCCTAGAGGTTTGGCGGTTGATGCAGTAGGTAATGTGTATGTTTCTGATGGAGGAAATCATAGAATTAGGAAAATTACTTCTGGCGGTGTTGTTACAACTATTGCTGGATCAGGTGGTGTTGGTGAAGGGAATGGCGCTTATTTGGATTCCACTAGTTTAAATGCACGCTTTTATTTCCCTGAAGGTTTATCAATAGATAGAACTGGAAATTTATACGTGGCAGATTTAGGCAATAGTGCTATCAGAAAAATTTCGATAAACGGACAAGTAACAACATTAGCAGGAACCGATACTTTTGGGTTTGCAGATGGAACCGGTAATGCAGCTAGGTTTGACTTCCCTTACGGTACAGCAGTTGACGCAAGTGGAAATGTGTATGTTGCTGATGGAGCAAATCGTAGAATCAGAAAAATATCACCATCAGGTGTGGTTTCTACAATAGCAGGTTCTGGCACCACCCCTGGAAATGAAGACGGATTAGGAAGTGTTGCAAGATTTTACAACCCCACTGGTATAGCAGTTGACATATATGGAAACATATATGTAGCTGATAATGGTATTGATCAAATTCGAAAAATACGTGACCTCAATTGTGTTATTCCAGCTATTCCAACTATAACTGGAGCACATACGGTATGCGAGGGAAGCAGTATTATACTTACCTCAAGTGCTTTAACAGGAAACCTTTGGAGTACCGGCGATACAACTCGTACAATAACAGTTTCTGAAGCAGGTACATATTATTTACAGCGTACTTCTGGCGCTTGTATTTCTGATCCGACAGAATTTTTTGAAGTAGAATCAGTTTATTGTGGCCCACTTTTTAGTGGTAATGGTAGCTATTCAAATACGAGTAACTGGGCAAATTCTACTATCCCAGCACAAGGTTCTTCAATTAGAATAACAGGAAAAATGACTTTAAGTCAATCTGTAACTTATTCAGATGTAAGACTGATGAATGGTGCCTTAATTGAAATTGCCGATGGAATTACCTTGACTATTACAGGTTTTTTAAATAATGCCGGAGTAATTTCTGGAAATGGCGTAGTTGAACTTTCAGGGGCTAATGGCCAAACTTTTTCGGGAGGTATTGTATCTAATCTATATATAAACAATGGAAGTACTGTTGTTCAACATTCCTTATCAAGAATAACTAATTCATTAAGATTAGGCAATAACCAAATTTTGAATTTAAGTGGGCAGCCAACTGTCTTACAGAGTAACAGGCAAAAAACCGCCCAGTTAGCTGAAGTACCTAGCACCTCAAGTATTATAAATGCTAATTTATTTATGGTTGAAAGGTGGTTAGACAGTTTGATTGTTCGCAATGGTGCTACTAATACTGGAAATTATTACTTGGTAGGTCCTGTAGTTCAAGGACAAACATTTAATCTTTGGAATCCTTCTAGCCGATACAATAGCCAAACTTTCACGGGTACAGGAGTAGGGAATTTGTACTTGTACAACCCAACTGCAAACAATTGGTATAAGCCAAGTTCGCAATCAACGGCTCTGCCTGTAGGTGCTGGCGTGCAAGTATGGTTTGGTTCTTCCACATTCTTTAATAATTCAATAAATACTTGGTTAGCTATAGGAGTTCCTCAAGTAGGCGATTATAACTTACCTTTTACTGCAGAACGTGGTTTTCACTTACTTTCTAACCCCTATCCAAGCACTATAGATTGGGATAGTCCTAACTGGACTAAAACCAATGTTGCTAATGCTATCTATATTTATGATTGGGTCAACCGCAGGTACAAATCGTATATAGATGGGTTAGGTGCAAATGGTGGAAGTAGATACTTACCAACAGCACAAGGGTTCTTGATTTGGGCAGAAACCACCTCGCCTGTATTAACTGCAAGAGAAGGGATTAAAGTAAGCAATCAGGTAGCGTTACAACGAACCGAAAGCCAAGTAACTTCAATAGTTAGGATGCAAGTTCGCAGAGGTTCCATGACCGACGAAGTTGTAATTGCCCACCGTCCTAATACTCAATTAGCCTTTGAACCACAAATAGATGCTAGGAAAATGATGAATCCAGCGGCAAACGTTTTTGTTGGTGGAACTGTTCGTCAAAGCATTGCAACAATGGACTTAAACACAGCATCAGTAATTCCAATTGAACTACTTTCCGATTCAACCGGGATGGTTACCCTGAGAACAACAGAGTTTTCCGGTGTATCAGGTGGCCCTTATTACTTGGTAGATGAAGTAACTACAGAGGTATATCCATATACCCCAGAATCTACCTTCCAGTTCTATTTGAATGCAAATGAACGCTATTCTTTAACTCTGCGTTTGAATAATGTCAATAGCCTTAGTAATCTCACAACAAACAGTTTTGAAGTATATCCTAACCCAGTAACAGATAAAGTTACTATCCGTACTAACGGCACTGGTTCTTTAGAAATCGTTAATGTAGTAGGTCAAGTTGTGTTGACGCAACCAGCTACTGAAACTAACGAAATCAATGTTTCTAAACTCGCTAAAGGCATTTACACAGTTAAGTTTAACGGTGCTAGCCAAAAGTTAGTAGTGAAGTAATAGATAAAGTTTTAGAATTATTATCAAACTGCCAGCCCGTAGGGCTGGCAGTTTGTGTTTGTCTTGAACTATGATTAAAGGTTAGGCGCAAAAAATCATAAGAATGCTCCTCTTCCCATAAATCACAGTTCAAGACCAAGTCCTTTTGCCTATTTATACCACCCTTACGCCTGATATTTCTCATAGTTATCAGCCGCTGGCTATCGGAACTTTGTACCGTTCTTAAATACGGACGTTCTTACTATGATTATCCTTATCTTCTTTGTGGCGCATTGGTACCTATCGCTTTTTATGCAGACTTTCTTCTTGCATAGGTACGCAGCCCACCAAATGTTTACCATGAACAAAACATGGGAAAAGATCTTTTACTTCTTCACGTACTTGTTCCAAGGTAGTTCGTTCCTTAGTCCGAAGGCTTATGGCATAATGCACCGACTCCATCACGCTTATGCCGATACCGAGAAGGACCCGCACAGCCCAAAGTACAGCCACGGCTTATTGGATATGATGTGGAAAACCAAAAACATCTATAACGATATTTTGAATAGCAGGAATTTACCTGAAGCTAAATTCCTGAAAAATATCCCTGATAACAAGTTTATTGAATGGCTCGGCGACCAGTGGATTTCCAGAGTTGCTTGGGGAACAGCTTACTCCGTTTTCTATATTGTATATGCTACCGAATGGTGGATGTATTTATTGCTGCCAATCCATTTCCTGATGGGACCTGTGCACGGTGCTATCATCAACTGGTTCGCACATAAGTACGGCTATATCAACTTCAAAGTGAACGATACTGCCAAAAACTTACTGCCTTTCGATTTTCTGATGATGGGCGAAAGCTACCATAATAACCACCACAAACTTGGTGGCAGGGCCAACTTCGGCGTGAAGTGGTGGGAGTTTGACCCATCGTACCCGATTATACTGCTGTTTAATGCTTTGGGTATTGTAAAGCTTAAACGCAATAACGATTTGAACTATATGTAGCCTTTTGCAAGGTTTTATACTGGTATATTAAACTTGGATTAGGCTAGGTATTTAATTTGAAGCAAGGCAGAAAAGTGCCTTGCTTTTTTAGGTCTATATCCGAAAAAGATATGGAATTCTTGGGTTTTGCCTTTAAATTTTAAGGTGTTTTTAAAATTTATGGATTTTTATTTGGAATTATCCCTAAAAATCCTGCACCTTTGCAATCAGTTACTATACTAAGATATATTATACAGGAGGGCACGGGGTTGGCAATAGCTAACCTCGTGTTGTTTTTAAGAGTTTTTAGATTGGGTTACTTAGCCCTAATTGCCCGAACCGGATCCATTCGGCTTGCCATTAAAGCAGGGACAATTCCTGCAATGATGCCTATTACACTACTTACTACTAAGCCCGTAATCACGTTTCCGTAGGTGAGCACCAAGTCGAAGGCTGGTATTTTTATGAAGGTGGCTATAAAAACAAGCAACAGTCCTAAAATACCTCCAAGCAAGCATAGGAACACTGCCTCAAAAAGGAATTGAAGTAGTATAAAGAAGTTCTTAGCCCCTAACGATTTCTGAATACCTATAATATTGGTTCGCTCTCGAACGGAAACGAACATGATATTGGCTATTCCAAAGCCTCCTACCAAGATACTAAACAAGCCTATTACCGTTCCAGCCACTTTAATTGCTCCAAAAATGGCGGTAATAAACTTGGCAAACATTTCCGAACGGTTTATGGCAAAGTTATCGTCTTCCAAAGGTTTAAGCCCTCTTTTGCCCCGCATAAGCGATGTAACCTCACTCTCTAGCTTCTTCATGCCAGGGTCGTTCTCAAGACCTTTAATAGCAATTACCGGTTCTACCCAATTGGATATATTATAGAACCTTGAAAACAAGGAGAACGGTATATAAATGGTGTTATCAATAGAGAAAAAGCGGAACATACTTTCCCCTTCCTTGGCCAGAACGCCTATTACTTTAATTTTTCTGCCTTTGATAACTACTTGCTTTCCAATAGGATCTTCATTGCCAAAGAGTAGTTCTTTCAGGCCATTCCCAATAATCCCAACTGTTGACCCTGAGTTAATTTCTACCTGAGAAAAATACCTGCCGCTTTCAAGATTGAAGGGAGCAATTTTATCGTACTCATAGGTCATCCCCATAATGGTACCCCCTTCTAATGAGCTGCTTTTGTACTTAATAGTTTGTCCGTCTCTGGAACCATAAAGGGCTAATGCTTCCGCATTTTCCAGTTTTTCTTGTAGGAATTGAAAATCTGAAGGCTTAGCAACCGGTCGGTTCAAATATTTCCACCAAGGATAATTAGGTTCAAAACTCCAAGGCCACTTCTGTACATACACTACCTTTTCGTTCAAGAAGTTAAAGCTACCACGGATGGCAAGTTCCAAACTATCTACCAAGGTATAAACCATGATAATGGAAAATATACCCACAGTTACCCCCAGTAGCGAAAGCGACGACCTTAACGGATTATCCCTTAACGATTCGCCAGCGAAGCGGAAACTTTCAAACAGCAAGCGGAAATAAATACGCATAGGAAGTGTAGTGAGTTACAGTGCCAAAGTTCGGTATAAGTTATGAAGCTGCTATCAAATTTTATTTTAATGGCAATAGCTTTGGCTTAAAGGCAATTACAGCTTCTTAAAATCTAAGTGAAGGGATAAGTCTAACCCAAACTTGTTGCATTTGTGGTCCTTTCTGAACTACTGTAGTGCTATAACCTACAGTTAGCACTTTAAATATATTGCCAATACCACCACCTACTTCTAAAACACCTCCTGCCTTTTCAGTATATAAGGAGTTTACTAAAAGCATTTCGTGCAGCTTGGCTTTACGTACACCTGGTATTTTATTGAATATAAAGCCGCCGAAATTATGGGTAAGGTTAACCCTTGCATAATTAGAAGCTGTTGAATATTGATAATAAGGCAAGGCCATAAAGGCACCTGTTATTTCCAATGGTGGGAAAATAGTGCGGTTACCGTTAAAGTGCACAAAGTCTTGGAAAGCTAATTTGTTTTTATACAAGAAGGCTCCTGCTTCAGCATCTATACTTGAATTGCCCACTAAACCAAAGTTCATATTGTGGCTTAGTCCTATATAGGCTCTAGCGTAATCTGAACCAAAGTTTTCTGATACTCCTATGGCTGTTCTATACCCTAATCGGAAGGTTGGGTTGTTGCTAAAGCTACCAGATATACTTGGATGGTCTATACTATAGGTATTAGGACGGTATCTCAACTCGCCATACAAGGTAAGCACCGTATGCTTTCCAAAATTGCCAGTGTATTCAATATTGTCTAAAACAACATTAGAATCGTAAGGGGTGCCGTTCTTGTTCTTTGGTCGGTAGCTATAAGTGCTGTTATTGGTCAAGCTTCTTCTTCGGGCAAATTCTGCTCCTAGAGTATAGTTAAAGTCCCTAGCTAGTTTATCGGAAATCTTAGCGTTGATAAACTCTTTTCTGTAAAGCCTGCTCATATGCCTATGGGCGAAGATGGCATAGCTAGAAATCATAGCATCAGATACGGGAGCTTGCTCGTTGTACTGGAAAATATGATCGCCCGCACTTAGTTCAATACTTCTATTCTTTTTATTGTAAGCCATTCCACCTTTCAGATAGAATCTATTGGAGGCAAAGCCATATCTTGGGTCTAAGGTATAGGTAGTTTTAGCTCGCCTTAAATAAAGGTTATTGTATAAAACGTATCCTTCTACAGGGTTAAAAGCAGTAGAAACCAAAGGCTTAGAATATCCTAGAACACCAATCTTCGTTTTGAATGATTTAGGATTTAGGTATGAAAGAAAGTATCGTGTATTGTAAACCACCTTAGCAGTATCAGGTGCTTTTTTGGCAGTATCTTCAACTACCCTAAGACTATCTTTTACTTTGTAATCTAGTTTTTCTAAATCGGTTAAAGGAACCGCACGCACGCTATCCCAGTATTTATCGCTGTTGTTGTAGATGGTAGTATCGGCTTTAAGCACCACCTTATCTTTAAAAAACTTCTTACTGAAATTTGGAGTGAGGTTGTAGTCTGAAATCGATGCAGTGAAATAGCCTTCTCCTTTTATTCCGAAAATACCAAACTTGAAACTGAGCTGTTGCATACCCACTGCCCAAGTTTTTTCTCCGACAGGCAGGTAAATAGATTTCATCCCTACAGAATCGATAATCTGTAATCCAGCGGCCTTGTTAGCTATAAGATCGTAGGCGTGAACTCGATAGGTACTATCTTGAATATAGACATAGCCTGAAAAAGCAGGATCGGCATCCCGACGAGGTTCACAACTAATTTTGAAGATTTTAACACCGTTATCATAATAGGTATCTTCTAAATAGAACTTATAGTAAAGAGATGCATTATCGGCAATTGGGGAAACTACACCCCTGGTTGCGGTGGGTATCTTTACAATATTCCTATAAATGTCGTTACGAAGCATAAGGTAGTTGTTGATACTGATACCCTTAGGTTCTCCACTTACCTTGCTGGCAATCACTACTTCTTTCATATCTTTATTGCTCTGATTCAGTTCAGATACTGCCTCAGATAAATAAATTACCCCTTTGCTTAAGGTATCTTCTTTTGTTAGATTAATCTCTTGTCCCATTATCTTCTTAGGGAACTTGGTTATCCTATTCAACCCTTTTAAGTAAGCCTTAGCAGTATATACCTTCAGTTCGTTTTGGTAAACTGATTTTTTGCGCGATGCCTTTTTAATAATGCTGTAAGCAGGATCGCGTTGGGAGATGGTAACCGTTTTTGTAGTTACCCCAGAAGAAGGCAAAGTCACATTAAGCACGAATCCACTTGCAGGCAAATCAATAATCTTATTGATAGTCTGGTAACCCACATACCTGAACTCTATAGTATGGTTACCTGCCGGCAAATCAATAGAAAAAACACCATCAGCATTGGCTACTGTGCCCTTGCTTATGGTTTTAATGTATATCGTTGCAAAGCCAAGTGCTTCGCCACGTTCATCGGTTACCTTGCCACTTAGTGTAGCTGCATAAGCTAGTGCCGAATTGAATAAAGATATAAGCAATAGAAGTAAAACCTTTCTCATAGCAAGCAGATGCGACATAGCACTTGAGGGTGGCATTAAGCACCTCAAAAATTGATGGGAGGCAATAAAAATGAATAAATGGTTTACTGAGCAGGTTCAGGATCTGGAATTTGTAACCGCTCCACTATTTCATTGTTCAATAGGTGGCGTTCTACAATTTCAGTAACATCAGAAAGCTGCACATTACCGTAGGCAATACCTTCAGGATAAACCATTAGCGCAGGACCTTTTCCACAAAAATCTAAACAACCAGATTTCTGAGCCCTGATCACTTTGTGCATATCGTGCTTTTGTAATTCCTCTTTAAAGGCCTTTACTAGTTCTAGACCATGTGCTTCGCCGCAGCATTTTTTGCCTTCAGGCTTTTGGTTGGCACAAATGAAAACGTGCTTTTGGTATTTCATAATAGGTTCATTTTTGTGGAAAGATAGTCAAGGAAGGCTGTAAAGCAAAAATGGGATTTATCTTGGCAAGTCAATAACATAAGCCTTTGGTATTTCTTTTTTATGACTTATGCATAATTCCGATTAAGACAAATACCTAAAACTACACCTATTTGCTTTGTGCCCACATAGGTTTTTGTTCCATAACTTTATGGTAAACAGGACAATCTTCTGAATGGGCCCCAGGCAGGTAGCCAATGCTCATAAGGAACTCGCCAACTATTTCACCACCAGTAAACTTAAAAGTCTTTTTGAATAACTTTACCCATTCCTGCTTGGTTTTAGGATGATTTATTTTAATCCAATTCAGGAACGAACCATATTCTTTTTGAATGCCAATAATGGTTTTTGCGTTTTCAATAGCGGCATTTACTTTGAGTTTATTTCTGATAATACCAGGATCTGATAGGAGCCTTTCACGGTCGGCTTCTGAATAAGCTGCCACCACTGCAATTTCGAAATTGCTATATGCCGCACGGAACGTTGCCTCCTTTTTTAGGATGGTTTCCCAGCTAAGACCCGCTTGGTTTATTTCGAGTATCAGTCTGCCGAAAAGTTCATTATCGCTTTCAATAGGAAAGCCATACAGGTTATCGTGATAGTGTTTATGAAGCAGCATTCTTGCCTCAGGCTGCATGGTTTCAATGGCGTGGCAATAGGACATAAAATTGAGTTTGTGATGAAAAATTAGGCTATGATTGATTTCCTAATATAGGGTTGGTTTATGAAAATCAAACATGAAATAGGGTTAATCAATTTCCTTTTTTTGAAGTATAGATTTTTCCTATATTTCGGAGTAAATCTAAGATTATGAAAACGACATTAATTGCAATAGGTTTTTCCTTACTTTCATTTGTAAGTCAAGCACAAAACTTTGAAGGTACAGTAACTTATAAAACGACTGTTGGAGGAACGGAACCAGCAGATATGTTTAGTGACATGATAAACAAGGCTGTTACAATTATATATATCAATAAAAATAGTGATGTTAGGTATATGGTGAAACTTGGCGAAGAAATTCCTGATGATTTTATATATGAAGCGAAGAGAACATTTAAGGTTAATCATTCAAAAAAGCAAGCGAAAGTCTTAGATCCAAAATTTGCTGGGCGTACTGCTATCCGTAAAAAGTCAAAAATAAAACCTTTAAATGAAATAGATACAATTCTTGGTTATCCTTGCAATAAATATGAATTGATAACTGAATCAAGTAACTTTTTAACTGGTGAGATTAAGTTAGATACTTCAATTGTTTGGAGCACGCTTTCTATACCAATTTCCAACGAAGTTAAAAAGGCATACCACTTAGGCAAATTTCATGATTTGCCAGGTTTTGTACTTAAAGAAATAAAGGGGAATAAAAAAGTTAGTATAGAACTACTTGTTACTGAATTAATCACGACACTTCCTGATCCAACGATTATAACTATTCCTGAAGGATATAAAGTAATTGATTTTAAGCCTATGGTAATTAAGGAATAAAAATTCGGTCTTTGTTCATCTGAAATATATATTACCTTTTTTATATTAATTTAGGTCTTAACCTCTAAGTCATTTTGGAGGCTTAATATTATTCTGACTGTCCTATTAATTTCTTCCTGCATTTTCATTGCGCAACCAAATAGTTGCGTATATTTGCAACTGAATGGTTGCGCATTCAAGTCTGCAAATGAAAAGAGATGTATTCCAAGCCTTGGCCGACCCCTCCAGAAGGGCAATCATAAGTCTGATTGCTTTGCAAGCAATGACTCCTAATACCCTTTCTACTCATTTTGATATGAGCCGACAAGCAGTATCTAAACATATTAAGGTATTGTTAGAATCGGACATTGTATTTCAAGAGCAACAAGGCAGAGAAATATTTTATCACCTTAATCCTCAAAGTATTAAGGAAGTTGCCGACTGGCTTTTACCTTTTAAACAACTATGGGAAACCAAGTTTTCTCAACTAGATCAAGTTTTACATAACCTTTCCACTTTATCCCCTAACAATTCTAATGAGTAACTTTTTAACTGATTTTACCGTAACCGAAGCAGGAAATATATTAACAGTGAAGCGAGCATTTGCCGCTAATATCTCTTTGGTTTGGGATGCTTGGACCAAGGCTGAAATTCTAGACCAATGGTGGGCACCTCTTCCATACAAAGCCAAAACAAAGTCGCAAGTATTTGAACCAAATGGTCATTGGCATTATGCCATGGTAGGACCGAATAACGATACCCATTGGGATATGATGCAGTACAAGGAAATTACCAAGTCTGATTTTTTTAGTGCAAATGATGTTTTTTGTGACGAAAATGGTGCAACCAATAGCAACCTACCTTCAACCGATTTTGAGATTATGTTTACTGTTGAAGGGGATACCACCATGGTAAATATGGTATCTGTTTATGCCACAAAAGAAGCCTTAGAGGAAATTCTAGCCATGGGCATGAAAGAAGGTCTATCAATGGCTTTGGCGCAGCTAGATGGTATTTTAGCAGCAGCGAAATAGTTAAAAGTATATTAAGGAAAGGAGCCATAAAGCAAGCCGCCCTGCGGGCGGCTTGCTTTATGGCTCCTATTCCTTTTAAATAGTAAGGACTACCAATTTATCTGAGAAAATGCTGATAACGGAAGGTTATCAGCCTCTAACGGATCGTGCGTAATTGAGGCAATATTTAAAAGTAAATTTGGTTCATTGGCTAACCCTTGGAATGCAAACCAAATCCCAGGTTCAATAGTTAGCCTTTGGTAATTGGTTGATGCATTTAAGACCACATCAAAAATTTCTGGTTCTAAACCAGAATTATCTATTGCTACAATTCTTATTTCACCTACTGGTACTATAAGATTCATAAGCATTTGGTTGTGACGTTTCCAGCCTTTAACAACGCCCTTATTTACTGCACTAAAGTAAGCCTCTCCGAAAGCACTAAACCCAAAATCTGTATTTTTTAGGGCGTGCATTATATTACCCTTTTCGTGGTCTATAATTTTTAAAGGGGTAAGGGTTAC
>JAIYDB010000067.1 GCA_027487695.1 Cytophagaceae bacterium | reverse complement strand
TTCAATACTTCCATTAATTCAGTTAGGTGTACTTCTTCGTCTTTGGCAACCGCACTAATCATTATACGGGCACTGGCAGTACCTACAATACCTGCAAGGGTTCGCTCTACAAAAGCAACCAGCTGAGGGTCTGCTTTTTGCGTGGCCCCAATGTTTATTTTGTTGCGCTTGGCGAAGTTCTGGATTAGTGTTTGGGCTCGAGTTTCACCAAGGAAGTTGGCTAGTAGTGCCTCCATATCTGGCACGTATGCTGTTCCTTTCCACAGTACCGATGTTTCATAGATTTGGCTATAACTGAAAATGTTGGTGAAAATCTCAGCTTGGTTGCGTTCGTTTTCATCTGGTTCTGTCCACAGACTTACCGCCACATATAGGAACAGGTTTATACTTAATGAATAAAATGCAGCGTGGGTAACTGGCTTCAAATTATCTAAGCCGAAAAGTGCATAAGGCTTTAACCAGCTAATTTGTAATGGTCCTTCAGTGATAAAGCTAGCATCAATAAATCCGTTTTGGGCAAATGAAGGTAGAATGAGGGTGTAGAACCAAATGATAAAACCAGCAATCAATCCGCTTAAAACGCCGTATTTATTACCCCATTGCCAATAGATACCCCCAATGATACTGGGAACAAACTGCAGAATAGATACAAACGAAATAAACCCGATAGAAACCAGCGTGCTATAATGCCCAATGGTTTCATAATACAGATAAGCCAAGAAAAGTATAAGCACTATCCCACTTCGCCTGATAAGCAGGGTGCGAGAACCTAGGTTGCTAAACTCCTGCTTTTTACTGGCCTGCCTTGCTAAAAAGGGGATAACCAAGTTATTGCTGAACATAGTACTGAGGGCGGTAGCCTCTACCATTACCATACTACTAGAGGCGGAAATACCCCCGATGTAAACCAAAACCGCTAGCCAATTGGCGTGATAATGCAGGGGTAAAGTAAGCAAGAGATAATCTGATGGTGCATTGGTTTTACCTAAAACCTGCATACCCATATAGGCTATTGGTATCACCATTAAATTGATGAGTAGCAGGTATAACGGAAACACCCAAGAGTTGTGCTTTAAGTTTTGTTCTTGACTTGTTTCCACCACATTCACTTGAAACTGACGGGGTAAAAAAGTGGCTGCAAAGCCTGAAAGTATCAGTAATCCTACCCAATCTGCACCAGCGGGAAGTTGGTTTACTTGTTGCCATTGGGAAGCGTTAGAAGGTGTTGCCGCTGGCGACTCCCATCCCCAATAAATGAGGCATACCCCTGCAATTAGGAATACCACCAACTTCACAACCGATTCAAATGCTACCGCTACCATAAGTCCACCGTGTTGTTCTGTAGTTTCTGGTTTGCGAGCACCGAACAAAATGGTAAACATGGCTAGTCCTATCATTACGCATACGGCAGTAAAATCAATAAAGCCGAAAAAGGAATCTACCTCAGGAACGGATGACGTGATAATATTAAAGCTATCAGATATGGCTTTAAGTTGTAAGGCTATATACGGGATAATGCCTATCAAACAGAAGATGGTGACCAAATACCCTAGCGATAGGTTTTTACCATATCGGGAGCTAATAAAATCGGCAATGGAAGTGATTTGTTGGAGCTTACAGATTCGGACAATTTTCCGTAGGAATACAAACCAGAGCGGGGCCATAATTGCGGGTCCCAAGTACACTGTCAAGAACTCCAAGCCTGAACGGGTAGCCATCCCTATGGAGCCATAAAAGGTCCAAGCCGTACAATAAACCGATACAGAAAGCGCATAGATTGCAGCCCACAACTTGCCATTTTTCTTAAATGTTTGCTGGTGTTTTTCTGCTAAAAATGCAATCAGAAACAACAAAGAAAGATAGCTTACCGATATAAAAACAATTACTATGCTGCTCATATTTTTCGGTAAACAATTAAGGCCGTTAATGAAAGTAAAAGCAACCAAACCGAAGCTAAATACAATAACGTGATAGGCGGCCATTGGCTACCTCCATTGGCGCTATGCACCAGTTTCAGGACGGGATTGTTCAATAATAGCAGTCCGCAAAAGGCCACCAATAATAGCTTAGCAGGTTTGGTATTTTCGTTTTGCTTCATCAGAAGGCAATAAAGAAAAAGTTAAGTAATAAAAATAAATAAAAAAACTTGGTATAGTGCACTTTACCATCCATAAAATATGGCTAGGATAATAAGAATGTAAAATAGAGTTCACTATATTTGAAGCAATTATAGTTTACAGAAGTACTAAGTAAAGTTTACTACGTTTTACTAGATAGCCTATTAATACCTGTTTATGAGTGCAATACCTCTCCAAATTTCTGAGAAACTTAGAGAAAACAACCTCGCATTTGCCTACAGGGGCAGAATGAATGGCGATGCTATTGGTTCGTTACTCCAGCTTGCGGAGTCTAGATTGAAGGCTATGCAGCCTGTCCAGAAGCGTAAGAAAAACGTGTTAAACGTACTTATTGAAGGTATGCAGAATATGTATTACCACGGAAGGGTTAACCAGAATCTGCTTTCAGAACTATTGCCTACTGAATATGGTATGGTAGGTTTTGGCTACGAAAACGACGCCGTTACAGTGTATACCTGCAACCTTGCTTCGCACGAACAAAAGCTAAAACTTGAAAATAATATCAGTAAGCTGAATGCGCTGAATAAAACTGAACTTCACCAACTTTATTTAGAAACCCTTGATAAAGGTGGACTTTCGCCTGAGGGTGGTGCTGGACTAGGGCTTATTCGCATGCGTAGAGAAAGCGGAAACCCACTATTGGCTCACTTTGAGCCTATTTCAGAAAGTATATTTGTCTTCTGTCTTACTATTGTTGTAGACCAAGTACAGACACCTATGATTGCTTCAACTGCATCATAATGAAATACTTCTGATTAATTGCAGACTAAACCACCTACACTATTCACTGTTACTTATCCCGATATTCTCTCCGAACATTCTCAACCGATGGAAAAAATAGTACTCCAACCTTCTCCCACTACTCCTAAAGTAAACTTCGACTCACAAACGGGTTTGCTTGAAATTAGCGGAAAATCGTTACCTGAAAATAGCATAGATTTTTTCCAGCCTTTACATGCTTGGTTAGATAACTATTCAGCCGACCCTAACGATGTTACTAGTCTTATCTTCAAATTAGAATACTTCAATACTTCATCAACCAGCCACTTCCTAAAAATCATAAAAAAAGTAGAAAAGCTTTTTGATATGGGTAGAAACGCGAACGTAATTTGGTATTACGATTACGAAGATGAAGATATGAAAGAAGCAGGCGAAGATTTTAAAATGCTTGTAAAACTCCCAGTAGACATAGTAGGAACCGATTTTATTGGCAGTTAATAAAAATATTTAGCCTTCTTTTCACCAAGAAGGCTTTTTTTTGCGTTAAAGTACTGAACCACCTTAGAAATAGAGTTAACTTACTATATGAAAAAAGTTCTGATTGTAGCCTTAGGCATTGTATTGCTTTTACTTGCTGCGCTACTCATTATTCCGATACTTTATAAAGACAAAATTCAAGAAAAACTTAGCCAAGAAATCAATAAAGACCTTAACGCTAAGGTATTTTTCAATGCTAATGATTTCTCTCTGAGTGTATTTAGCAACTTTCCCAATGTTACTGCCAAGCTAAGCAACTTTGGTGTGGTAGGCATTAATGAATTTGAAGGCGATACCCTTGCAAGCATAGAGCAATTTGAATTAGTGGCCGATATCATGAGCGTGCTAAAGGGCGACCAAATCAAGATAAAGGCCATCCACCTTACCAAGCCAAAATTCAATGTAATTGTGCTTGCCAATGGAAAGGCTAACTATGATATTGTTAAACCAGATACCACCAAGCCAGATCCTAACGCCAAAGTAGAACCTACCCAATTTAGCATTGGCATAGAAAGCTGGACCATTACTGATGGCTTCATTAGTTATGTAGATCAGGTAACCCCAATGAATGCCCTCATTGTAGGTTTAAACCACGAAGGCAGTGGCGATTTTACCCAAGATATATTTGATCTTAATACACAAACTCAAGTCGCTTCATTGAGCTATGAGTTAGATTCTGTTAGCTACCTATCAGATAAGCAATTAGATGCGAAGCTGGTATTGGCTATGGATTTGAAGAACAGCAAATACACCTTTAAAGACAACCTTTTTAAGCTGAATGAATTTGCTTTTGGCTTTAATGGTTTTGTAGCTATGCCAGATACTGCCACCATTGAAACCGATATGACTTTTGAAGCCAAAGAAACAAGCTTCAAAAACTTACTTTCCTTAGTGCCAGGTATATTCACAAAAGACTTTAACGATATTAAAACCGATGGATCTATAGCCTTCAAGGGTTTTGTAAAAGGTAAAATGCAAGGCGAAAATTTGCCAGCCTATCAGGTAAGTATGCAGGTGAATAATGGCAGTTTCCAATATCCAAAGCTACCATCGTCAGTTACAGGAATTAATATCGATATGCTGGTTGAAAACAAAACCCCAGTGATGGATAACCTAGCGGTCGATTTCAAAAAGCTTGAAATGAAGATTGGTAAAAACCCAATCTCGGGCAAGTTCTCTTTACAAGGACTTACCAATATGAATATTGATGGCAATATAAACGCCAAATTAGACCTTGCCGAAATTAGCAAAGCCTTCCCAATGGACGGACTTACACTTAATGGTTTGTTTGGAATAAACGCCACTGCAAAAGGCATTTACAATGCGGCAGAACATAAAATGCCAGCCGTTGCCGCTAAAATGGATATGATTGAAGGCTATGTTAAAAGCAAAGACCTGCCCGCACCATTGGAGCATATCACCTTTAATGCAGAAGCTAGCAATGCCACAGGTATTTTGAACGATACCAAAGTGAAGATCCCTAACTTCAGTATGCAATTAGAAGGCGAAAAAATAGATGCATCTGGCAGTGTTGAAAACTTTGATGATTATATCTACGCCCTGAAACTAAAGGGTGCAGCCGATCTGGCAAAAATGACCAAGATTTATCCTATCGAAGGGATGACTCTTGCAGGTAAAGTGGTTGCTGATATTGCCACCGCAGGTAAGCTATCAGATGTTACCGCCAGCCGATACGATAAGCTGCCTACCAGCGGAACAATGAGTCTGACTAACTTTAGTTATACAGGTACTGCTTACCCACAAGGGGTAAAACTAAGCACCGCAAACTTGGCTTTCGATCCTGCAAAAATGACGTTGACCAACACTGTTGGTACCACTGGCGAAACAGATTTTGCGCTTACTGGGAACATCAGCAACTACTTGGCCTATATCTTAAATGGTAAAACTATTAAAGGTAATCTGGACCTAAAGAGTAGGTTGGTTAATGTAAACCAAATGATGGGTGCAGAGCCTACTCCAGCTGCAAATACCCCAGCCCAAGAACAGCCGATGACGGTTATTGAAGTCCCTAAGAATATTGATTTTACTTTTAAAAGTAATATTGATAAGGTGCTATATGATAACCTGGTAATGGAACAATTTACAGGCGGTATCCTTGTTAAAGATGGCATAGTAAAACTGGATAACCTGAAGTTCAATATGCTAGGTGGTGGCTTTACTACCAACGGCACTTACGATGCAACCAACCTAGATGCGCCAAAGGCAAGCTTTAAACTCGGCATCAATAATGTGGCGTTTAACAAAGCTTACGAGGCGTTTAATAC
>JAIYDB010000102.1 GCA_027487695.1 Cytophagaceae bacterium | reverse complement strand
GTTATTCTGCCTTTAAAAGAAAATACTTTTAGTAAGTTCATAATTATACCTTTTCAAACAAAAGTACCCCCTTACAACTTCCTTCCTTCAGCCACGAAATCTGACCAAAGTTGGGTGAGGTAAGCATCAGTAAGTTCTGCTTTATCTATGCCTGGTACTTCCATTATTTGGCTTAGGTAATGGTCTTGCAACCTACCACTTGCCAAGGCATCTTCGTAAGGTACATTACTAAAAGTTACCTGTGTGTACATCGGTATCCACTGCTCAGGAAATAGCCTATGAAATCCTGCTTCAATTTTTTTTCGCAACAAAAACCTAGGATTACCCACAGAATCGCGCATTTCAATAAAGTTAGCCAAAGCTAAATCGGCTATGGCATCTGCACTTTTCTTGCGCGATAGTTGGTATTTTGGTAAAGCGGCTTCTAAAGTCCCCTCTTGCTCTACCAATTGATCTAGGGTAAAGCAATCTTCAAAACCGCAGTTCATTCCCTGACCAAAGAATGGTACTATGGCATGGGCCGCATCACCGATTAAGGCTACGTTATTCATTACCCAAGGGAAACACTTTACCGTAACTAATGAACTTGTTGGGTTACGGAAATACTGGTCGGCATGGTCTGGCATTATGCCCACCAAATCCTTGAAATAGGTTTGGAAAAACTCGCTTACCTGTTCTTTGGTCTTAATGCTTTCAAAACTTAGCGGTCCGTTAAACGGAAAAAACAAAGTACAGGTAAACGATTTATCGGGATTAGGCAAGGCAATCATCATAAATGTGCCTCTTGGCCAAATATGAAGTTTGTCGTTTTCTAGTGCCCAATCGTTTGCTTCATTTGGGTTTAAATGAAATTCTTTATAGCCGTGCTCAATATAAAACTGCTGATAGTCAAATCTATCTGAGCGTTGCATGCTTGATCGGATGTTTGAGAAAGCACCATCGGCACCAAAAATATAGTCGGCACCTGCGTTGTACTCATCTTCTGTATTCAATAAGTTGGTAACGTGGGCTTCTTTGCGCTTTAAATTAACTGAGTTAATACGCGCATTAAAGTGGTAATATACATTCGGCATTTGAGCCGCTATGCTTACCAATCGTTTATTCAAACTAAAGCGAGTAACCGAATAGATTGCCTGACCTTCCTTTCCGTAAGGTTGGTAGGTAAGGTTGCCTTCGATATCATGCATAGCACGAGCGTACATGGGCAAGCCTACATCTTTTACCTCATCTTCCAAGCCAAGGGCTCTAAGGGCGTTCCACCCTCTGTCAGACAAGGCCAAGTTAATAGACCTAGCTTCTTCAATGGTAGTATATCGGATATCAGGACGTTTTTCATAAACATCTACTCTGTAACCTCTTCTACCAAGGAATAGCGCCAATAACGAACCTACTAAACCTCCACCAAAAACAATAACGGTTTCTCTCTTTTTTCCAGCCATTAGCTCACCGGCACTTGGTATTGCACAAGGTCCACAAAAGTTTGTACTCTACTATTTAATTCTTCTTCGGTGAGACGGTGTAAACGCTGCGGACCAAATTCTTCTACAGAAAACGAAGCCAATGCACTACCATAAATAATAGCACGCTTCATATTCTCAAAGCTAATATCGTCCGTAGCAGCTAAATATCCTGCAAAGCCACCAGCGAAAGTATCACCAGCGCCAGTTGGGTCAAATACATCTTCTAATAACAAAGCAGGTGCAAAGAACAATTGTTCTCCTTGGAATAATAAGGCACCATGTTCACCCTTCTTAATGATAAGGGTTTTAGGTCCCATTTCCATAATTTTGCGAGCAGCCTTGCGCAAGCTGTATTCGCCACTTAACTCACGTGCTTCAGAATCGTTAATGCAAAGCACATCAATTAACTTAAGCGTAACGGCTAATTCTGCAGGAGTATGGCTCATCCAAAAGTTCATGGTATCCATTACCACTAATTTCGGACGCTTAGGTAAACGCTCAAGCACTTGTCTTTGAACCGTAGGGCTAAGGTTGCCCAGCATTAAATAATCGGTATCGTTATAGCTTTCAGGGATAGTTGGGTCAAAATCGGCTAATACGTTCAATTCAGTGACCAAAGTATCGCGGCTGTTCATATCGGTATGGTATTTACCACTCCAGAACATTGTTTTGCCGTCGGCTATTTTCTGTAAACCAGCTAAATCTACACCACCATCGGCAAGCATAGCTAAGTCTGATTCCGGAAAATCGGCACCTACTACCGATACAAGTCTAACAGGCTTGGTAAACTTGGCAGCAGCCAAACAAATGAATGGCGCAGAACCACCTAATACTTTTTCAATTTTCCCGAACGGGGTTTCAATGGCATCAAATGCAGTTGAACCAACAACCAGTAAACTCATTATTTAATGTTTAATGTAACTATTTTAGCTTTCAAAGGTAAGCAACGGTATTGGCATATTGTTCAAAAAAACAAGGCTAATTCCTGCTGTTCTTTGCTAATTAATTAAAACTCAAAACGGTGCGCTCAATAATATCGCAACATTCGTGAAGTTGTTCTTCAGTAATTACCAAAGGTGGAGCAAACCTAATGATATCGCCGTGGGTAGGCTTGGCTAGTAAGCCGTTATCTTTCAACCTAATACATACATCCCAAGCAGTACTGCCATCTTCCATTGGTTCAATTACAATGGCATTAAGTAGGCCTTTACCTCTTACCAGAGAAACATGCTTACTCTTAGCTTGCAAATCGCGCATACGCCCACGGAATATTTCACCCAAGCGCTGGGCATTTTCAGCTAAGTTTTCATCTCTAACCACTTCCAAAGCGGCAATTGCCACTGCACAAGCCAAAGGATTACCCCCAAAGGTACTTCCGTGTTCACCTGGTTTAATGCATAGCATTACCTCATCAGACGCTAAAACACACGATACTGGAGTTACCCCACCTGATAAAGCCTTTCCTAAGATAAGCATATCTGGCTTTACGCCTTCGTGTTCACAAGCTATCAGTTTACCTGTACGTGCAATACCAGTTTGTACCTCATCAGCCGCAAAAAGTACATTATATTTAGTACAAAGTTCCTGTGCCTTAGCAATATATCCATCGTTAGGAACAAATACTCCTGCTTCACCTTGGATAGGTTCTGCCCAAAAACAACATACATTAGGATTTTGAAGTGCTATTTCTAAAGCTTCTGTATCGTTATATGGTATTATTTGGTAACCAGGCATAAACGGACCAAAACCTGTTGTACTATCAGGATCGGTACTGGCTGAAATTAGCCCCATCGTACGTCCGTGAAAGTTACTGGTTACTGCAATAATGATGGCTTCATTTTCAGGAATCCCCTTTTTCATGTAGCCCCATTTACGAGCTAATTTCAAAGCAGTTTCGTTGGCTTCGGCACCGCTATTCATCATCAGTACTTTGTCGTAACCAAAGAAATCGGCAATGAATTTTTCGGCCTCCCCTAGCCTATTGTTATAAAATGCCCTTGAGGTAAGCGTTAAATTTTGTGCTTGTTCCACCAAGGCATTTATAATATGCGGATGGCAATGACCTTGATTTACAGCACTATAAGCTGAAAGAAAATCATAATAATGTTTGCCTTCAATATCCCAAAGGTGTACCCCTTCTCCTTTGGCTAATACTACTGGAATTGGATGATAATTATGTGCGCCATACTTATCT
>JAIYDB010000112.1 GCA_027487695.1 Cytophagaceae bacterium | reverse complement strand
TTTAAACTGGAAATTACTCCATCGGCAGAAGTTAGAAAAGGGATAGAAAAGGCTTTCTGCCATACTATCTCCCACCAGTAAAACCCGCTGCTGGCTGGTATCTACCTTGTTCTGAGGACCTAAAAGTGGGTATAAAGAATCGGCGCCAGCTGTGTCAATGATAGTCACTTTTATTGCAGTATCTGGAGTAGCTATAGGTTTAGCAGGAAAGTTATTGGTAGCTAAATGGGTAGGTTTTTGAGTAGCAGATTCACCGTTAGAAAAGAAGGTACTAAAATCGGGTACTTGGCTTTCAAAAGTATCGGAAACTTGTAAGCGGATATTGAAACTATACAGTAACAATAGGTAAATGAGTAAGCACCAAATAAGTATTAAAATCCCGGCAAGTGGGTTATTCATCGATTTCCGCAGAAGGATTGCAAAAGTAAGGAGTTTGCGCCAAACTTCTATTAACTCATTATTTCTTGCAGAACTGAAAGTGTTTTTATTTCAGTAAAATTCTGTAAATGAATACGATACCAAAAAATTAAATGGTTCAATAACGAACGTCTGGTCTTTAAGGTGCTGGTGCAAGAAGTACCAATAGGCAAATCGATCAGGGTTTCTAGCAATACTACTTCTTCTGGCTGAATTTGGTATTCCCAATCGCGCACGGGATTAAGTCCCACCTTGCAAATCTCTGTATAAAAACCTGCAATGTTCTCTACCCCAAAACCTAAGGCACTGGCTAGCCTGATCATAAATTGGTGGAGGAAAACAAAGTTATCTTCACCTTGTAGGTCTAGTACTTGGCAGCTATTCCACAGTAAATCGAACATATCGGTATTGCCTTCTTCTTCTCGAATAGCTTTTTCCAATAGCTCTGCCAAGAAAAAGGCGGCACAAGTTTTTACTTGGTCGGTCCCAATGTGCTTATAAGGTATCGCAGTATGTACTTCCTTTAATCGGTGAAGGGCATTGTTACCGGGCTTTTGGTAAACCACTAACTCCAACAACGATAGCGGCTGAAAGAAAGCAATATGAAAGCTTGGTTTTGCCTTGCGTACCCCATTAACCAGAAAACTTTGCAGACCTGCACTTTGCGTATAAGTGCGCACTATGAGCGATGTTTCTCGGTAGCGAAGTGTACTTAATACGATGCCTTGGGTATGGACTAACAATGCCTTTTTGCCTTTATTGGGTAATACAAAGTTAGTCCATATTCAGGAATTAGCTTAGCTAATAAGGTTCCTTAAATTTAAACAGAGCGAGTTTACTGCGATAGGCTTCTCCAAATAGCCGCTCAAAGAATGGCTATCTACCAAGGTTTGGTATTTTGGCGTTATCGTTTCAGACGAAAGCACTAATAACTTAGGCATAAAGGTTTGCCAGTTTTGCAGGTAACAAGCTTCAGTAAATGCAACCCCATCTAGGGTAGGCATATTGGTTTCCAACAGAATAATATCTGGCAGGGTGCCTTGGTTGGCGTTCAGATTTATCAGTTGCTTTAGAGCAATGTTGGCATTTTTATAACCAACACAGGTGAAGGAGGGTTCGCATAGGGCAATCATACGAGAAGCAACTAATAAGTCAACTTCGTTGTAGTCAATCACCCATACAATTGGGTTTTGTTTCATTGAGTTTCATCAGGATAGAAGTAAGTTATCGGGAGCACCTAACCAGTAAGGAAAGGCTAGTGTTCTTGATGGTAATGGTGTGTTTAATTCTATATACGAATAACCCATACAAAGTGATTTACACCTAGGTAACCCCAATGTGTAAGATTTGTAATTTTTTATGTGGATAAACAAAAATGTGCGGCTTTTTGGCATAATGATAACCTATGTTGAGGTTCCTAAAGCCTTGCCATACAACTATTAGGCGCGTTTTATCTAAATAACTTAGGCATCTATAAGCAATTTTTGCGCATTATTCCTTATTTTTAAGCTTGTAATTTATGGCTTGATTATGCAAAACCAACATACCGAACAAGAACTATTAAACGAGGTACCATCATTGGACCTTGCCGACTTTACCTCTGGCAATGCCGAAAAAAAGGCTGCCTTTGTAAAGAGCATCGGTAATGCTTTTAACAACATAGGCTTTGTGGCTATCAAAAACCACGGCTTATCAGATGCACATATTAGCCAGCTTTATGCTTTAACCAAAGCATTTTTTGAGCAAGACCAAGCCACAAAGAATCAGTATGAAATTGAGGGTCTGGCTGGTCAACGTGGTTACACAGGCAAACAAAAGGAAACGGCTAAGGGCTTTTCAACTCCCGATTTGAAGGAGTTTTACCACGTAGGACAAGAACTAGCGGCCGACGATCCAGATCCTATCCGTTCGGAATATCCTGATAACGTTTGGCCAACTGAGTTGCCAGCGTTTAAAGAGATTATGCTGAAGGCTTTCTATACTTTAGAAGAAGCTGGTAAAAACATACTTCGTGCTATTGCCATTTACTTGGAATTGCCTGAAGATTATTTCGACGAGAAGGTGAAGAACGGCAATAGTATTTTGCGTCCGATCCACTATTTCCCAATTGAAAATCCTGATGCGGTACCTGCCGATGCAGTACGTGCAGCCGCCCACGGCGATATTAACCTCATTACTTTGTTAATGGGTGCCAGTGCAGAAGGCTTGCAAGTTTTACGTAGAGACGATGTTTGGATTCCGATTACTGCCCTGCCAGACCAAGTGGTAGTAAATGTTGGCGATATGCTAGACCGACTTACCAACAATGTACTGAAGAGCACTATCCACCGAGTGGTAAATCCGCCAAAGGCGCAAATGCATACCAGCAGATATAGCATTCCGTTCTTTATGCACCCACGCAGCGAGATGGATTTAACCTGCTTAGAATCTTGTATTTCAGAGGCTAACCCTAAGCGTTACGAAGATACTTCAGCAGGCGAGTTCTTAACGGAACGCCTGATAGAGTTAGGGTTATTGAAGAGGTAATTTGAGATTGAAAGTAGACATCAAAAAAAGCCCCGCATAGCGGGGCTTTTTTGTTGAGCAAACATATAATTATTCCCATATTATTTTGCACTTTTCTAATACCTATGCAAAAAATGAGTGATTTTTTAAGCAAAATTAGGTAATAAAAAACAAGCATTTTACTTTGCATATCACTAGGTTTACACCCGAAAGGCAAGAGATAATTTTGCCTTGTATTTCTAAACCCAAAGAATCTCCTTTATAATGATATATTTTGAATCCTATCAGGTTTTCTTGGTGAATAGATTAGCAGTTCCACGTCTCGGAAATGTGCAGCTACGCTTTCATTTCCTAAGACGTGGAACCAATGGAGATGTACACGATAATTGGACAAGCCCTAGCAATTGGACTTCGATTAAAAACAATAATACAGGTACAAGTATTTTAAACTATTACAGGTTTAAAAATGAATTTGTAGGAACAACTCTTGGTGCTGTAAATAGGAATTTTGCTCAAGATGTTTTGGGCATAGAAACAAAAACTTATACAACCGCAAATTATTTTACTCCTCCAATTGGTAGTAATTCATATATTCGTATTTGTGATAATACATCAGTTGTAGGACAGGTGTATTTCCCTGTCCCTTTTATTTCTAATGAAGGTGGTGGAGTATTACCAAGTAAAGACAATATTCAAGTTGCCACACAAGAAAATGGATTGTTAGTTTCCTCGAAGGATCTTACCACCATTGAAAGTATCCAGTTGTTTGATATTACTGGGAGGCTTTTAATTTCTAATAAAGAAATCAATAATGTAAGTACTCAAATTCCGTTAAATGGAATTAAAAGAGGAACGTACATCCTAAAAGTGCTTAATAGTAATGGAGAAGTATTTTCAACTAAAGTTGTGTATTAGTTATGAAAAGGCTAACATACTTATTATTTGTTATTTGGACCCTATTTGGGGTCCAAATAACTTTTGGACAGCAGATAACTTGGGAAAGGACATATGATGTTTCCCGAAGTATAAATGGGGA
>JAIYDB010000074.1 GCA_027487695.1 Cytophagaceae bacterium | reverse complement strand
TCGGCCTCAAACTTCTTTCGTAGTTGGTTGAAATCCATTGCTAGATTATGATTTTATATGTGGTGCTAAACTCGCTTGCAATAGCTTGCGGGCTCGGTGAAATTGTGATTTACTGGTGCCTGTTGAAATTTGCAGCATTTCTGCAATTTCATCGTGGCTGTATCCTTCCACTGCAAAGAGATTGAAAACGAGTTTGCAACCTGCGGGTAGGGCATTGATCAATGCTTTTAGTTCTTCTAAACTTAAGTTATCAATAGGTATATCCTCATCGGCCTTGCTCCCTTGTATGGAGTCGATAGATAGGTTCTGGATATTTACTTTATACTTTCTATGATACGTATTTATAGCTTCGTTAATAAAAATGCGCTTCATCCAAGGCTCTACGTTTTCGCCTTTTAGGGTATGCAGCTTATCAAATACTTTTATAAAACCTTCTTGTAATAAATCTTCAGCTAAACCACGTTCAGGAATGTAGCGTAGGCATATAGCCATCATGCGCGCTGCGTATTTTTCAAATAGCAGGCGCTGGGCTTTTCTATTGCCTTGCACACATTCTTGAATTAAGTTCTCCATATTCAATTTGAAAAGGAATAGGCAGAGGTTTTTGAATTACCTCTGCCAGTGATCCTTTTCAGGGTAGTGAAAATTAGTTCTTCACAATTTTGGTAGTAAATAGTTTGTTGCCTTCTGCAATTTGAACCATGTATACGCCGGCTTTTAATTGGCTTAGGTTTAGTTCAACGCCATTGGCAGTTACTGTTGCTGGTGCAGTAAACTTGGCACCAGTTAAGCTAGTTAAGCTTACCGATGGGTTGTTTAGGCCTGCAGCTAATACAGTTACTTGGTTTGTAGCTGGGTTAGGGTAGTTACCTGCAACGGTAATATCTCTGGCAATACCTGTTACGTTAGATGGTTGGTTGCCATTGAACTCAATAACTGAGGTGGTATTTGGTGCCACTACTACTGCGCTAGTAATTGCTGCCAACTTAGGATATAGAATGCTAACGGTATAGTTACCTGCTGGTAAGTTCTCAAAGCTGTAGTTACCAGTGCCCACTTCAGGGAAGGCAGTTAATTCAAAACCGTTAGGTCCTGTTAACATCACTACTGCATTTTGAGCATTGAAAGGTATGCGAGCAGCGTTTACACGTCCACCTACATATACACTATCACTATTATTAACTCGGCCACGAATTACACCACCACCTCTAACTACGCTAGAATCTGATCTAACAATGCGTGGAGCTAGATATAGGTATAAAGAAGTATCGTAACGCATTGGGATGGTTAACGACCAAGCTCTTGACCAGTGAATGCTACCACCTTGGTAGGTAGGTAAAACGGTGCTAAATAGAGGATGTGCTCTGTTTAGGCTTGCACGGAATATGTACTGACCTGCAGGAAGTTGACGGAAGTTGAACATACCATTACTATCGGTTTCAACATTTACAACGAAGTTTTCGTTTAAGCCTAAACGAATGGCTTGAACTCTTGCATTAACAACACGCTCAACTCTGCCCATGCCCTGCACTAAAACAAAACCGTTAAATGAGCTTACACCAGTATTTGGTCTGGTTGTATCAACCGGGTTAGGTCTAGTGGTATCTCTTGGAGGAGGAGGTGGTGGTGGCGGAGGTGGAGTTACTGTTCCACTATCGTTAGGGTTTGGAGGGAACACAATGGTAGTGTCCCTTTGGGCGTAAGCACTACCAGCCATTAGGGCTAAGCAAGTGATAATCCCGAACATTTTAAGTACAGTTTTCATACTGATATGAGGGAAGTTAGGTAAAAAGGTGAATGGAAATATTAAGAGCGCAAATTAATCGAAACGAACTACCACATAAGCTCTTTTTGGCGTATTAAAACCAAAGCTCGCCGAAGGAATAGTATATTGAACAGAGTCCACAAAGGGCCTGCGTTTTATGTTGTTTTCAAAGAAATAGATCAGGTTAGTGCCTGGTATTCTGCTAATTGAAAAGCCTCTGTTTACTGATTGTGGAGCAATATAGAATGAAGTAGAAATTAAATCTTGCGGACAGAATCTATCGTTTCTTAATAAAAACTCCCAAGGAAATGATATAGGAATACTATCGTCTGAAATAAAGTAATCGTTGTTTAGCTGATACTTTTCGGCACAGTAGTCTCTTCTGTTTTGTGGATAGATAGTTACATTTGCCGAGGCGCACTTATTATCGTAATCACATACTGTATAAGTGAAAGTAATAGGGCGGGAAGTTGCTACAAAAGAAGAGTCTTGAATGAAGGTGAAACCCATATCGTTTTGAATTAGTCTGCCACCGCCAGTAAATCCTGAAACGCTTAGATAATAAGGTTCACCACATAAGCTATCGTTCTGTAAAACAGGAATTTGTACAGGGATATTTATTCTTCCATTTACATAATCATCCACAGCAACTGGGTTACAGGGAATTTCACGTTTAATGATATTGATCAGGATAGTACCTCTGATGCAACTATCATTTTGCGGACATACCTCGTAATAGGCAGTATCTAACCCTAGGTAACCAGGAGTGCAAATGTAGGCGAACACAGAATCGTTTATTGGGTTCCAGATTCCAATACTATTAGGAATTACCTTTAAACTATATGACCTATTGGCCACCACGCTATCGTGTAAATTCAAATATATAGTATCGCCTTCAATTACATTAATGCTAACATTCTTAACTTCAATGGTTTGCAATAAAGTAGAAGGGATTTCATCGGTCCCTACCTCTACGCAAGCTCCTATGAAGAGAGCTGTTAGAAACATTACTATTTGAAGAAAATTTTTCATTGTGCTTATACTACCAATACACGAGGTTAGCAGTTTAAGTTGGAAATTAGGTTAAAAAATTGGTGGAAAACAAGAGTAATACTGGCTATCCGCTATAAATTTTAATGTTTAAGCTATTGATAATTAGGAGGTAATGCGAGATTCTTTTGGACTTGAACAGTGATTTTGTCTGAATCAGGATTTGCAAGAATTTTAGATAAGGAGGATTTTTTAAACCCCGTAGGGGTGAAAGAATAAAACACACCTAGCAATCCATACCGCAAACCACTCACATTCTTGACTAAATACTTCTCTTCTTTCTTTTCTGGCAAAAAAGAAAGAAGCAAAGAAAGTTGCCTTTTTCGCATAGACAAACTCGTGGCGTCAGCGAAGCTGCCACCACTTTAAACAGGTCTCTGCAATATCGTATCCCTATCGGGATGGTGGTTAATGCCTATTCGGCACTGACTAGGATGCGAAGGGAAATTATGAGGTTAGGTTATTTTGTTTGAATCAGGATTTACAAGATTTGAAGATAATGAGGGATTACTCTTTTAAACCACGGAGTGGTGAAAGTATTATAGCCAAAGAAATGTCTGTCAACACACAGAACCCCGTAGGGGTGAAAGGATAAATTAACCGTAATATTTGGTCACAAACATTTCGGTTAACTACTTCGATTATCAATAATTTAGTCTTCTTCTTTCTTTTCTGGCAAAAAAGAAAGAAGCAAAGAAAGTTGCCTTTTTCGCAAAGACGAACTCGTGGCGTCAGCGAAGCTGCCACCACTTTAAACAGGTCTTTGCAATATCGTATCCCTATCGGGATGGTGGTTAATGCCTATGCGGCACTGACTAGGATGCGAAGGGAAATTATGAGGTTTGGATGGGTGATTTTGTCTGAATCAGGATTTGGTGGATTTTCGGAAATGGAGGATTTTTTAAACCACGGAGTGGTGAAAGGATAAAAGCAAAAAGTAAAATCCACTAACTCTATGGCGAACCCCGAAGCGTGCTGCCCGCAGGGCAGCACGCTTCGGGGTGAGAGCAAAATCATAAGCAATAATAAACACAAAACCGCCAGCCCGTAGGGCTGGCGGTTTGATGGTAAACTACGCTATTTCAATTTTTTACTTCACTACCAACATCTTGCTGGCACCGTTAAACCTCACAGTATAAACACCTTTAGCAAGGTGGCTTATATTAAGCTCATTAGTTGCAGTGGCTGGTTGGGTAATTACTACCTGACCTAAAGTATTCAAAATTTCTAAGGTTCCTATGCCACTAGTATTTACAGTAACTTTATTGGTAGCAGGATTAGGATACACTTCAAATTTGGTGACTAACGACCTCCTTGCAGAAGTAATAACAATCGGATTACTTGTGGTACTCATTCTGCCACCATTTATTGCCCTGAAAGTGTACACGCCATCGCCTTGAATCGGTATTGTTTTTAAAGTGTTAGATGATAGTAATTCAATACCATCTAAATACCAGATATAATAATCAGCCCATACGTTTGCAGTAATGGAATCAATACCAACTCGGAATATCTCTACAGAGCACCAGTTAGTATCAAAGGCAATGAAAATGGGCGGTGAAGGTAAACCAAAACAACTATCAGAATTTGCTACTTGCACAGAATACTGACCTGATGTTCTGGTATAGATACTCCTTGTCCTTTCGCCAGTATTCCAGTAGTAATGAGCAAAAGTACCCGCAGGCGTTAGTTGCAGCCTTTCCCCCAAACAACGGTTAGTGGTAGTATCAAAATTAATTACCGTTGGTGAAGGACCAGCATTTACCACCCTAAACGGCGCACTTACTGCTGAGGTACAACCGCCATTAATTACCCTTACAGAATAACTACCTGCCTGAGCAACATTAATAAATTGGGTAGTATCACCAGTGCTCCAAAGGTTACCTGTTGGGGAGGAGGAGGTTAATCTTAAAGGGCTTCTTGAGCATAAACTGCTATCGCCTGAAATGGTTGGAGTAATTATTCCTGAACAATTAGTATTACCATGAATACGAGCAATGTAAGGAGTTGAGAAGCCATTATATCCTGTAAAATCTCCAGCTAAGATTATTCGATTATCATTCTGACAAATTATGCTTTGTATATAGTCATTTGCCCCAGTTTCAGTATTAAATGTAGAATCTAAACTACCATCCACATTTAGACGGGCAATATGATTTCTTGCTATACCATTGTACATGGTAAAGTACCCTCCAATAACTATTCTACCATCATTTTGTATGCCTAAGGTATTTACCCAATTATTAGCTCCTGTGCCAGGATTGAAAGTCATATCTAAACTTCCGTCAGAATTTAAACGAGCAATGGAGTTTCTTTGAACATTATTGAACGTTGTGAAACTTCCACATACAATTATTTTTCCGTCCTCCTGTATAGAAATAGCATCAATGCCGTGAATTGAACCAATGCTTATATAAGGATTGAAGGTTGTATCTAAACTTCCATCTGGATTTAAACGTGCTATTGAATATCTTTCAATACCATTTATCGCAGAGAAAAAACCACCAATAATTATTTTCCCATTAGGTTGTAGTTTAATGGCATTTATTCTACCATAATTAATTCCAGTTCCTACATTGAGGGTATGATCTAAAGCTCCATTAGGATTTAATCTTGCAATTCTATTAGATACCGCCCCATTGTATGAGGTGAATTCACCACCAATAATTATTTTTCCATCAGATTGATAACAGATCGCATGTACTGCGCTATTTGGTCCGCTCCCTGGATTAAAAGTTGAATCTAGACTTCCATTAATATTTAAACGAGCTATCTTGTTTCTATTTACCCCATCGTAAGCTCTAAACCAGCCTCCTATAACTATTTTACTGTCTTCTTGTATCGCTACAGCATAAACATAGTCATTAGCTCCTACAATTGAATGAAATGTTGAATCTAAACTTCCATTTACATTTAATCGTGCTACTCGGGTTCTCTTTATTCCATTGAATGATGTAAAGATCCCGCCAATAATTAATTTACCATCAGATTGCAAAGCAGTTGTACTTATAACAGTATTTGCTCCTGTTTCATGATTAAAGGTTGTATCTAAACTTCCGTTTATATTCAATCTGGCGATATGGTGTCTAGTAACATTATTATAAGAAGTAAACATTCCTGTCAAGATAATTTTTCCATCTGATTGTATTGTAATATTTCTAATTACTCGAGTAACGCTAGTTGGACCTAATCCAAGATTCATAGTCCTATCTAAACTACCATCTGGATATAATTGTGCAATTCGTTGGGTAGAAGAATTAAAATAATTTCCAAATTCTCCAGCTATTAAAATATTACCATTCGTCTTTAAAGTAATTGCTGTTATAGAGCCATTTGGACCATTGATACGATTAAAGCTTTCATCTAAAATACCATTGCTATTTAAACGAGCTAAGTATCTTTTATCTAGGTTATTGTAAGTTGTAAATTCACCTCCAATAATAATTTTTCCGTCAGGTAGTGATATTAAGGAATTAACAAGATCGTTAGTTCCTGTTCCGGGATCAAAACTATTATCTAAACTGCCATTTGCATTTAATCTAGCAATATTGTTTCTTGAAACACCATTGAACGAAGTAAATTCACCTCCTATAATAATTTTTCCATCTGATTGTATGGCCGATGTTCTAACATTTCCAAATAGACCAGAACCAACATTAAAGTTAGTATCCAAACTACCATCTGTATTCAATCGGGCAATACAATTTCTGCTTGTTCCATTGTAAGAAGAAAAGCTTCCTCCAATTATAATTTTCCCATCAGATTGGATGTTTATATTATATAGATAGTTATTAATACCACCGACTCCTGTTCCTTGATGAAAACTTGTATCTACACTTCCATCGGAATTTAAACGAGCTATTCTATTTACTGGAACGTTATTGAAGGATCTAATTAATCCGCCAACTATAATCTTACCATCAGATTGAAGAGCTACTGTATATATTGCGTATTGTGCCCCAAGTCCAGTATTAAAACTGCTATCTAATGTACCATCGGTATTTAAACGAACTATTCGGTTTTTAACAACTCCATTGTAGTGAGAAAAGGTTCCTACTAATATAATTTTTCCATCCGGTTGTAAAGTAATTGAATATACTGTGCCATCTGATCCATTCCCACGATTAAACTGATAATTCTCGCCCAATCCGTAGTTAAAACTGCGATCTAAATCGCCGGCGCGCTGCCCCCAAACCATTATGGGTAACAGCATTATAAAGCCAATAAGGCCTAGGTAGGTAGTTGTTTTCATAATCGAAGGAGTTTTAATGTTGTTGGAAATATAGTATTGTTCTACGATATTTAAAAAATACAACAGTAAATTTTGGCAAATGTTTTTAAGGCAAATTTTATTATTGGTGTTTGATTGTGTATTGACTTAAATCTCCCAATTTTTACCTTCCCATCACCACCCTAACTTACTAAAAGCTATATTTGAACTTCATACTAGTAACCAAACTATGAACTCGCTCAGTAAAGTATATAAGCTTAATGGCGCTGGCAACAGCTTCTTCTTTATCTTCGATTTACCCCAATACAGTGCGCAGCCTTATAGCGAATGGGCGGTGCAACTCTGTATGCCTGAGGGTATTGCCTTAACCGATGGACTTATGGTAATTACCAACTTCGGTAACTTAGATAAGGAGTTTGATATACTTTTCTTTAATCCGGATGGGTCGCAATACTCATTATGCTTTAATGCAATGCGTAGTGCGGTGTATTTATGGCATCATATTACTGGGAATGAGCAGGTTACTATCCATACCACAAAGACTGATTTTTTGGGCAGTATTAGTAATGAGGTGGTTACGCTTACTTTCCAGCCTTGGTTTGAAGGGGTACAGCCGCTTCCTATTCATGGCTTATTAGGGAGGGCTAATAGCTGGTTTATCCCGCATGGCGACCCGCACGTGGCTTTATTTGACAATGGTTTTGATGAGCGCGACTTCTTGTATTATGCTCAGGGTGTGCGCCACAATTTGAGTATTTCGCCAACGGGTACTAATTTCCATTTGGTGCACGAAAAAGATGTTAATCACCCTGAGGGGAATTTTAAAATCCGCAGTTTTGAACGTGGCGTAGAAGGAGAAACCAATGCTTGTGGTAGTGGCTGTTTGGCTGCAGCAATTGTATTGAACAAAGAAAAGCAATTGAATACCATGGCTTTTGAAACCAAACTTGGCGATACCATTACCATTGGTTTAAATACAGATGGTAGTTGGTATATGAGTGGACCTGCAGTGTTGGAATATGCCGAGGATTTTAAACTAAAACCTTTAAGTATATAATTGAATGCCTCACTTATTTATTTAAGTATTTGGCAATAATCCTATATAAATCTTCCGCTATAAAGGGCTTGCTGAGTGCATCGGTAAGTCCTTTGTTTTTAATGGCTTCCCGTAAATCGACACCTACGCTTGCAGTAAGGGCAATAATAGGGATAGTGGCGAACCTATTACCTAGCTTTCTGATTTCAGAAGTTGCGGTATAACCATCCATTACAGGCATTTGCAGGTCCATCAGAATTAAATCGAAGGCATTTTCTTGCACCATACTAACTGCCTCTAGTCCATTAACAGCAATCTGATAACTTACATTCCATCGGTTCAGGAATTGCTTTGCCACTAACTGATTGATGGCATTGTCTTCTACCAAAAGAATAGATTTCCCTTCAAAGGGTTTTAGAGGCTGTTCAATTGTTGGTTTTGTTGCAGAAATAAGGTCAAAAGGAATAATTGTATTTCCTTTTTCAAATTGTAATTGGAAATAGAAAACAGAGCCTTTTCCTTCAATACTTTCAACGCCGATGGTGCCGCCTTGTAGTTCAACTAATCTTTTACAAATGGATAGACCTAAACCTGTGCCTCCATATTTACGAGTGGTTTCCGCTTTTGCTTGGGTAAACGAATAGAAAATTTGAGCTGTTAAATGTGGAGGTATGCCAATGCCAGTATCGGCCACAGAGAAGTTTAATGTTAAATGGGTTGCGGTTTCTTCTTCTATTTTACAACTTAAAACTACGGAGCCTTTTTCAGTGAATTTAATGGCATTACCCAATAAATTGGTAAGGATTTGGGTAAGACGAACAGTATCGCCAAGGATAAACTTATCGGTATTAACTTCTGAATTTAAGCTGAGTTGAATATTCTTTTCTTCAGCACTTAACTGGAACATTTTCAGTATGTTGGCAAGCAGAATATTAGGAGTAAACTCCGTGTATTCAAACGAAAGTTTACCACTTTCAATTTTACTGAAATCTAAAATATCGTTAATTAAGGAAAGCAGATGGCTTGCACTGTATTCTAAAATATTTAAGTTTTCAGATAGTTCTGGTTGGTTGTTTTGCAGTTTTAGAAGTTGGGTAAAACCTAGCACCGCATTCATTGGGGTGCGTATTTCGTGGCTCATCGTACTTAAAAATTGCGATTTGGCTACAGCTGCGGCCTCTGCTTCTTCTTTGGCACGGTTTAGTTCCGTTCTAATTTCAAACTCTGAAGATATATCTTGGATAGTTCCTATGATAGAAACACAAATACCCTCATTGTTAATGATTGGTTTCAGGAAACACTTCATCCATCGGTATTTGCCATCAGAACCGTAAATGCTAAATTCTACTGTTTCAAGATTGCCGCTTTGAATAGATTTACCCACGCCCAATTCAATTTTTTCCCATTCTTCCGGGCTAAGCATTTCGTAAAATTGCCTATTAGTAAAAGGCTTATTAGATAGTTCACCGAAAATAAGACCCGCATTTCTAGACCATTTGAATTCCTTTAAATCTACGTTATAAATAAAATCGCCAATTTTCGATGCAGCTTGGGCTTCCTCTAACTGATGTTCACGTTCTTTTACGGCTTCCTTTAATTGGAGGGTAAAGTCTAGTGTTTCTTGCAGATCAATTTCACTTTGTAATAATCTGCTATTGGCAGATTTTAGCTCTTTTATAGTAATTAAAAGCTCCTTATTTTTAAGAGAAAGTTCGTCCTGAGTTTTTGAATTATCAGCCAAAAAATTAGAAGCAGCTCTTTCTAAAGGCAGAAAAATAAAAACAGCTTCAATTCCAATGATTAATATAGTTATCAAAAAAAGAATTAGTTCCGTAGTTTTAAGATTGTTTACCTTAATTACTGCTTCTTCGGCAAATGCTTTTGTGGTTTTGGTAGATAAAACCAAATAATTTTCTTCTGCTTTATTAACACTAGAAACTACTTTATTAATCAATTCAGGTGTAATAGCACTTGGTTTTGCCTCTAGTAATTCTGCGCAATAAATATCTATTAACTCATAAGGTTTTTGAAGTTCAGAAATTAAAAATTCAATAGAATCTGACTTCACTGTGCTAGGGATACCCATTGCTTCATCACCAAAGTGAATAGCATTATGTCCGCGCTTAAATTTGATGTAGGTAACTTTTAATGAATCTAAATGTGCTTGCCTTGTTGTTTCATCGGTACTATACTGATAAAGAAGTAACTCTTTTACTAAGCGTTGACTTAGCATGCGTTGCTTACCAGTAATATTGATTAGCTGTGAGTTAATAGCAATATTATCAAACAACCTTGCTGTGATAACTTCCTTTGCTAAACTGAGGAGTATAAGAATACCTAACGCCAAAAGATAGGACTTTCGGAGTTTAGATAGCACTTTATTCCCATTTAAGGCAGTAGCCATTTTTAAATAACTTTTATAGAGCAGTTATTCTATTCTCATAAAGTGCGTTTTAATAAAGCCTGTAAAAGGCTTTACTATTTAGCTGTTGAAAAAGGAACTAACAATGAAAACTTATAACTAAGTAAATTATCATTCTTTTGTTCAGTAGCAAGTTTTCCAACATTATCTAGGTACTGTGTATTGGTGTTCCACCAACCAACTTGAAAACCTAAACCATAACCACTTTTGTGGAAGAAGTTAACTCCAGTATTTAATGGAATTACAGATGTAACAGTGCTGTAATTCTCATTGCTTTGTCTGGTAAGGCGTTGATCTACAAGATCTGCACCTTCAGCATCTTGTGGGTTAAACCGCATTAAACCAAAGCCAGTACCTAAATACCAGTTGAAATATCTATTTTTTATTACATACAAGTTTAGTCCGTAATGAAGTGCGATGAAAGTACTTGAGGCAAATGAATTAGGCACTCGAGTATTTCCATCGGGATTAAAAATAGGGGCGTTCGTACCTTGGTCGGCTACATAGCTGCCTATTGCTAGGTTAAACGAACCATTTAATCTCTTTTTACGGTTTAGCTGTAACCCAATATGAAATGCAGGTTTGAACGACTGATAATTCGCACTTAAACTACCCTTATAAGCATTAGCCGAAAGTCCTATTGTGAAATACCTGTTTGGAAGCCTTATTATATCAAATTGTTTCAGCAATAAATCATGAACTGAATCTGCTTGGGGAGCATTAGGCTGAGGTTTGGCAGTAGAATCGGTCTGGGCAAAAACCATTGTTTGGCCGCCAATAAGGCACAACAATAAAAGGAGTAGGTTTGCCAATTTCATAAAGCAAATTACAGTAAAGGTGTAGCTTTGTATCTTCAAAATACCTTATAAAATTACATAAAAATAAATCAACCCTCCAGTAAAATTTTAACCCGTTTATAATGAGTCAGTTTGCCCTACTTTTCGATATTGATGGCGTAGTTTTAGATAACAACGATATTCATGAAGAAGCTTGGTTAGAATATGCTGCCAAACTTGGCAAGCTACTTACCGCCGAAGAGTTTTATCACTTTATAGGTGGTACCAATGAAGATATTTTAGAAAAGCTTTTCCCAGGTAAAATGACCTTAGAGGAAAAACTGTGGCACGGGGAACAAAAGGAGGCTTTATACAGAGCTATGTTCAATCCTACATTTGAGGTAGCTAGGGGGTTAAGGAACCTATTAAAATCTGCAAAGGAAGTTGGTGCAGCTACGGCTTTAGCGAGTAACGGACCAGTGAGCAATGTGGAATATGCCATGAACCAAGGCGATTTATTTCCTTTGATAGATATGGCTGTAAGTGCCTATCAGGTAGGGAAGCCTAAACCAGCACCAGATGTATATTTAAAGGCAATGGAGTTGATAGGTGCCAAGCCTGAAACCTCAGTAATTTTTGAAGATAGTAAAACTGGTTTAGTAGCAGCTCAAGCAACAGGTTGTATTGTTGTGGGCATTACTACAACCTTAAGTAAAGCAGAAATGCAGGGCAAAGCCGATTATGCTATTGATAGCTTTGAAGAAATTGACCTTGCTTGGATTGAACGTGTAATATTAACAGGCAAACCACAGTAAAAAGTTGAGCCTAAATCGCTTAATTACGCTCCCAATTTAGATTTTAATACACCACTTCATAGTTCAATGAACCAAAATACCTTACCCCATTTTGAAGCTACGGCTGCCTTTGCTCAGCAAATGGATGCTGCCGATGCTTTAGCAGGTTTCAAAAACGAGTTTATATTTCCAAAGCAAACCAATGGCGAACCTGTAGTTTATTTCTGCGGAAATTCATTAGGTCTTCAACCAAAAAGTACTAAAGAATACATAGGTCAAGAATTAGATAAATGGGGAAACCTTGCCGTTGAAGGGCATTTCAGGACTGAAAAACCTTGGATGCATTACCATAAATTGAGCCAAGGTCCGTTAGCACAAATTGTGGGCGCTAAGCCTGACGAGGTTATTGCAATGAATAACCTTACTGTGAACTTGCATTTGATGTTGGTGAGTTTTTACCGACCTACACCAAAGCGTTTTAAGATTATTATGGAGGCAGGGGCTTTTCCGAGCGACCAATACGCAATGGAAACACAAGTACGTTTTCACGGATTTGACCCAAGCACCGCTATAATTGAGCTATTCCCTCGTCCAAATGAACGTACCCTACGCACAGAAGACATAGTCGCTGAAATAAACAAACATGCCGATAGCCTAGCTTTGGTTTGTATGGGAGGTATCAACTACCTTACAGGTCAGGTTTTTGATATGGAGGCTATTACGAAAGCCACGCACTCCGTAGGTGCTATTGCAGGTTTCGATTTGGCACACGCAGCTGGTAACATCCCAATGCAACTGCATAACTGGGGAGTAGATTTTGCGGTATGGTGTACCTATAAATATATCAATAGCGGACCTGGTTCAGTGGCAGGTGCATTTGTACACGAACGTCATGCTAATGATAGTACTTTACCACGCTTTGCAGGCTGGTGGGGCTATGAAGAAAGCACACGCTTCCTGATGAAAAAGGGATTTGTGCCTATGCACGGTGCTGCAGGCTGGCAATTAGCAAATCAGAATATTTTGAGCAACGCAGCGCATCAAGCATCGCTAGATATTTTCAGTAGAACATCTATGGATGCATTAAGAGCTAAAAGTGAACTGTTAACCAGTTACTTAGAATTCTTGCTGCTTCAAGTTAATACCGTAGGTATACAAATTATTACCCCAGCCAATGCAAGAGGAGCCCAGTTAAGTATAGTAATTGATAAGGGCAAAGCCTTCTTTAATTACTTAATGGAGAACGGGGTAATAGGCGATTGGCGTGAACCTGATGTAATTAGATTAGCACCTGCGCCATTGTATTGCAGCTTTGCCGATGTGTATAAGTGCTATCAGGTTTTCCAAGCTTACAAAGGCTAAAACTATATACCGATTAAAATAAACAAACAGCCAAAAGACGAGGTGTTTTCCCTCGTCTTTTGCTTTGTATACTGGTTTATTAAAGGAGTAATGCAACAAAAAAGGTTAACTGCTTAGTAATTTAGAGGTTAACTAATTACTTAACTCACCCTTAACTTTGTAATAATCTGTAATTTTTTATATTTGTAGGTACATACTGCTTTAGAACGTGAAAAACCATTTCAAGACTATTGTAATTTCAGATTTGCACCTGGGTACTAACGGAAGTAGAGCCAAGGAATTGGTGCGCTTTCTAAAAATGCACAGTTGCGAAAAGCTAATCTTGAATGGCGATATTATTGACGGTTGGCAGCTGAAAAAGTATGGGGTATGGAAAAAGAAACATACCAAATTCATTAGGCAAGTAATGAAAATGATAGATAACGACGATACCCAAGTTATCTATACTCGTGGTAATCACGACGATTTTTTAGATAATTTCCTTCCACTTAATATTGGTAAAAACTTTTCCATAGTAAAGGAACATATTCATTATTCTAAAGGGAAGCGTTATTTAGTTACCCACGGCGATGTTTTCGATAGCATTACCACTAATATGAAATGGCTAAGTAAGCTTGGCGATGTAGGTTATACTTTCTTGTTATGGTTGAATAAGGTTTATAATAACTATCGCACTCGAAAGGGTTTGCCTTATTATTCATTAAGCCAAAAGATTAAATCTAAGGCAAAAAGCGTTGTCAACTTTATTTCAGATTTTGAGCAAGAGCTTGTTACCTATGCAACCGATAGGAAATGTGAAGGGGTAATTTGCGGTCATATCCATCAGCCAGCCATTAAAATGTATGGCAATATTGAATACCTAAACTCTGGCGATTGGGTAGAAAGCCTTAGCGCCTTGGTAGAAGACTTTGATGGCGAGTGGAGCCTTGTTTACTACAATGAAACTAAGCTTGGTGTGGAGGATGAAGACGAAGAAGAAGACTCTGAATCTCAACAAATAGATGCCGATATTGAATCTCAAATAGGTTCAATAGGTAAACTAATGGTAGGGTAGTAATTATTGGCTATCGCTCCAATCCTTTTCTAAATGCTCTGCGTTGCATACCCTCGCCTTTCATTACTAGCTTTAGTAAGGTACTTGCCTGAAATCTAATTCTTAAATCAAAAATATTGGCCGATTTTCGCAGGTTCCTTTGCAAAGGTTGAGGCGTGCCATAACTTACCAAGGTGGCTGTAAGTCCTACCCCAACAGATAAAAAGCGTGTTGCATAACCTGCCTCCCATCTCATTAACCCACCTATTGACTTATCAATTGGAATGGTAGGGTCTTGAGGACTTGGTGCACTATAAGTACCTAAAGGCAAATAATACCAACCCCAATAAAAGGGTGCTTTTATGGTGCCTTGGTAGCCAAATCTGAAAGCAGTTATAGGTTTACCAACCGCATATTCCGCACCAATACTAATGCCATTGAAATGATAATACTCTCCAACCTTATAATTGCGTTGGTATTCCCAGCCAATAAGTACGCCCACTTCTACATATTGGTTTAGTCCTAAACCTGTGCCTGCTTGCAAGGCAATTCCAAAATGAGGAAGGCGGTAGTTTAATTTCTTAAAATCTGATTGAATGTGGGCTATGTATACGCTATCGCCTTTACGTTCATTGTTTAGGTAAAACTTCCCTAATCCTTTCAATGCCCTAATTTTATCGGCATCTGTTTGGGTAGATACTACTGCACTAGCAAGCAAATCTAATGTTGCTTGTTCTAGGGAATCAATCACAAACTGTGCATAGCCTTTAGCAGCGAATAGGTGATTGATGGAATTGATTTCTTTAAGGGCAGTTCTGCCAACTTCGCCCCTCTTGAAAAAATCTGACCAGTTTGCATTCAATGGTAAGGGCTCATTTACTTTAGGGGTAGCCTGTTTAATTAAATAGACAACCCTAGCCGCAGCAGGACCTTCCAAACCACTCAAAGTATCTTGTGCTAAGCAACTTAGCCCATACAAAAAGCAAAATAAAAGAATAGCAGTTTTTCTGAACATAGATTGATTTAAGATACTACTAACTGCCAGGCCTCATTTCTGAAAGCCACTGTAATTTTATGCAAGGTAAAATGTTAAGTCCTTTTTTGAAACTAAATATCAATGTTTCATATTTGCGCAGTTACAAGCGTACCTAAACTACTTTCAAAATGCGTATAGCCATTATAAACGGACCCAACCTCAATTTATTAGGCATACGCGAACCTTCGGTTTATGGAAGTAATAGCTTTGAAAGCTATCTCACCAATATTCAGGCACAGTTTCCGAATGTAAACTTGGTTTATTTTCAGAGCAATATTGAAGGTGAGTTAATCAATGCAATACACCAAGAAGGGTTTCAATCACAAGGAATTATACTGAATGCAGGAGGTTATACACACACTTCTGTAGCCATTGCCGATGCTGTGGCTGCCATACCTGCCCCTGTGATAGAAGTACATATTTCAAATGTTTATGCTAGGGAAGAATACCGACATAAAAGCTTTATCGCTGCTCAAGCTACTGGTACCATAAGTGGTTTAGGTTTAGATGGTTATACCCTCGCCTTAGTACATTTAATGAGTAAAGCCAATTAATCAACTACTGTATATATGAGCAAGTCTTTTTATTTTTCTGTTGGTCCTAGTGAGGTTTATCCAGAAGTTGAGCATTATTTAAAACAAGCATACGACGAAGGGATCCTGAGTATTTCTCACCGTAGTAAGCGATTTGATGCTTTAAGTGCAGAAACTTTTGCCTTACTTCATAATCGACTACATATACCAGAAAATTATACAATTCTGTTTACTGGCTCTGCTACAGAATGTTGGGAAATTTTAGCTCAATCGCTCACTAAAGAGGCAAGCACCCATTTTTATTCTGGTGCTTTTGGTGAAAAGTGGTTTCAATATGCTCAAAAACTAAGGCCAGCTAGCTTAGGGATTGATATTGGCATTGAAAATACACCCTTACCAGAGAACTATCCACTTCTGGTAGCGCCTGAATTACTTTGTCTTACTCAAAATGAGACCAGTAACGGCACCCAGCTAACGAACGAAGTTTTAACAGCCTGGCGTAAAGCCTATCCTGAAAGTTTGATCGCTTTGGATTGCACAAGTTCAATGGCGGGCATTAGGTTCGAATGGGAAGTAGCCGATATTTGGTATGCCTCAGTACAAAAGTGTTTTGGTTTACCGGCGGGTTTGGGGGTATTAGTATTATCTCCTGCTGCGGTAGAAAGGGCTAGGCAAATAGGCGAAAACAAGCATTATAATTCCTTGGTAAGTATGTTGAAACATCGGGAAAAGTTCCAGAATAGCTTTACGCCCAATGTGTTAGGAATTTACTTGCTTAACAAAGTGATGCACAATGCCGAAGATATAGATGCTATTGATTTACGAGCAGACCATAGGGCGCAAACCTATTATGATTGGTTTGAGGCAAATCCGCATTTAAAACCACTGATAGAAAATAAGGAAATCAGAAGTACCACAGTAATTGCTGTAAAAACAACGCCAAAGCTACTTGAGCAAATCTATACCGATGCCTTGCGTTCAGATTTTCAGTTAGGCGCAGGTTACGGAATTTGGAAGCCAGAAACATTTAGGATAGCCAATTTCCCTGCCATTACGCAAGAGGCCTATGAGTGTATGTTGCACTTTTTGGATAGCTGGGTGGCGGAGTAGGGTACTTAAAAAACGCCCTTCAACACATTCAAAAGCCGATTATCCTAATTCATACTTTGCTTTCATATTGCCTTTTACCAACTTTAGCCATCTTTAATCAAGAATAACAAAACAATGCCAAGATCTCACGAAATAGATTATAAAATTATTGGTCACTCTATCCAACTGGTTGAGGTAGAATTAGACCCTAACGAAACAGTAATTGCTGAAGCTGGTGCCATGATGTATATGGAGCAAGGTATTCAGTTTGAAACCAAAATGGGCGATGGTAGCAATCCTAATGCAGGTTTCTTCGATAAGTTAAAGCAAGTGGGTAGCCGTGTTTTAACAGGTGAGTCGCTATTTATGACCCACTTTACTAACCGAGGAATGGGTAAACAGAAGGTTGCTTTTTCTGCACCTTACCCTGGTACTATTATAGCCTTGGATTTAGATACTGTTTTCAACAATACCCTTATTACTCAAAAAGATGCCTTTCTTGCTGCAGCTTTAGGCACAAGAATATCTATTGCTTTTCAAAGGAAGTTAGGTAGTGGTTTCTTTGGTGGTGAAGGCTTTATCTTGAATAAATTGCAAGGTGATGGTATGGTATTCGTTCACTCTGGCGGTACCTTAGTAGAACGTCAATTGAACAATGAAACCATAAGGGTAGATACTGGCTGTGTGGTAGCTTTTGAAGAATCTATCAACTTTGATATAGCTACAGCTGGCGGCTTAAAATCAATGATTTTTGGTGGCGAAGGTATGTTCTTAACTACCCTAAGCGGAACAGGCCGTGTTTGGTTACAATCAATGCCTATCTCTAAGCTTATCCAAGAACTTTCAGTAGGAGGTTCTAACAATAACCGTGAAAGCGGTAGTGTTTTAGGTAACCTCGGTGGCCTTCTAGACTAATCAAAAATGAATTTATGAAGAGCGCAAGGCAAATAGCTTTGCGCTTTTTGTATTTAACACCCTCAAATGCCTTAATTTTACGTTCTATATTTATAAACCTAATTCAATTATGCTTTTACGTGCCGAACATCTATTTAAAAAGTACAAAAAACGTACCGTTGTAAACGATGTATCGGTAGAAGTAAAGCAAGGAGAAATTGTAGGTTTATTAGGACCTAATGGTGCCGGTAAAACCACTTCATTTTATATGATTGTGGGTATGATTAAGCCTAACGACGGCAAAATTTATTTAGACGATACCGAAATTACCTATATGCCGATGTTCCAAAGGGCAAGGCTAGGTCTTGGTTATTTAGCACAAGAGGCATCGGTTTTTAGGACCCTATCTGTTGAAGAAAATATTTTAGCAGTGCTAGAGATGACCAATTTGAGCAAGGCGGCACAGAAAGAAAAAATGGAAATGCTGTTAGAAGAATTTTCTTTAACCCACGTGCGCAAAAATTTAGGTCGGGTACTTAGTGGTGGCGAACGAAGGCGTACTGAAATTGCCAGAGCCTTAGCGGTTGATCCTAAATTTGTACTTTTAGATGAGCCATTTGCCGGGGTAGATCCTATTGCAGTTGAAGAAATTCAAACCATTGTAGCCCAGCTTAAAAACAGAAATATCGGTATCCTCATTACCGACCATAACGTAAACGAAACCCTATCTATTACTGATAGAGCTTATCTTTTATTTCAAGGAAAAATATTAAAAGCAGGTACTGCCGAAGAACTCGCAAACGACGAACAAGTGCGCCGAGTGTACTTAGGCAAGCACTTTGAACTAAAAAGGAAGGTATAACTTTAATTTTAAACAAAGAGCTAAGGTAGCAGGGTTTAGCTACCAAGACTTTAGATTTGTAGAAGAGGTAATAATTTACCTATTTTGGTAACAATGAATGTAATTAGCAGCGTAATTACTTGGGCAATGCAGCAACGATACCGCAAAATAGATGCGGTTAGAAATCGTCCGCTTGAAATCCAAGAAAAAGTATTTGCGCAGCTACTTACCAATGCCAAGCTTACCAAATGGGGTAAGCAACACGGCTATAAAAACATAAAAACCTATCGTGAATTTGCCGAGCAAACTCCTATTAGCACTTACGAAGACTTAGTGCCGTGGTTTGAGCGCATAATGCTTGGTGAAGAAAGTGCCCTTTGGCCGGGTAAGGTTACCATGTTTAGCAAAAGTAGCGGTACCACCAATGCACGTTCAAAGTTTATACCTGTTACTGCACAATCGTTAAGGGATTGCCATTACAAGGCAGGTAAAGATATGATTGCCGTTTACCTTGCCAATAGAGAAGGTACTAAGGTGCTATCGGGCAAGAATATGGCTTTGGGTGGTAGTCTTTCTCGTGCCGAAGAAAATAGCAAAATTTGGGTGGGCGATGTAAGCGCACTCATCATGAAGAACTTGCCTTTTTGGGCGCAGTACCTACGAACCCCTTCGTTAGATATTGCCCTGATGGATAAGTGGGAAGAAAAGATTGAAGCCATTGCCAATGTTACCATTAACCAAAATATCAGCGTAATAAGCGGTGTTCCTACCTGGAACATTGTGATGCTCAATAGAATATTAGAAATGAGCAAGGCGCAGCATATTCACGAAGTATGGCCGAACTTGGAAGTGTTCTTGCATGGGGCGGTAAGTTTTGACCCTTACCGTGAATTATTCAAAAAGTTAATACCGGGTAGCCAAATGAGCTACTTAGAAATATATAATGCCAGCGAAGGTTTCTTTGGTTTGCAAGACGATTTAAGTCTGCCGAATGAAATGCTTTTGATGGTTGATTACGGAGTATTCTATGAGTTTTTACCCTTGGAAGAACTAGGTAAAGATTTCCCTAAGGCTATTCCGCTTTCAGAAGTAAAAATGGGCGTAAACTATGCCTTGGTAATTAGTACTAATGCAGGCTTATGGCGTTACTTAATTGGCGATACGGTTCGATTTACGAATTTGAGTCCGTACAGAATTAAGATTACAGGACGTACCAAGCACTTTATCAATGCCTTTGGTGAAGAACTAATCATTGAAAATGCAGAACAAGCCATCAGTAAGGCTTGTAAACAAACAGGGGCCATTGTCAATAACTTTACTGCAGCCCCTATTTACTTGAACGAAGCAGGTAAAGGCGGTCACGAGTGGATTATTGAATTCGATAAAGACCCAGAAAGTTTATTGGCATTTAACCAAATATTAGATGCTACCCTTCGCACGGTAAATTCTGACTACGATGCCAAGCGTTACCAAGATATAGCTTTGCAATTGCCTGTAGTCCGCAAAGTGCCTTCAGGTACGTTTTATAGTTGGATGAAGCGCAGAGGCAAATTAGGTGGTCAGCATAAAGTACCCCGCCTCAGCAATACCCGCGAATATGTTGATGATATTCTGGCTATGCTAGAAGAGGTGTAAAAGCTAAGATTTAAACAAAATGCCTATGAATTTATTATAGGTATATGCATTCATACTCACCTAAGAATTTACTGATTAGCATATTAACTATTTGTTTGATATGCTTTGCCAAAATTGCTTTTGCTCAAACTGAGGCAGAGGTAAATCCACTTAAAACAGTGGAGGTAAAGTTTGTGAATAAAAGCATTTTACCTAAGAAATATGCCATTATCGTTTACCAGCCTAGTACTCCAGGGAATGGCACTTTTATTTCAACATTTGCTCCAGGACTGAGCAAAAAGTATGATTTAGAGGTGGGTACTAAAGTGTATATCGCTAATTCGGAACAAGTTGACTATGTAATGAGCGGGCAACAACTCACAGGAAGAACAGATAAGCCCTTTTGCATAGTTACCAAAGAAGCCAAACAAAGTTATACCCTTCCTAAGGACTAACTCTAAAGTACTGGATGGTATTCCACTGGTCTGCCATCGAAAAACAGACGGTAGGTGGCGTGCACTTTCTTAATCTCAGCGCCAATATTTTCGGCTACTCTCATCATTTTGGGGTTGAAATCGCCGATCCAATTCATTTCCATTTCCGTATAAGGAACATATCCTTTCAATAATTTTTCGCCAACGGCAATAACAAGTGCCGATTCCATTCCTTTACCGTGCCATTCAGGTACAACGCCAAAAACCAATCCGAGCATCTTTTTATTGGTGCCAGCTAGTTTATGGTAGAGGAACTTAATCTTTCCTAACCAGTTCAGATTCCCATTTACGTATTTAAAAATCTGATTTAACTCTGGTAAGGCAACCAAAAACGCTACAGGTTCATCGTTCTGATAACCGAACCAAATAATACGCTCATCCATTACGGGACCAAGTTTCTTCATTAAACCCGATGCCATACTTTTGGTCATTTCTGGAACCCCGTGTTTTACCCACGCTTTATTATAAACTACCCTAAAATCTTCGGTGTATTTCTTAAGATTCTTCTTTCGTAAATGCTCAAATACAATTCCTGGTGTGTTTTTTATGCGTTGTGCTCTATCGAAAACACTTTGTTCCAAAGGCTTAGTTAACGACCTATAATAAGTGTATTGCTTGAAATAAGTCTGGAAGCCATATCCTTCAAACAGGGCTTTGTAATAGGGTGGATTATAATTACAACTATAATTCGGCGGATAATCGCCATCAATTAAAAGTCCCCACCAACGGTCACGATCGCCAAAATTGATAGGACCATCAACTGCCTGCATTTTGTTTTGCTTAAGCCAATCAATAGCCGCATCAAAAAGTAGTTTGGCAGCTTCAGTATTATCTATACATTCAAAAAAGCCGATACCACCTGTAGGTATTACCTCTTTTTCGCTTGTCTTACTATTGATAAAGGCAGCAATCCTACCAATACAAACCTTGCTTTCATTGTAAAGTACCCATCTCATTGCACTACTACCACCCCGAAACAACTTATTTTGTTTAGGATCGAAAATGGCTTCAATATCCTGATTTAGCGGACGTATCCAATTGGGGTAATTGGCATATATTGCCACTGGCATTTCCAGAAAATCGGTGATGAGGTCTTTTTTATAGCCTACTTCAAGCAAGATCATCCCGAAATATCAAAAAAATTTAAGAAAGAATTGTAAACCTTTATACGAATTGTCCCTTATTATTTACAGATGGCAAAGCAAAAGGCAATAGTGATTGGGGCAGGTGCAGGCGGCTTGGCGGCAGCCATTCGTTTGTCTGTTTTAGGATATGCGGTTTCCGTATTTGAGGCATCTGATAAGCCAGGCGGAAAGTTGGGTATTCTTGAAGAAGGCGGCTACCGATTCGATACTGGTCCTTCCTTATTTACAATGCCTTGGCACGTAACAGAGCTATTTGAACTAGCAGGTAAAAAGCCTGAAGATTACTTCCAATACAGTCGTTTGCCAGAACTTACCCGCTATTTTTGGGATAATGGCAAGGAGTTTATTGCCCCCGCAAATCCTGATGAATTTGTGCAAACAGCCTCGGCTGCTACGGGTGAACCTGCGGAAAATATAACCAAATACCTTAGGTTAGTTCAGAAGAAATACAATGCCGTAGGCGAGCTTTTCCTATACCGGGCTATGAATAAGGTAAGCACTTATACCAACCCCAAAGCCCTCAAAGCCTACCCGCAAATGCCAGCCTTAGGACTTTTCAAAAGTATGGCAAAGGAAGGAGAGCAGCTGCTACAAACCCCTGAAATGAAGCAGTATTTCAATAGGTTTGCCACTTACAATGGGAGCGACCCGTGGCAGGTGCCTGCTTTACTTAGCGTTATTCCTTATTTGGAGCATTACCAAGGGGCATATTTTCCTGCCAAAGGGATGTATGGCATTACAGAGGCCTTATACCAACTATCTACCGACCTTGGGGTGGAATTCCATTTTAATAATAAGGTAACCAAAATCAATACTTCAGGAGGCAACACAACTGGCGTTACAGATTGCTACCAAACCCACCACCCTGCCGATATTACAGTTTGTAATATGGATGTAGTAAATGCGTATAAGTACCTATTACCAACTGAAAAGCACCCAACTAAGCTACTGAATCAACCTAAAAGTAGTTCAGCCCTGATATTCTATTGGGGAATTAACCGCAGCTTTCCAGAATTGGGGTTGCATAATATATTTTTTAGTAACGATTATAAGGCAGAGTTTGAGTCAATCTTTAAGGATGCTAACATAGGTGCCGACCCTACCGTTTACATTAACATCACTTCCAAACTAAAGCCTGACGATGCCCCAGAAGGTTGTGAAAACTGGTTTGTGATGATAAATGTACCCAATAACCAAAGCCAAGATTGGGATGCCCTAATTGCAGAAGCGCGTAAAAATATCATTGCCAAACTCAGTAACCGCTTAGGCGTAAACCTTGATCATCATATTGTTACTGAGCGTCAGCTAGACCCTCGGACCATTGAAAGTAAAACCAGTAGCGCCCAAGGAGCCTTGTATGGAATAAGCAGCAACAACCGTATGGCAGCTTTTATGCGTCACCAGAACAAGAGTCCTTACCTGAAAAATCTGTATTTCGTAGGTGGAAGTGTACACCCTGGCGGAGGCGTACCCTTGGCACTAGCAAGCGCAAAGATTGCTGTGGGGTTGGTGGAGGAAGGGAGGTAAACGGTTAAGTTAGAACTAGTTTTTTTGCTATAATAATTTCACCACTCCGTGGTTAAAAAAGTTATCCTTCATTTCCTAAAATCCAGCAAATCCTGATACAGAAATTGCCCCCATCAAAAAAGCCCGCGCAGCGGGCTTTTTTGATGAACATATTAGTTTCAAGGATATTATATCGAGTCTTACTTCGCCTCCGTTAGCAACGGGCTTTCTTGTGCGGCGTAAGTTCCGTTATTTAGCTTTTCCCTTACCTCGTCAAAGGCGTTGAGGGTGCGCTCTACATCGGCTAGGGTGTGCATTGCTGTTGGGATAAGACGCAGGATAATAATACCCTTCGGTACAACTGGGTACACCACTATGCTACAGAATATACCGTAGTTCTCGCGAAGGTCGTACACGAGTTTGGTCGCGTGCATTTCGTCGCCCTCAATAATTACTGGCGTAACTGGCGATGTGGTTTTGCCTATATTAAATCCTTTGGCTCGTAAACCACCTTGTAAGGCATTTACGATAGTCCATAGTTTTTCACGCAATTCTGGTTTTGAGCGCAGCAATTCCAAACGCTTTAAGGCTCCTACTACCAATGGCATAGGCAAGCTCTTCGCATATATTTGGGAGCGCATATTATAGCGCAGGTAATTGATCACGTACTCATCGGCACTTACAAAGGCGCCAATGCTGGCCATGCTCTTCGCAAAGGTGCTGAAATAGATATCTACGCCATCAGTACAGCCTTGGGCTTCGGTAGTACCTGCGCCGGTAGGACCCATAGTGCCAAATCCGTGGGCATCATCTACCAACAAACGGAAGTTGTATTCTTTCTTCAGAGCAACAATATCTGAGATAATACCTTGGTGTCCGTTCATGCCGAAAACACCTTCGGTAATTACTAAAATACCGCCACCAGTTTTGGTCGCTAGTTCTTGGGCACGTACCAGTTGTTGTTCTAAGCTAGCTCTATCGTTATGCTTGAAAACAAAACGCTTACCAGGGTGCATTCGCAAACCATCGATTATGCAGGCGTGGCATTCCGCATCATAAACAGCAATATCGTGACGGGAAAGCAAGCTATCAACAATAGATACCATTCCTTGGTAGCCAAAGTTTAATAGCATGGTAGATTCCTTACCAATGAATTCTGAAAGTTCTTGCTCTAGTTGCTCGTGGAAATCCGAATTACCACTCATCATACGAGCTCCCATTGGAAGCGCCATACCAAAGTGGGCAGCAGCATCAGAATCTGCTTGTCTTACTTCTGGGTGGTTAGCAAGACCTATGTAATTGTTTAGGCTCCAGTTCAAAACTGGTTTACCTCTGAAATGCATGTGCGGACCTATTTCGCCCACTAATTTTGGAAAGGTGAAATAGCCGTGGGCACTAGCACTGTGTTTGCCAATGGGGCCTAAATCTTTACGAAGTCTATCGAAAATATCCACGTTGGTTTCAGGTTTGTTTTGTGTGATTGTGAGTTTTATTACACCAAAAGTACAATTTTTAGGGCTATAAAACAAGGTAAGTTTGCTATACTATTATAGGTTTGTTTATGACTTGAACAGCGTATGACAACGGTTAAGCAATTGGTTATGACTGCACTCTATTACTAAAAACTTAGTCAAATTCAGTTTGTTTAAGTAGGGTGCCAACTTGTTTTTTTCTATAATTTTATCTGTTTTAGCTAACGCTATAAAAATTGGAATAGTATAATTTTTAGAGGTTTGTTTTAGGGCTATAGTTGTAGCTTTTAACTGACTAAATTGTATCCAAGACTGATACACCAACCATCGTTTTGGGCGCGAATTCATTTGATTAGAAACGAATTTGAGCAAGGGTAGGTCGGCTAGTTTAAGGTTATGGGCTATTTGAATAATGTTAAATAGCAGCTTCGGTTTAAAAACCAAATACTTGAAAATTGATCTTCCAATCCCGGTGCTTGTAGCAAACGAATAGATAGGCTGAAAGGCAATACCATCTGGCGCAGCTAAATAAAGAGCTGTTACATTTTCAGGAACTTCAGTAGTAAGCGATAGGGCAAACCTTGCACCTATGCTAAAGCCAAACAAACTTGCTTTCGTACAATTGATGGATTGTAAAAATGCCTTATACCAATTGGCTAGTAGTGCCTTATTGATGGGTTGGTTGCCTTTCCATCGCGAGCCTTTGCCGTGGTAGGGGAGGGTAAAGCAATAGCAGCAGTAGGTATGTTCTAATTGGTTGGCAAGGGCAAAGAGTTGCTTTTCTTGCTGACCAAATCCGTGAAAGAGCAGTAGTATAGGTTTTAGCGAACCATCAGGAGATTGCCTTTCACCAATCTTAGTGAAATGCATAACAAGGTTACCGTAACTAAAACTATCTGCTTGCATAGGCTATAGCTGTTATTACCAATCGCCACTGGCGCCACCGCCACCGGAACTTCCGCCTCCAAATCCGCCGAAGCTACCGCCTCCGCC